>CALXPS010000050.1 GCA_944390405.1 uncultured Clostridia bacterium | reverse complement strand
TTATTATAGCATACTTGTACGAGTAATACAATACTTAATACAAAATAAAACAAATAGTTATAATAAATTATATAATATAAACTAGATACAAAATGTAACTAGTTTTTTTTAGTGTAAATAAAGATTTCTAATTCATATTCATTGTAACTAACAAATCGATAATATTGCTTATTTCTAAAACTTCTGTTGAATCAATGCCAGATTCATTTATTCTTCTATACATTTCTTCTTTTAACATATCAATATCTAACTTAGAGTAGAATAAATCATTTATTTTAACATTTAAAGCAGTAGCAATTTTGTGCATTGTAGAAAGTGAAGGATTAAAAACTTTATTATTTTCTAATTCGGATAAATAAGAATAAGATAATTTAGTTAGTTTTGCTAATCTATATAACGTTATACCTTTTTCTTTTCTAACATTCTTTATTATAAAAACAAACATTTTATTACCTCTTTAGTATAATATTGTGTTATATTTTAATTTTAATTCAAATATTTATAAATTACTAGACTTCGCCTAGAGCGAACTATTTAATATAGATAAATATTGATATAACAAGAATGTAATTTGTCGAATTATTTTTAGAAATAATATTTGTAAAACTTTGTCGAAAAGTTTTACTTGACAATTAGGTTTTACAATAATATAATCTAAGCAATTAAAGAAACGCGTTTCTCCTAAAAGGGGGATATATATGAAAAAAAACATGGAAGAATTATTTGTAGAAAAAAGAATAGCAAGCAACAAAGAAATATTTGATATTCCTGAAATAGTACTTATTCAAACGAATATTAAAACTTTTACTAAAGTATATAAAATAGCATATTTAGATGCTAAAAAGGGTTGAAGGACTGTAAAAAAAAGTAACCCTTTTGATTACGGGAGATTATACCCCAGTTTGCACCACAGAATTCATAGCATTTGCAAAAGCTAATACATATTTTCAAAATCTGAATACACAATTGATTGGACTAAGCATAGATAGCAATCCGTCACATTTAGCATGGCTAAATGATATTATGATAAGAACAGGTATAGAAATACCATTTCCAGTAATTGCAGATAGAAGCGGAGAAATAGCAAGAAAATACGGAATGATATCAAGCAATGTAAGTACAACTGAAACAGTAAGAAACGTATTTATAATAGATGATAAAGGAATTGTAAGAACAATATTTATTTATCCATTAAATGTAGGAAGATGGATACCAGAAATATTAAGAGTAGTAGAAGCCTTGCAAGTAGCAGATTGTAACAAAGCTTCAACACCAGCAAATTGGGTTCCAGGGCAACCAATAATAAAATCAAGTCCAACAACATTTAAAGAATTACAAGAAAGAAGTAAAGAAATTGAAAAAAATAAAAATGGAATAAGTTGGTATTTGAGTTTTAAAAAACCAGAAGAAAAATGCAATAAGCAAATTGAGCAAAACAGAGCCTTAAATGAAAAAATTGGAAAATAATTTTATAAAAAAATAGCCATACTATAAAAAGAAAATTTTAAAAAGGAGGCTATTTTTTATGGAAAAAAATCAAAAAATCAATTGTACAGTACACAGCTGTATATATAACAATACAGCAAATAAACTATGTGAATTAGAATCAATAATAGTTGAACCTTGTAAAAACTGTAATACAGGCAGACCAGAAGAAGAATCAATGTGTGGAAGTTATGAAACAAAATAAGATAAGAAATATCTTAAAAAATAATCCTGAAACAGAATAAAAATATTCTGTTTTGGGATTATTTTTTAAAAAATGCAACTTTTACATTGTTTTTATGGTATTATAGATATAGGTGATAAGAAATGGTATATCTTAACAAAAATGAATTTTTAGAACAAACGATAGAAAAGTATTCAAATATGGTATATAGGCTAGCAATGGCTAGGACTAGAAATATTGAAACAAGTGAAGATGTATATCAAGAAGTATTTTTAAGACTAGCCAGAAAAATGCCAGAATTTGAAAGCGAAGAACATAAAAAGACATGGCTTATTAGAGTTACAATAAATTGCAGTAAATCAATTTTAAACTCTAGTTTTATTAAGCACAGAGCAGATTTAGATGAAAACTTAAGTTTTGAAACACCTGAAAGGCATGATATATATTATGCTGTTTTGAATCTACCTATAAAATATAGAACAGTAATACACTTGTATTATTACGAAAATTACAGTATAAAAGAAATAAGTAAAATTTTAAAACTAAATGAAAATACTATAAAAACTAGACTATCAAGAGCAAGACAAAAGCTGGAAAAAACTGTAAAAGGAGGTATTGAAAATGAGTAAGAAAGATTATATTGATGCAGTAAATGAAATTAAAGTAAGTGATGAACTAAAAAAAGAAACTTTTAACAAGATAAAACAAACTCCAAAGAAACGAAGATATAATAAAGTATATCCTATTGCAAGTTTAGCAGTAATGTTTGCAATTCTAATTACTATATTTATGCCAAATATAACACTATCACCAATTAACGAGGTAAAATATGAAGAAGTATCACAAACTGGTGATTTACCAAAAGTAGATAATTTTGAAAACTTATATGCTATGTTGGAAAAAAGAGTTGAAAAAGAAAAAAATATAATTTTGGATTCAGTAACAACAAACCAAAGTACATCAGCAGATAGTGCAGTTTTAAATGAAGAAGCTGCAAGTGCTGAAGACTTTTCAAAAACTAATGTACAAGTTGAAGGTGTAGATGAAGCAGATATAGTAAAAACAGATGGAAACTTTATATATTATTTAACAAATTCAGCATTAACAATTACAGATGTAAATAATGTAAAATTAACATCAAAAGTAGTATTTAATAACAAAGAATTTGAACCACAAGAAATATTCTTAAAAGATAATAAAATAGTAATTATTGGAATAACATATCGTGAAACAGAAGAAAAGAACATTGTTAATACAGAATATTATTATCCAACAAATGAAACATACACAGTAGCTAAAATCTATAATATAGATGACAGAGAAAATCCAAAATTAGAAAGAACAGTAGAAATAGAAGGTTATTATTTATCTTCAAGAATGATAGGAGATAATGTATATTTAATATCAAATAAATATATATATGCATACTTATGTAAAGACTACAAACAAAGCCAATTAGACGAAGAAGAATTTAAACCCCAATATATAGATACCGCAACAGGGGAAGAGATAAAAAGTATAGGTTTTGATTGTATATATTATATACCAGAATTTGAAGACACAAATTACTTAAACATAGCAGCATTTAATATAACAAATAATGAACCAGCCAATATAACCAGTTATTTGGGCGGAGGAAGCCAAGTATATTCATCAGCTACAAATTTATATATAACAAGAACAAAATATAATTATGACGATGGGTCTGAAATAAATACAGAAATTTATAAATTCAATTTAAAAGACGCAACATGTACATTTTCAAAAACAGGAAAAGTTCCAGGCTCTGTATTAAACCAATTTTCAATGGATGAAAAAGATGGATATTTCAGAATTGCAACAACAGATAGTACATCTTGGAGTAGCGAAAGCAATACAAATAATTTATATGTATTAAATGAAAACTTAGAAATAGTTGGAAAAGTAGAAGGATTAGCTCCAGGAGAAAGAATTTATTCAGTAAGATTTATGGGAAACAGAGCATATATGGTAACATTTGTACAAACAGA
>CALXPS010000049.1 GCA_944390405.1 uncultured Clostridia bacterium | reverse complement strand
TAGAATTTGATAAACCTTTTATTTCTAAGGTAGTTCCTTTAAAACAGTTCGTAAATACTTCTACAATTGAGAAACAGGATATATTTTATTTAGTTGTTAATCTCAATGCAATGGAACGATGTGCATTGGATGTTATTGGCTAACAATTCCACGCATACCTGGAGTCATAAAATGATTCTAGGTATTTTTATTATTTTATCTAAAATTATTGATAATTCTTAAAATTTATGTTAAATTTAAATCAATAAATTGAATTATATAAAAATAGCATTACTTTGCAGATATATTTTTTTGCATACCTGCTCCGTAATCGCTCCATTCGGAAACAACTTGCCGACTTGTAAGTTTTATTAGATAAAACAATTTAAAGCTAAAAAATATATAGCGAAAAAGAGGCACCATTGCTGATAAACCTATAATTATCTGCTTGATAAATTGTAATTTGTATGATTAATTTTAAATGGCTGAAGTAACTTTCTCCAGCCATTTACTTTGCTTATTTCTTAGTTTCAAATTCACTCCTATATCGCATTCTACGATTAGACTCGATTTGAGCACTAATTTCTCTCTCCAGTTTTTCGAGAGTTTCTGCCGTTGGTTTCATATGTTTCGGCACTTTCACTAATCTAGCAGCCCCATTACTTTTTTCCATTTCTTTTCTAAGAATCGTACTTATACTGCTCATAATTTGCCCTCCTAATTAGATGGTCAATTGATTAGTTTTTTTAATTAGAATATTATCTCCCATAGTTTATATTATACATATCTTTAAGTTTAATGTCAAGTTAATATTTAACGATTTGTTTGTTGTGCTAATTATATCATTAAAGCAAAAAATAATCTATACTAAAAATTTGCGACTTTATTTTGTAATTTTACTCTTATTTATTCCAAGTCATAGTATACTCTATTTCTTTTGTATTATTATCCATATTTTCATTTGTAATTACAAAACCATTTTTCTTATAAAAACTAATCGCGTTTTTATTTTTCTTATATACACTTAATGTCAAACTATTTCTGCTTTCTTTTACTTTATTTAATAAAGATGTTCCTATTCCATTACATTGATTATTTGTATCAACAAAAATGCCTTCAATATAATTATTATCTAAACCCACAAAACCTACTATTTTTTCTTTAATAATATAAACATATATTTCTGCTTTTGGTAAAGATTCTTTTACAAAGTTATAATTACTTTCCCAATATTCCTTTGAAATAAATTTATGGGCTTTTATATTTTCATTTTCCCATATTTGCATTACATCATTTATATCATTCTTATTAAATCTTCTTATCATCTATTTCTTCTATGAATTGTAAGATCTATAATGTTCTGGTACTCTTTAAAATATCTCCTTTTTCTTTCTTAGTTTGTTAGTTATTTGTTTATTTTTGTTGTATCTACTTTTCCATCCCAATCTTGATATGAAAAGTACCAATTATCTCTAATTTTTTCTACAATAAAGATATTATTGCCACTACCAGTTTCTTTATATTCATCATATATATCAATAGTATTTCCATCTAAATAATCATCTTCACAATAAATCAAGTCCCAATATTGACCTCCAAGCATACCTTGTGCATTAATATTTATTACAATATATTCTTTTCCATCATTTTCAGCAAAATGGTATTTTTTAGTTTTAAATTCGTACGTTTCTTTATCCTTTTTCGATAAACTTTCTTTACTTATTTCTTCTAATTTAGTGATATTTTTATCTAAAAATTTTAGTGTTTCTTTTTTTGCTCTATAATAATCACTGTTATTCATTTTATATAAAGACAAGGTGATGGCAATAATTATTATAAATAATAAAATACTAAACAATACAATTATTTTCTTTTTACTCATAAAAGTACACCTCTACAAATTACTTTTTTTTGTTGTGCTAATTATATCATTAAAATAAGAAAAGTGGCAAAGCCACACTAGCATTGCTAACGCGGGTCTTTTTATATGTTACTTTTCTTGTTGTATATGGAAAAATCTTATATTTTGCCAAGATAAAAGTCGATTTTTCCTATACAATAAGAAAAGTAGCAAAGACACATTAGCAAATCTAAAGCGTGTCTTTTACTCTCTCTAACTATGCAAACAAAAACTCCGTCAGACTCTCTGACTTTCCTAAGTCACTTTTGTATTTCATCAATTATCTTGCCTAAACTAGAAAAATCTACAAAATCTACTTTTTTATTATAAGTTTCTATCATTGCTTTAATTTGTAAAGATAATTATATCATTAAAGCAAAAAATAATCTATATTATGAAGAAGAATTAAAGACAGCATAACATTTTATAAAATTTTTAAAATTAATGTGCAATTAATATTGCAATGTACAAAATTGTATCATTCTTAAGATTTACTGCCAAAGCAGTTGAAATGTTTTTGACTTTTTTATGTAAATATGTTATAATACACAAATATACATAGGGTTACGACCTTGTGTTTACAAACCTCGCGTTTATTTATAGCCTTTATATGTACAGCTTAAAAAAATTTTTGGAGGTATTATAATGTTTGATATGGACAAAATTATGCAAATGTCTGCCGATGAAATAATCGCCATAACTGACTTGAAGTCTATTGCTGAGAAAGCAAAAGCACATGCCAAACTAATTCGTGAAAAATATCGTTGTTTTGGTATTGGTGAGGACAAAATTGTAGTTTGGCGCGATTCTGCCTCCCTCAGCTCTGAGTATTTAACCTATACTGGGGTTTGGCAAGCTCGCTATATTCATCAAACTTATAATGTTGAATGTACTGTTGATTCTATCTTTGATCTGTATAGGGCTGAATATCTTGTTGAAAAAGGGTTCATCCCTGAATACAAAAATTCTACTTTGACTACTGAAGGTGAAAAAAAACGCATTTGTTCCTACTTTAAAGCTTTTGTTTCCAGAATCGATACTGATAATGAGTCCAATTATTAATCAAGCAAAATAACTCTCCTCATTTACACAATGAGGAGGTTCTTTTTCATTTTCAGTGTATAATTAAGCTTCAAATTGTTAACATTATTTACACATAAAAAACCTTTGAAATTGACCATTTTATGTAAATATGTTATAATATATTTGATGTAACATTACATATCTCCGTTGCATCATTAGACTTTATCATTTTAATATGGGTAAAATTACCCAAGGAGGAAATTTTATGGCAAAGATTGTACGTTACAACGGTAAAACATTATCTATGTGTGCATGCACTGCACCATGGGAGTTGGTTCTTGGCAAAGGGTATGAGGTCATCTCTTGGCACCGGCATGATGGTCAAATCTGTTATCATCTGAAAGGTGTAGACGGCTTTTTCGACTCCTCTTGGTTTGAACCTTCCAGTGATTCCTTTACTTCTCTTGCACAAACCTCTGTCAAAGAATCCTTCCTTGCGATTGCACACTCTGTCCCGTCGATTGGCCAGCGATTCAAATGTGAACGAATTGAGATTTGGGGCGGAATTCCCAAATTGAAGGGTTGTTTTACAACCACCGTATTGGATATCCTTTATCTTGGTGGCAATGTATACCGTGTAACCACAAAGCATACTGTATATATTGTGCATGTCAGATAATCTTGTCCATAAAAAGAACCCTCTCTCTTCGAGGGGGATTCTTTTTTTATATAATTAGATTTTTTCTTGTTTTATATAAAAGTAATTTCATTATATTCCACTTCTTTTATTCATATTTCTATTGCGATTGTAACAAAAATTTATATTAATTTTGATAATACTATATACAAAAAATCATAAACGTGGTAATATACCTGAGTTTGACAGTTAAAAAAGGAAAAAAGCTCGTAACACATTGGTATTTGTGATATACGAGCTTTATTGATTGCT
>CALXPS010000048.1 GCA_944390405.1 uncultured Clostridia bacterium | reverse complement strand
TAGAAAAAGAAAGAGAAGATTTAATAAAAAAACTAAACACATATAGTAAAAAAATGGAACCACTAAATTTTATTAAAACAAAAACAGAAATTGAAACAAAATTAACATTAATTAAAGAAATAGATTTATTAAAACAAGATAAAAAAATATATAATCAAAAAGTAAAGGAATTATTAGGTTTAGTTTATGAAGCAATAAGAATACAAATAAACAATATAGAAGAAAAAGAAACTCTAATAAACTTAATATATAAAATGAGATATTATAGCTTAATATATGTTACAGAAAATGAGCAAGTTTACAACATTGTAGATGTAAATCCATTTCAAAAATTAGTAATTACAAAAGCATGTAAATTAAAAATTATAACAATTTTTAGTAAAAACATAAAAGAAAACTATGAGATCATAAAAAATATTTTACAAACAGACATAATAGAATTAGAAAAAATATATTTTAAGTTTATACAAAAAGAAAATAAAATAATATTAGAAATATATGATGAAGACAATATTTACAAAACGTTAGAATTCTCCACTATAGAGGAACTCAATGTGAAATTAAATAAAAAAATAAAAGTATTTATCTAAAAGAAAGGATTTGATTTTTATGAATATTACTTTTCTTGGCGCAACAAAAACAGTAACAGGATCCAACTTCTTATTAGAAGGAGCAGGTAAAAAAATAATAGTTGACTGTGGATTATACCAAGGGAGAGCAAAAGATGAAAGAGAAAACTATACTGATTTTCCGTTTAATGTGAATGAAATAGATTATATGTTATTAACACATGCACATATAGACCATTCAGGAAGAATTCCTAAATTATATGTAGATGGATATAGAGGTCCAGTATATGCAACAAAAGCCACATGTGATTTATGTACAATAATGCTTCCAGATAGTGGACATATTCAAGAAATGGAAAACGTATGGCAGAACAAAAAGAGAGCAAGACAAGGAAAACCAGAATTACCACCATTATATACAGCACAAGATGCAATAAATTGTTTAGAAATCTTTAAACCAGTTTCATATGACCAAATAGTTGAATTAGATGAAAACATAAGCGTAAGATTCAACGATGCAGGTCATATGCTAGGTTCAAGCATTATAGAAGTATGGGTAAAAGAAAAAGGAGAAACAAAAAAGATAGTATTCACAGGAGACCTAGGCAATAATGATATACCGCTGTTAGATTCACCAACAATGATAGAAACTGCAGATTATCTAGTTATGGAATCAACATATGGCGGAAGACTTCATAATAAAAATGAAGATAAAGCAGAAATGTTCTTAAATATAGTTGCAGAAACATTAGATAAAGGTGGTAATGTAATAATTCCATCATTTGCAGTAGGTAGAACCCAAGAAATATTATATGAATTAAATAAACTAAAGGAAAACAGAACAGATAAAGAGTTTTTAGAAAAATATGAAAAATTAATGAAAGTACCAGTATATGTGGATAGTCCACTTGCAATATCTGCAACAGAAGTATTTAGACAAAATATGAATTTGTTTGAGGAAGAAGTAAGAGAAAGAATAAAAAGAGGAGACAATCCATTAGAATTCCCAGGTTTAAAATTTACAAGAACGGCTGAAGAATCAAGAGCATTAAATGAAGATCCAACACCACATATTGTAATATCAGCTAGTGGAATGTGCGAAGTAGGACGTATAAAACATCACTTAAAACATAATTTATGGAATCCTAACAACACAATACTTTTTGTTGGATACCAAGCTCCAGGTACATTAGGTGCAAGAATAGTAGCAGGAGAGAAAAAAGTAAAAATATTTGGAGAAGAAATAGCAGTAAATGCTAGAATAGAATATATAGAAGGATATTCAGGTCACGCAGACCAAGAATGGTTATTAAATTTTGTATATTCTTTTATAACAAAACCTAAACATATTTTCCTAGTACATGGTGAACCAGAAGGACAGATAGTATTAAAGAATAAAATACTAGAAACAACTCAAATACCAGTAACTATACCAGATTATGGAGAAAACTATAACTTAGACGAACAAATAAGAATAGTATCAAAAATAGAAACAAAAGACAAATATAGGTTCTTAAGATTAGAAGTAATTGATAGACTATCAACATTAAGAGAAGAATTGGAAGAAATGTCAGATATAATTAGAGAAGACATATTTAATGAAGATAAGAAAGATGAAGAAATATTAGCAATAAATGATAAAATTAAAGAACTAGAACAACAAATTGTTCGAGTTATTTCATAAAATTAGTTAAAATTTACTGTATAGTTGTATAACAGTAAAAAAGGAGAAAACATGGAAAAATATTTTAATGATGCAATAATAGGTAATCAAAACATAGTAGTTAGTTACACAAAACATGGAGAAATGTTAAGGATTTTTTACCCTAATAGAGATTACAAACAAATATTGAATTTCTTTCATACTGGCTTGAAAATAAATGATTCTAGATTAGTATATTTACATCAAGATATAAATAATACTTATGAACAAACATACGAAAAAGGAACAAACATATTACAAACAGAGATAGTAAACACATATTTTAATATAAAGACAATTCAAAAAGATTATGTAATATTTAAAGAAAACATTATAGTAAAAAAGTATAAATTTATTAATGAAAACACAATAGACTTAAATTTAAATTTTATAGTACATTCAGGATTAATATCATCACAAAATAACCGAATAAGTGGAATATGTAAAGATGATGCATTAATGCAGTATAATTGTGAATATACAATGTGCACGTTTTCAAAAGATAAATTGTTAAGTTCACAAATAAATAATGTAAAAAACAATATTGAAGATGGACAGATTGGAGATAAAGATTATGTTGGAATGTCTGCAGATTCAGCTATAAGTTATGATTTAGGTACATTAAAACCAGGAGAAACAAGAGAATTTGAATTATATATTTATATAAATGATAACAAAAATAACCTGGATTCATTAGAAAAAACAATAGATAGAATAAGAAAAATAGATTTTAAAGTAGAATATAATTCTGTAAAAAAATATTGGAGAAAATATTTAAAAGACCATGATACTATTAATTTAGACAATTTAGAAGAAACACCAAAAAATATGAGAATAAAAAAAATATATGAAAGGACTATACTTTTATATGCTCTACTTATAAATAATGAGACCGGAGGAATTTCAGCAGCTGTAGAAGTAGATGAAAATTTAGAAAAGTCTGGTGGTTATGATTACTGCTGGACAAGAGATGCAGTATTTGTTACATATGCAATGGATATACTTAACATGAAAAAAGAAGTAGAAAAATTCTATAAAAACTTTTGTAAAAACACACAAAGAAGAAATGGAATGTGGGAACAGCGTTTCTTCACAGACGGTTGTTTAGCTCCATGTTGGGGATACCAAGTAGATGAAACAGGTTCTGTAGTATTTGGAGTATATCACCATTATTTAAAAGTTAAAGACAAAAAATTCTTAAAAGATAATTTAAAAATGTGTGAAAAAGCCGTAGCATTTTTAAAAAAATATATAACAGATATATTTGATAAAACAAACAAAATACAAGTAAGCTATGACTTATGGGAAATGCATGAAGGAGTAAGTTTATATTCTATAGCAAGTATATTTGCAGCATTTAACTCTATGATAAAAATTTATGAAGAATTAAAAGAAGAACTTACAAAAAATAGAGTAAAACAAGAAAATGTTAACAAAGAAAAAGAATTTTTAAGAGAAATGAATGTAAAAATAAAAGAATATATATTAAAAAATTTCTATGACGAGAATAAAAAAAGCTTTGTAAGAAATTTAGAAGATAAGCAATCAGACATAAGCATTTTAGGAACAGTAATACCATTTGAAGTGTTTACAGCAAAAGAAAAGAAAATAAGTAACACCATAGAAAGAATAAACATGACATTAAGAACATATACAGGAGGATATATAAGGTTTGAAGGAGACGAATACACAAAAGG
>CALXPS010000047.1 GCA_944390405.1 uncultured Clostridia bacterium | reverse complement strand
ACCGAACACAGAAGTTAAGCTCACGGATGCTGAAAATACTTGCGAGATACCTTGCTGGGAAGATAAGTAGTTGCCAGGCTTTTTTTTTTTTATATAATGAATAATGAATAGTGAATAATTAATAATGAATAATTTAGGTTAGCTTTTTGTAATTCGTAGAATTACAAAAAGCTTTCAATTATTATTCATTTTTCATTATTCACTATTCATTATTCATTATTCATTATTCATTAATTATAACCAAAGTCATTTTATAGTCACTTTAAAATGTTAATATTAACAATATAAAAGAAGAGGTGGTAATAGATGAAGTATTTAAAAAAGATACTATTAATTTTATTATTAATTATATTAAGTATAACAGCATTATTAGTTGGTAAAGGATATGAGATGTATAGAGAAGCAATAAAAGAAACACCATTAGAGGAAAAAGTTAATGAAATAAAATCACGAGAAAATTATACAGAACTTTCTGAACTCCCAGAAACATATATAAATGCAGTAATTTCAGTTGAAGACCATCGATTTTATAAACATTCTGGAATAGATGTAATTGCTATAGGAAGAGCAGTTGTTAATAATATAAAAACAATGAGCTTTGCAGAAGGTGGAAGCACAATAACACAGCAAATTGCAAAAAATGAATACTTCACACAAGAAAAAAAGATGACAAGGAAAATAGCAGAAGTATTCATGGCATTCAAAATAGAAAAAAATTATGATAAAGATGAAATTTTAGAATTATATATTAATACAATTTATTTTGGAAATGGATATTACAATATAAAAGATGCAGCTATGGGTTACTTTGGAAAATTACCAAAAGATATGACAGATAGTGAATGTATTATGCTTGCAGGTATACCAAATGCCCCATCTGTATATGCTCCAACAGAAAATCCAGATTTAGCAAAACAAAGACAAAAACAAGTTATGCTAAAAATGATAAAATATGGATATTTAACAGAAGAAGAAGCAGAAAAAATTATAAATGAAGATGCATAAAAAATTATTTTAGTCATTTTATAGTCACTTTGAGATGGTAATATAATTAAGTAATTTAAAAAAAAATTAGAAAGGAAAATGTGGATATGGAAATTTTAAAAGTTCAAAACTTAAGCAAGACTTATGGGAAAGGAGAAACTAAAATAAATGCAGTTGATAATATTTCATTTACAGTAGATAAAGGAGAATTCGTAGCTATTGTAGGTGCAAGTGGAAGTGGTAAATCAACTCTTTTACATTTAATAGGTGGAGTAGATAGACCAACATCTGGAAAAGTGTTTATTGATGGAAAAGATATATATTCTTTAGATAATGATAACTTAGCAATATTTAGAAGAAGACAAATAGGGTTAATCTATCAGTTCTATAATTTAATACCAATATTAAATGTAGAAGAAAATATTACTTTACCATGTGATTTAGATGGTGGAGATGTAGATAAACAAAGGCTAGAAGAATTGTTAAAAACACTAGGATTAGAAAACAGAAAAACACACCTGCCAAACCAATTATCAGGAGGACAACAACAAAGAGTATCAATAGGTAGAGCTATGATAAACAATCCAGCAATAATGCTAGCAGATGAACCAACAGGAAATTTGGATTCAAAAGCTAGTGAAGAAATAATTTCTTTATTAAAACTTTCAAATAAAAAATTTAATCAAACAGTTATTATAATTACTCATGATTTAAAAATTGCGAAAGAAGCAGATAGAGTAATTACAATTGAAGATGGAAAAATTTTGAAAGATGAAAGGAATTAAAAATTATGAAGGTTTTAAATAAATTAACGATAAAAAGTTTAAAGTTAAATAAAAAAAGAACAATTGTTACTATTATAGGAATAATGCTCTCTACAGCACTTATATGTGGAGTTGCAGGATTAGTATCAAGTTTCCAAAAAACATTAATAAATTGGACAATACGAGAATATGGAGATTTTCATACAACATTTTACGATGTACCAAATGACAAAACAAAATATATAACTGAAAATGAAAAAGTAGACAAATATTTTTATACTGATGAAATAGGTTGGGCAAAACTAGAGGGTAGTAAAAACGAAAGTAAACCATATTTACATGTTCTAGAGTATGATAAAACAGCTTTAGAAAATTATGGTGTTAACTTATTAGAAGGTAGATTACCAACGAACTCTAATGAAATCCTTATATCAGAACATATATTAACAAATGCAAGAGTGAACTTAAAAGTAGGAGATACAATTACAATAGATATTGGCAAAAGAGTATTACAAGATGGAACCGTTTTAAATGAAGAAAATCCATATTTAACAGATATGGAAGAAGACGGCATAATATTAGAAGAAAGTATAGTAGATACAGAGAGTAAAACATATACAATAGTTGGTGTAATGGAAAGACCAAGTAAAGAAGGATACTCTTCTCCAGGTTATACTGTTATAACATACATGGAAGATGAGGGGCGGAGATACTGTTAATGTATCAGCATTGTACAAAAATCCAAAAGAATATGAAGAAATAAACAAAAATATATCTAATAGTACAGGAGTAGAAAAAAATATATCAAATACAGATTTATTAAGATACCAAGGAGTTCTAAATGACGCGACTTTACAGGTACTATATACTATAGGAACAATAGTAATAGTTATAATTGTTATAAGTAGTGTATTTGTTATAAGAAATAGTTTTAGTATATCTGTATCAGAAAAGAACAGACAATATGGTATGCTAGCAAGTGTAGGAGCAACATCGAAACAAATAAAGAAAAATGTATTATTTGAAGGACTTAGCATAGGATTAATTGCAATACCATTAGGAATTTTACTTGGAATAGTTGCAATAATGATATTGTTACAAGTAGTAAATTATTTATTAAGTGATATGTTTGTTGCTGGACTAAATTTGGAATATAGTATAAGTATAATTCCAATAATAGCATCAATAATAATATCATTAATAACAATATATTTATCTTGCTTAATACCAGCAATACGTGCATCTAAAATTTCTCCAATAGAATCAATTAGAGGAAACAATGATATAAAGCTAAAACCAAGAAAGATTAAAACACCAAAATTTATAAAAAAAGTATTTGGAATAGGTGGAGTTATAGCAAGCAAAAACTTAAAAAGAAGCAAGAAAAAGTATAGAACAACAGTAATATCAATAGTAGTTAGTATATTTATATTTATATCATTATCAAGTATTTTAACTCTTGGTACAAAAGTAACAACACTATATTATACAGATTTTAAATTTAATATGTTTGTATCTGGAGGAGATAAAACAATATATGAAGAAATTGCAAAGTTAGATAATGTTGATAATTATGCATATTTCTACGAAAAGGGATTAGACATAAATTTTGAAAAATATTCTTCAGAATTTGGCAAACAAGTATTAGGAGACATAGAGAATGGAGGAATATTATTAGCTGTATATAATAATGAATATTTTAAACAATATATAAAAGAACTTGGAATATCAGAAGAGAATTATAAAAAGGCAGCCATTTTAATAGATGATGTAATATTATATAATGCCGATAATACTAGAACAGTAGATAGAATATATAATATACAATCTGGAGATGAAATTACAATAACAGACAGTAGTAAAGAAAAAAGTTTCGTAATAACTAAAACTACAACTGAAAGACCGATGGGACTAGAAAACACCTATTATGATTCAGGAATAATAGTAGTATCACAAGATTTCTTAGAAGAGGTGTTTGGAGAAAAAGTAGATGAAAGTTATATCTTAGATGATTTATTAATATATTCTGAAGAAGATGAAACACTAGAAAATACAATAAATGATTTAATAAAACAAAATGAAAATTATTCAGAACTAGCTGTATACAATTATAACACAGCAGTAGAACAACAAAAAAGAATAATTCTAGTAGTAGCAATATTCCTTTATGGATTTATAACAGTAATAAGCTTAATAGGTGTAACAAACATCTTTAATACAATAACAACAAATATGATACTAAGAAGTAAAGAATTTGCAATGCTTAAATCAATAGGAATGACGAAAAAAGAATTTAACAGAATGATAAGATTAGAAAGTATAATGTATGGATTGAAAGCATTAATTATAGGAATACCTTTAGGAATATTAGGCTCATACTTTATATACAAAGCATTTGCATTAGATACAGATTTCGGATATAGTTTGCCAATAGTACCTATAATTATTTCAATAGTATTTGTATTTATCATAGTAGGTATAACAATGAAATATTCATTAAACAAAATTAATAAGCAAAACATAATAGAAACTATAAGAAAAGACAATATTTAACATAAAAGTTGGCTACAAAAGCCAACTTTTATGTTATAATATATGTGGAAAGAGGGAATATGAAAAAGATATTAATTATTGAAGATAATGAAATTATAATAAAAGGATTAAAATATTTATTAGAACAGGAACAATTTGAGGTACAAGTATGTTTAAATGCGCAAGAAGCAATGAATATTATAGGAAAACAAGAATTTGATTTAATTGTTCTTGATATAGCTTTGCCAGATGGTAATGGTTTTGAACTTTGTGAATATATAAAGCAATATACAGATATACCAATAATATTTTTAACAGCAAAAGACGAAGAACAAGATGTAGTAAAAGGCTTAGATATGGGAGCAGAAGATTATATAATAAAACCATTTAGAAACAAAGAACTAATTTCTAGAATCAATAATGTGCTTAGAAGATTTAACAAAGAAAACAATAAAATAGAATATGGTAATGTAGAAATAAATTTAGATGAGAAATCTGTGTATGTAAATGGCAAAAATGTAGAATTTACAAAATTAGAATATAAAATTCTTCTACTTTTACTTAGTAATGTAGGTAAAACAGTAACAAGAGAACAAATATTAGATAAAATCTGGGATGTGGCAGGTAATTTTGTTAATGACAATACACTTACAGTTTATATTAAAAGAATAAGAGCAAAATTAGGAGAAGAAGATATTATAAAAACAGTAAAAGGAATAGGGTATCAAGTACAAGGGGGAGAAAAGTGAAATTACAAAAAGAAACAAGTTTGAGAAAAATAATAATTATTGGAATTAGTATAATAGCTATATTTTTAGTAATATTTTTCATATTTATAAAAGCACAATATAGAGCATATTCAAAAGATATAAATGACAAAATAAATATAATAATTAGCCAAGTAATAGAACAATACCCAGAAATAAAAGAAGAAGATATTTTAGAAATAATAAACAGTAAAGAAGAACCACCAGAAAATATACTGCAAAAATATGGGTATGAGGAAGATGTAGCAAATATAAAGGAAATACGAATAACAATGGAACATAATATTACTCAAAATATAATTCTAGTAGCAATATTTGGTGTAGTTTCACTAGCTGTTTATACAACATATGTTTTAATACAAGAAAAGAAAATTAGAGAAATAAATGATTACTTAAGACAACTAAATAATGGCAATTATACTTTAAAGATAGAAGACAATGGAGAAGGAGAATTTTCAAAACTTAGAAATGAGTTATATAAAACAACAGTATTGCTAAAAGAAGCGGCAGAAAACAGTGAAAAGGAAAAAGAACAATTAAGTAATTCTTTAGCAGATATATCACATCAAATAAAAACACCTTTAACATCAATGAGAATACTTTTAGATAACTTAGCAGATAATCCAGATATGGAACCAGAAGTAAGAAAAGACTTTATAAGAGAAATAAGTAAGCAAGTAG
Source organism: uncultured Clostridia bacterium (assembly GCA_944390405.1). Classification (GTDB taxonomy): domain Bacteria; phylum Bacillota; class Clostridia; order TANB77; family CAG-508; genus UMGS1781. The sequence goes on along the minus strand of CALXPS010000047.1, from coordinate 541 downwards.
ATTGGATAAGCTCACTTGTTATATCACTTCTAAAAATGGCAAAATTCGATGCAGGAACAATAAAAATGGAAAACAGTAATATAAATGCAAAAAAATTAATTGATAATGTTTTAGATAATTTATCAATATTAATAGAGATAAAAGAAATAGAAGTAATTACTAAAATAGATGAAAAAGCTAGTTTTATAGCAGATTATAAATGGCAACTAGAAGCAATAACAAATATAGTAAAAAACGCAATAGAACATAGCATGCAAAATTCAAAGATTTATATAACAGTTGAAAATACAAGTATGTTTTTAAAAATTAAAGTAAAAGATGAAGGAAAAGGAATATCTAAAAAAGATAGAAAACATATTTTTGAAAGATTTTATAAATCAAAAGATAGCCAAGAAGGAAATGTGGGAATAGGTTTGCCACTAGCAAAAACAATAATAGAGCAAAACAATGGATACATAAAAGTAGATTCAGAACCAGATAAAGGAACAACCTTTGAAATAAGGTATATGAAGTAAATATATTGAAAGAAGGTATTAAGGAG
>CALXPS010000046.1 GCA_944390405.1 uncultured Clostridia bacterium | reverse complement strand
GCTCCTGCAATTCTTCCTAATGTTATTAATACTGTGTTCCAAATTAAACTTCCAACTGTTGTTAATAGTAAAAATGGAATCATCGCCATCTTAGCCATACCTGCAGGAATTGAAACTAAGCTTCTTACTATTGGAATAAATCTTCCAAAAAATACTGCAAATTTTCCTTTACTATCAAACCAACTAAATGCTTTATGAATATCCTGTTTTTGTAACCCTAATACCTTACCTACTTTACTTTCAGCAAGTTTATCAATTCTTTCCTCATTAAGAAATCTTCCTATCCAATATAATGCAATTGCTCCTAGTACAGAACCTACTGTAGAAGCTATAATTGTGCCTATAACTGTAATATTTGAAATTGTTGTTGCAAAACCTCCAAATGTTAATATTACTTCTGATGGTATTGGAGGAAATATATTTTCAATTGCTATTAATAATATAATTCCTAAATAACCAAATTTATTTACCATTGATATAATTATTGCTTCCATGCTTCCTCCTATCTATATTTTACTCATTTATTTATTATATCATATAATTAATTATTTGTATACATTTATTGTAGGTATTCTTAATATTTCTCCAACATAAATCAAATTAGGGTTTGCTATATTGTTTAATCTAACAATACTTTCTATTGAAACTCCGTATTCTAGTGAAATTTGTGTTAGTGTATTTCCTCTTTTTACTATATATAATCTATGGCTAGTGTCATTGATTTCATTGCTTCCTAAAACTGGCACAATTAAACTTTGTCCTGTATATATTAAATTTGGATTTGGTATGTTATTTATTTTTGCTAAATATTGATATGATGTATTGTATTCCATTGCGATTTGGCTTAAAGTATCTCCTCTTTGTACAATTATTGTAGTTGTTTTAGTTGTTGGTTCGCCTGTTGCTTCTTCTGGTATTGGTGTAGTATCAGATAATAATACTCCACTTGTAAAATAGTCTCTATCTACATTTCCTTCTATACCATCTATTTTACCTTCATCTGAATATTGAAATCCATCCCAAGTTCGCCAATTGCCATTACCTGGCTCTTCAACACCATAATCTGCCACCCATATTGGATATCTGCTCGCAAGTTCAGCAGAAAATGTGTATGCAGCATTATATGCATCACTGTATATTATAACTTCCTTCCCACTTAATCTTTCTACTTCCTCTAAAAATGTTTCAGATATTGAGTTAATTTCAGCTGTTCCCAAGCCTCCAAAACTTTCAAAATCCATTGCTAATCTGCAATCAATATCTAAACCTTTAACAACAGAAACAAAAAACTCTGCTTGTTCTAACGCCTCCGCTTCATTTCTTGCTGTCAAATAATGATAAAATCCTACTTTAATGCCATTCTCTTTTGCTCCATAGTAATTTCTCATAGCATCCGGGTCTATATAATTACTCCCTTCACTAGCCCTAATATATGCAATTCTAATCCCAGAATCTATTACTCTTTCCCAATCAATTTCACCCTGCCATTCACTTACATCAATCCCATCATATAAAGTAGAACCTGATGGTGGAAAAGCAAAAACTTCTGTACATAATATGCAAACAAATAGAAAAGCACATATCGAAATTAATACTTTAAATTTTTTCATACTCATTCCTCCCCTACAATTCTATGTTACTATTTATCAAATATTCTAAAATTGAACAATTCAGCATTTTGTGGTAAAATATTTATATTGGAGGTAAAATATGGACTATTTTAATGAATTAATTGAATATTTACAAATGAATGAACTAATTGATTTTGCTATATCTTTCGTAATTATATTATTCTTTGCAATATTAGGACCAATGATTGCATATATTTTTATAAAGGTATTTAAGGTGAAAGATAAGAAAATTAAGCAAAATGCTTTTTATAAGCCTTTAAAGGCTCTGTTATTCATTCTTGGTATATATATTGGACTTAAACTTTTAGTCTTACCAGAAAATGTTTATGCATTTATAGACAAGATGTTTAAAATTTGCATTATTTTCTTAACTGCTAAAGCTTTTGCAAATTTGTTTAATTCATCTTCTAATAGTTTTAAAAAAATTAGAAAAATGTTTAACTTTACCGGTAATGATGGTGTTGTTAACCTTGTAAGTAAAGTAATTAAAGGTCTCATTTATATAATAGCAGGATTCATAATAATTAGTGAACTTGGATATGATTTAAGCGGATTAGTAGCAGGTTTAGGAATAGGAAGTGTTGTTCTTGCATTAGCTGTACAAGACGTAGCAAAAAATATTTTAGCTGGTTTTTCAATAATTGCAGATAAACCTTTTGTTATAGGAGATTCTATTGAAGTAGGAACATATATTGGAACAGTTGAAGATATAAGCTTTAAGAGTACTAGAATAAGAAATTCTAATAATCAGTTAATAATTATTCCAAATAATCAGATAGCTGCTAGTTCTTTAATAAACCATAGTAAAATAGTGCAGAGAAAATATTCTCTAAGATTAACTCTTGCCCTTTCAACACCATTAGATAAAGTAGCAAGATTTAATGATAATATAAAATTATTCTTATTATCTAATGAGAATATTGTAGAAGATAGTATAAAAGCATATTTTGATACAATCTCTGCAAATGGAATAGATATAGTAGTAGATTTTACTACTACTGTAGTAGATTACATAGAATTTATACAACTTAAAGAAAAAGTAAATTATAAAATATTACAAATTGCAGAAAAAGGTAATATAGAATTAGCATATAATGCACAAGCTTTATATATGAGAAGCGACAAACCACAAAAATAAACTGGTATAAGCATGTTTTTTAGTAACATTAATAATATATTAGTGTTACTAAATACATACTTATACCAGTTAACATATCTTTATATTCTTATAATTATTGTCTATCTTCCACAACATAAGTACTATTTGTATTTTCTGGTTTATGAGTTTCATTAAAAGATTTTGCCATATAACCAGCAAAGAATCCTAATAGAAAAACTACTATTATAACAACTATTGTTCTTAAACTTTCTTGTTTACTATATATTTCTTTATCATATACTTTCATACTTATCACTTCTCTCTTTTCAATATATATATATTTTACTTCATTATATGATTTTTTGCAAGCCTATTGTTCTTTTTTTTATATTTATGGTATAATATTTTTAAAATGGAGGTTTTTATGTTAGATATTCTATTATCATTTGAAGTTCAAGCTATTATTAAATTATTCTTAGGTTTTATTTTAGCAGGAATTATTGGTGCTGAAAGAGAAGCGCTTAATAAACCTGCAGGTTTTAAAACACATTCTCTTATAGGAGTTAGTAGTGTTTTAATAATGTTATGCGGAGAATATTTAAGCTTAAATTGGGATGTAGATGCTTCTAGAATACCTGCTCAATTATTATCTGGTATTGGATTTATAGGTGCTGGTACTATCTTAAGAGATGGTTTTAATGTAAAAGGATTAACAACTGCTGCTAGCTTACTAGCTGTTACATGTATAGGGCTATGTATCGGTGCTGGGTTCTATCTTGGCGGAATAATAGCAACAATATTTTCATATTATATACTATCTCACTCACATAATTTCTTTAATATAAAAGATGGTCAAGAACATATAGAATTATCTGTAATTCTTCAAAATTCAGTATCTGTAATGCCTCAAATTGAACAAATTCTATATAAGAATAAGATAGCTGTTCAAAAAATTAGAATTATACCATCTGAGGACGATGATAATAAAGAAATTATGCAATTGGTTGCAAAATATAATGGTTCTTTACCAACAAATCGAATTGTTACAGAAATATCATCTTTGAAAGATGTTTTCGAGGTAGAAATATAAATTTTCCCTTATCTAATTACTCCCCACTCTAAATTTATATCTCTACCCAGTTTTGCTCATTATTTCTTTTTTCATCTTGTTCATTATTTTCTTTTCCAGTCTAGAAATATAACTCTGTGATATTCCAAGCATATCAGCCACTTCTTTTTGAGTTTTTTCAACTCCACTTTTAAATCCAAATCTTAATTCCATTATATCTTTTTCTCTACTATTTAATTTTAATATAGCTGATTTCAATAATACTCTATCTACTTCATCTTCCATTGCTCTTGATGTAACGTCTTCATCAGTTCCCAATATATCTGATAATAGAAGTTCATTTCCATCTCCATCTTGATTTAATGGTTCATCTATAGATATCTCACCTTTTGTTTTATTACTACGTCTTAAATACATTAGAATTTCATTTTCTATACATCGTGAAGCATATGTAGCAAGTTTAATGTTTTTTCCTGTATTAAATGTATTAATTGCTTTCATGAGTCCTATTGTACCTATTGATATTAAATCTTCTATTCCTATTCCCGTATTTTCAAACTTTTTAGCTATGTAGACTACTAATCTTAAGTTATGTTCTACTAGAGTTTGTCTTGCCTCAAAATCATTAGCTTCTAATTTTTTTAACATTTTTTCTTCTTCTTCACTCGGTAATGGTGGTGGTAAAGTTTGGCTGCCTGCAATATAAAAAATTGCATCTTCCTCTACGATTCCAAGATTAAAACACTTTTTTATTTTAATCTTCAATATTTCTAAAATATCCATAAAATTCCTCCTTATTTAATTTTTTAGTTATGACTTATAATAGCAAATTCTTCAGTATTGTTTATAATATCTAATCCTATTAATCCCGAATATTTTCCATTTCTGCTTAGAGTTCCATTATAGATTCCAATAATAACATTTTTGATTTGATAGTTTGTATCTTGGTAGTCAACTTCTACTTCGTCCATTTTTATCCCTAATAACAAGCCATTTTCTTTTCCTAAGGATTTAAAAGGTATTGCCCTTATTTTTGAAGCATATTCCCCTAATTCTACATTTTTTCCATTTATAATATTAGTAACATTATCTAATATTATAAATGGCAATAGTTCCTTTAATTTGTCCTTTTCAACTACAATTACGGGTATTTTTGTTATTGGGTCTCTTAAAAAATTGCCTGTATCTATTATTGCTGTGATTTTAGTCTTTTTATTGCTAGAATTCAATGTAATATTGCAAAACATATCTTTTTTATTTAATCTTCCTTTTATGTTTTTAAACGATATTGTTATTATAATAAAGCCCAGAATTCCTCCTGCCAATATTATCTTCATAGGATATGTACCTATTAAAACACCATCTTGAAGTAAAATATCTTGTGGACTTACAAAATATAATAGTGCAAAAGCCACTCCTCCAAATGTAAAAGAAGTTAAATAAAAAATTACTACATATTTTAAAAAAGATTTTATGTTTACTGGTTTAAATGCTACATATATTATTGCAAAAGATAAAACTAGTTTTAAAAAAAAGTTTGAGTATATTTCAATATTCGAAACATAAATTATTATTGCATAAATACTGCCTATAGTGCTGGCTATAAGATTTCTTAATATTCTAATTGGTGCTTTTAAAATAACTCCTGTAGCAAGTAATATTATAGAGTTCATAAATATATTTTCTAAAAAAATTATATCTACATATAGGGTCATTTTCTTACCTCGGACATTATTGTACTATCTTTTGAATGCAAAGTCTGTCATTTTGTGGACACGAAAAAAAGAAATAATCTACTTTTATAGACTATTTCTTTTATTATCTTGTTTATTTCTATTTACTTATACTTTTTATACTTTATTTCCTTTTTTTCTTAAAAAAGATGGTATATCTAAATCAGCTTGATTTTCTTGTCTATTGTCTTGACTAGTTGGTATTGAATTTATTTTTTTGTTCCATGTATTGTTTACTAAATTTTCTACACCTATTGTAGATATGTTTTCTGTTTTTTCAAATCCAGTTGCAATAACAGTAATTTGAATTTCGTCTCCTAAACTTTCATCTGTTACAACACCAAATATGATATTTGCTTCTGGATCTACACTGCGTTGAACAAGTTCTGCAGCTGTATTAGCTTCTTGTAATCCTAAATCTGGTCCACCAGTAATATTAATAATTACTCCTCTTGCTCCTTCAATAGAAGTTTCTAGTAATGGACTTTGAATAGCTTCTTTAGCAGCATCTTCTGCTCTATTTTCTCCACTTGCTCTACCTATACCCATATGTGCCATACCTGTATTTAACATTACTGTTTTTACATCTGCAAAGTCTAAGTTAATTAATCCCGGTACAGATATTAAATCTGATATACCTTGAACACCTTGTCTTAAAACATCGTCAGCCATTTTAAATGCTTCTACAATTGATGTTTTTCTATCAATAATTTGTAATAATTTATCATTTGGAATTACTACTAGTGTATCAACTTTATCTTTTAAGTTTGCAATTCCCTTTTCTGCTTGAGTAAGTCTTTTTTTGCCTTCAAAGGTAAATGGTTTTGTAACAACACCTATTGTAAGTATTCCTAACTCTTTTGCGGTAGCTGCAACAATTGGGGCTGCACCTGTTCCAGTTCCTCCACCCATGCCGGCTGTAACAAATACCATATCTGCACCACGTAGAACCTCTGCTATTTCAGACTTGCTTTCCTCAGCTGCTTGTCCGCCAATTTCTGGATTAGCACCTGCTCCTAAACCTCTTGTTAATTTCTCTCCTATTTGTATGCGTGTACTTGCTTTTGATATTTGAAGAGCTTGTCTATCTGTGTTAACTGCTATAAATTCTACACCTTTTATTCCAGATTCTATCATTCTATTTATAGCATTATTTCCTGCTCCTCCTACTCCTATAACTTTTATTAATGCTGTTCCATCCATCATGTAATTGTTTTCTTCATATTCTGATTCCATCATAATGCAAATTCCTCCCTTTCTTTATATATATTTAAAATTTAAAACTAAGTATAAAAGAATTCTTTGATTCTTTCTAATATAGCTCTTACAAAACTTTCATTTGATTTAACATCAATTCGGCTTGCTACATTTTTTGCATATGGCCTATTAGAAACATATCTAACTAGTGCGTAACTTGATCTATAAGCTGGTTTTACAGTACTTATCATTCTTCCTGTTGCTATTTTTACTGGTATATTAAGTACAATTTTCCCTGCTACATCACTTTTGCTAATACAAGTTATTCCTTGTCCTGTTAATATAACATTGTTTATATTAGATTTTATGCCTAGACTAGTTATTTGCTTATTAACTAATGTAAATATTTCTTCTACTCTTGCTTCTATAACTTCAATAAGTTCTGAGCTTTTTATTGTTTTATTTTTCTCATCACCCTTATATGTAGTAAGCATAATATCAGTATCATTATCAATAAATGATTTCAATGCTAGTGCATATTGTTTTTTTAGTCTTTCTGCTTCCTCTTCAGATATGTAAAATACTTGAGCAATATCATTTGTAATATTGTCTCCCCCTAGTGGTATAGTATTTGTATATACAAATGTTGAGCCATTAAACACACCAATATCTGTATTGCCTGCTCCAATATCTAAAATCATTACATTATCACTAAGCTCATTAATATCTAGAATAAGCGATCTTTGTGCCAAAACATTTGGTATAATACCATCTATTTCTATATTTGCTTTTTTAAAAATACTTGTTAATTGTCTTACATAGCTTTTATCTGCTAGCACTACTTGTCCTGTTACTGTAACTGTAGAACTTAAAGCTCCTACAGGGTCATCTACTACTCTGCCATTATCAAGAGTAAACTGATTTTTAATGATATCAATAACTACCTTATCCTCTGGAAGGTCTATGTCTCTAATTTGAAGCATAGCTGAATTAACATCTTTTGAAGTTATTCCAGCAAATCTATCTTTAGCTTCTTTAACTATACTATTTTGAACTATTTGCACATATTTACCTGGTATAGTTACGTAAGCTGAATTTATTTTAATATTTCCTTGATTTTCTACTTCTGAGATTGTTTTTCCTATTGCAGAGGCAATTTCATCTTCATCTGTAATTTTAGATTTCTTAATTCCAAAGCATTTACACTCTGCTGTTGCAATAATTTCTAGTTGGTTGAAATTATTAATTTCAGCAATAACACTTGCTACTTTGGAAGTTCCGATATCTATACCTACAATTATATCTCCAATAGCCAAAATACTTCCTCCATTTTTTTAAAATTACCGCTATAATAATATTATGTTTTTCGAAAAAAGTCAAGAGTATTTGTTATAATTTTGTAATATTTTTGTAATATTGCTGTAACATATTTTTCTATTATTTTGTATTTAGTTACAGCCTGTTTAATTACGTCGATTTTAATATTTTAATGCTAAATTTTAGTTTTAAAAAATAAATTTAATGAACATTAAATGCTATTATTCCTACAATAAAACCAATAATATTTCCAACAAATCCTATTCTTCCTCTATATAATTTATTAGATTCTGGAATAAGTTCTCCTGAAACTATATATAGCATAGCACCTGCCGCAATTGCTAAACACCGTAGTTTGACATTTTTTTGAATATATTAAGTAACTTAAAGCTTAGAACCATAAGCTTTTAATTTTGTCAACTTTT
>CALXPS010000045.1 GCA_944390405.1 uncultured Clostridia bacterium | reverse complement strand
AGTTGACCATTTTCTATGAGATTTTTTTCTAAAATTTTTTTCTAAAATCTATTGACTTTTCATAGTTGGTCTCCTTATGTATATTATATTTTTATAAAGGGCAGATATAATATCTGCCTTTACAAATTAATTATTGATTATTTTTAGTATTAGTACCACACCTGCATATACCTTCAACTGTATTATATACTTGATTACTGTTTACACCTTCATTGTTTGCTAAGTCTCCTAATGTTATTATTCCCACTATTGTATTGTTTTCTGTTACTGGCACTCTTTTTATTTGACAATCACACATTATTTTACTTGCTTCTGCTACTTCTGCATCAGGTGTTACGGTATACACTGATGTTGTCATAACTTCACTAACTGGCGTTGTGTTTGTATTTTTATTACATGCTACTCCTCTTAATACTATGTCTCTGTCTGTAATTAAACCAACTATTTTTTTGTTTGTGTCACATACAGGAATACAGCCTACGTGTTGTTGTTGCATCATTTTTGCGACATCACTTAATGTAGTTTCTGGTTTAACGCATGATACATTTTCACACATACAATCTTTAACTTTCATATACATTTCTCCTTTCTTTTTACTCATATTATTATTGTTTATTTTTGGAAAAATATACATTAATTATTGTTAAAGTTTTCAATATGGTCTCCATGGTGGTTGTGGTGGTCTAGGTGGCATTGGTGGTCTCGGTGGTCTTGGTGGTCTTGGTGGTGGCATTGGTGGTCTTGGTCCAGGTCTATTAGGTCTTCCTAATTCTCTTAATATAAGTATTCTTATTAAATCACGTAATAAAAAGTTACTTTGTCTTGTTTCACTTCTTGTTTCTGGTTCTTTTGCATTTGGATTTCTTACATCACCGTTTTTTAATATTGGTCTTGAAGTTGTATTTAAAGTGCTCTGTCTTTCTTCTGGTTCAATATTTGTATATACTTCTTCTGTCATACTTTCTATTAATTCTCTTGTAATTTCTCTTTGGCTATTTTGCATACAAACTTTGCATACCATAGGATATACTATTCTATATATTTCAGGGTACATCGTATCTAAAAGTTCTGTATTAACATTATTATTCATATTGTTACGATTATTTAAATAATCCATATCATAGTAATAATCATCATATGTATTTGAATACATATTGTTTGGCATTTGATTGTATCCTAAAACACTTCTCATATATTCTTCATAATCCATTCTAATCTCCTCCTAAAATGTTTCTCTTTTTCATTATATGCAAGGCACATGAAAAAAGCACTTAATTTTAGCTAAAATTTATAATTAAAACAATATTTGTTACATAAAAATCCCTTAAAATAAGATTACTAAAATTTTATTCTTATTTTAAGGGATTTATTAATATATAGATAAGTGTAATTGATTAAATCATCAATTGCCCTTAATTTTGTATTTTAATTTTCTATTTCAATATATTTTTCTTCTGCTTTTAGAAATTTAAATAGTAGTGTGCTAATTTTTTTAAATTTTTCTTTTCTGATTTGCATATACCATTTTCATGGCTAGCTTATCTGGAGCTATTTTGCTTAATACTTTTAAGACTTTCATTTTGTTCCCTGGTATTATAACTAATTTCCCTTTCAGTGTTTTATCTATCGCATATTTTGCTACATATTCACTAGATAATGCTTTTATGCTAAATTTAACATTTGCAACATTATTAAAGTTTGTTGCAACTGGGCCTGGACATAATGCACTTATTGTTACATTTGATTTTTGTTTTTTCAATTCTTCACTTATGCTCTCTGTAAGTCTTAAAACATATGCCTTTGATGAATAATATGCTGCCATTAATGGCCCTGGTGCAGTACCTGCAATTGATGATACATTTAATATTTTACCTTTATTTTGTTTTACCATGTCTTGTAAAAATAGTTTTGTTAATATGTGAACTGCTGTTATATTTGTATCTATAAGTTTTAATTCTTTTTCTAAATCTGTTTCAGTAAAATTTCCAAATATTCCAAAACCAGCATTATTAATAAGTAAATCTATATTTTCTTGTTTTAGTTCTTCATATAGATGTATGCAATTTTCTTTATTACTCAAATCTTTTATTATACCTTTTACTATATCACCCAATTCTTCTTGCAGTTCTCTTAATTTATTTTCATTTCTTGCAACAGCAAATACTTCATAACCTAATTCTACTAAGTATCTTGTCATATCACGTCCAATTCCTGATGATGCTCCTGTAACTAAAGCTTTTTTCATTTTCATTCATTCCTTTCACAATCAAAATCTCATATACTAAACCTACTAAAATCTGGTACATATTCTTCTTCATGTTCTCCGAGTTCTTGTATATATCCATTTTCTAAATCTAATGAATATAAATATTGTTCTATTTCATTGTATTCTTCTTTTGTAAGTTTTCTGCTAATTTCTGGAAAATGCTTTGCTTTATATGTTGGGAAATATTGTGCCATTACACTTACAAAAACTTTTTTATCCATATTATCATTAATCCATTTTAAAACATCTTTTGAATTTTGTAATTGATTTGGCAATACTAAATGTCTTATCATAAGACCTTTTTTCATAATTCCATTTTCGTCTATGATTGGTGTTCCTACTTGATTATACATTTCTTTTATGGCTTGCACAGCATTTTCATAATAATTCTTAATATTTGAATATTTGTATGCAATTTCATTATTGCTATACTTTAAATCTGGTAAATATATATCTATATATCCTTTTAAATGTTTCAAAGCTTCTACATTTTCATATCCATTTGAATTGTATACAATCGGAATTTTTAGTCCCTTATCCCTAGCTAGTTTTATTGCTTCTATTATTTGATATATATATATTGTTGGTGTTACTAAATTTATATTGTGGACATTTTTATTTTGTTGTTTTATAAAAATATCTGCAAGTTCTTCTATAGATATTTCTTTTCCTTTTCCAAGTTGACTTATTTCGTAGTTCTGGCAAAATACACAATTTAGATTACAATTAGAGAAAAAAACAGTCCCAGAGCCATTTTTGCCACTTATACAAGGTTCTTCAAAATTATGTATAGAAGCCAACGCAACTTTTACTTTATCAGTTGCCTTACATCTTCCTGTTTTACCATTCATTCTATTTGCACCACATCTATGTGGACATATATTACAATTTTCCAATTCGTGCATATTTTTCTCCTTTAGTTATATATTATATCATATTTTTTACGAATGTTTTATTTTTTCTTGACGAATTTTATTATTCATTGTACAATTATTTTAGGTGTTGATTATGAAAGAATTTAAGATGGATTTTTATAGTACTACTAATTTAAAAAGTTATGATTTAAATGAGAGTATGCGTTATCAACTTGCTATGCTTGATAGTTTAGATGTTTTTACAAGGTTACATTCTGAAAATGTTGCAAATTTAACTTGTAGAATTTGCGAATATATGCATATGAAAGATTATTTTACTGTATATTGTACTATTTGTGCTTATTTGCACGATATTGGAAAACAGTTTATACCTCCTACAATTTTGCAAAAAAATGGTCCACTTACAGATGAAGAATATGCAGTAATGAAAACTCATACTACTATTGGATATAACATGTGCATGAGAGATGAAAAATTACGTCCTTATGCTGCTGGTCCTATTTATCATCATGAAGCTCTTGATGGTACAGGATACCCTAATGGTGTTGCTAAAGGAAATTTACCTTTAGAAGGACAAATTATTAGAGTTGCAGATGAATTTGATGCAATTACAGCAAAAAGGCAGTATAAATCCCATGTTGGTGTTTGTGATACTTTAAAAATATTAATTGACAAAACCCATCCAGATAAAAAAATTGGTGCTAAAGTTGGAAAAGTAAACCCTAAAGTTGTAAAAGCACTTATAAAGGTTGTTATTGATGATACTGAATATGAACTTTATAATTTAGGTGAATATGTTAAATATTTGGAAAAAGAAGGTAATAGATTACAACAAATTGCTTCTTATGAAGATAAAATGAATAATGCTCGTTCAGAATCTGATAGAGCATATTATGCAAATGGTATATCAGCATTATTATCTACTGGAGAGACTTTAGAAAATTATAGAACTGTTTTAAATGAATATGTGCAAGCTGGTATTACAAAAAAACAACAAATGGATAAATTAAGTGATGAATTAAAGGAGATTAAGAAATTAAAAGTTTAAAGGACGAGCAATGCTCGCCCCTACATTTTATCTCCATGTTTTTATTATTTCTTCTAAATTTTTTATTAAATAATCTACATCTTCTTTAGTGTTTTCATTTCCAAATGTTACTCTAAGAGAACCTTGCAGATATTCTGTTCCTAGACCTATTGATGTTAAAACATGAGATGGTTCAGTAGAACCTGAACTACATGCAGAACCAGTTGAAACACATATTCCTTGTTCATCTAATTTTAATAATAAATCTCCACCATGTATTCCTTTAAATGACATATTTGCATTACCCGCTAATCTTTTTGTTCTGTGTCCATTTAGTTTTACATCAGGTATTTTTTTTTCTATTTCATATATATAATATTCTCTTAATTCTAATAATTTGTTATTATATTCATCTAGGTTTTTATTTGCTAATTCTATTGCCTTCCCTAGTCCTACAATTTCTGCAACATTTTCTGTTCCTCCTCTTTTATTTTTTTCTTGGTGTCCTCCATCTTGTAATTTTTTAAATGGTACATTTTCATTTACATATAATGCCCCTACACCTTTTGGACCATAAAATTTATGGGCAGACATTGATAAACTATCTATATTCATTTTTTGTACATCTATTTTTAAATTTCCTATAGCTTGCACACTATCTGTGTGAAAATATACATTATTTGCTTTTGCTATTTTCCCTATTTCTTCTATGGGTTCTATTGTTCCTATTTCATTATTTGCTGTCATAATTGTAATTAATATTGTTTTATCTGTAATTGCATTTTGTAATTCTCCTAAATTTATAAGTCCGTCTTTGTCAACATTTAAATATGTGACTTCAAATCCTTCTTGTTCTAAGGTTTTACAGCTATTTAAAACTGCATGATGTTCTATTTTACTAGTAATTATATGATTTCCTTTTGATTTTAAACTATGTGCAATTCCTTTTATTGCTAGATTATCACTTTCACTTCCACACCCTGTAAAATAAATTTCTTTTGGTTTTGCATTTATTGCTCTTGCAACTCTTTCTCTGGCTTGTTCAATTGCTCTTTTTGCTCTTCTTCCTATGCTATAAAGCGAAGAAGGGTTACCAAATTCTATACTAAAAAATGGTAACATCTCCTTCAAAACTTCCTCTTTTACTCCTGTTGTCGCCGCGTGATCAAGATATATTATATTTTTCACTTAGAATTCCTCCCATACTAAGTTTATAATCTGTTTTAATTTATTGTATGGGACATTATACAAATTCTTCCCATACTAAATTTGCCAAATCTATTCCTTTTTTAGTTAATTTTATATAGTTTGTGTCTATTTCTATTAATTTATTCTTAACTAATTTGTCTAATGCTTCTCTATATAAATATATGGGATTTTGTATAAATTTGTTCTTAAAATTTTGTATATTTACTCCTTCTATTTTTCTTAAACCTAATAACATATATTCCTTTTGCTCATCTTCTTGTTTTTGTACTTCATGTATTTCTCTATTTTTATTTACACTTCTTAAATATTTATTTAAATCTTCAGTATTTGAATATCTTGTTTTATTTAAATATGAATGTGCTGCAAGGCCTATTCCTATGTATTCTTTCTGCTCCCAACAATTCAAATTATGTTTTGATTCAAATCCTGTTTTTGCGAAATTTGATATTTCATAATGCTTGTATCCTGCTTTTTGTAATTTGTTTTTCACTAGCCAATACATCTTTCTTTCTCTTTCTTCAGTAGGCAATTTTAATATTCCTTTATTTACTTTATTCTCTAATACTGTTCCCTCTTCTAATATTAGTGAATATACAGATACATGATTTGCATTTAATCTAATTATCTCATTTAATGTTTTATTTATATCAGTAATTTTTTGGTTAGGTAACCCTATCATTAAATCTATATTTATATTTGTAAATCCTATTTGTTTTGCTAGATTGTATGTTTCTAAAAATTCCTCATATGTATGTATTCTGCTTAATTGTTCTAGCATTTCGTTACTAGTACTTTGTAATCCTATGCTTAATCTATTTATTCCTGCATTATAGTAATCTTGTAGCTTTTGTTTTGTAACTGTTCCTGGATTTACTTCTATAGTTATTTCCTCTGCATATTCTTTATTTATGCTATCTAATATTTGAACAATATATTTACTATGTATAAAAGATGGTGTGCCTCCACCTATATATATTGTAGTGATTTTATATTGTCCTAGATTCTCTATTTTTATTTCTTCTATTAATTTATTAATATATTCCTCTATATATTCTTCTTTATTTGCAAATGATATGAAATCACAATAATCGCATTTATGTTTGCAAAATGGAATATGTATATATAATCCTATTTCTTTTTTATTCATTTTAGTTCCTCTGCTATTTGATTGATTTTTTTTAATCTATGGCTCACACCAGATTTACTTATAGGTTTTTTTAGCATTTTACCTATTTCTTCATATGATATATCTGGATTTTTTAATCTTATCAATGCTATTTCTTTTAATTCTTCAGGTAATGAATTAAATTTATTTTGTTGTTTTAAAAATTTAATATTTTTAATTTGATTATTTGATGCATCTAATGTTTTATTTAAATTTGCTGTTTCGCAATTTACAATTCTATTAACATTATTTCTTGCATCTTTTAGTACACGTGCTTCTTCAAATCTTAAAACTGCATTGTTTGCACCAATTAATGCAAGGAAGTTTACAATATCTTCTCCATCTTTTATATATGTTATATATCCGCTTCCTTTTTTAGTTACCTTCGCCTTCATATTAAAATTCTCTAAAACTATTTTAAATTCTTCTGCATTTTTCTTTGTTTTAAAAAGCACTTCCAAATGATATTCTTTATTTGGATTTGTTATAAAACCAGCCTTTATAAATGTTTCTCTTATAGATAGTCTTGCTATTTGTTCGTCCTGCTTTAAACTACTATTAACATCCCACATTTTTAATTCTAATAATTCATTTCTTACATCTGTTGCAAATGACATTTGTTCCT
>CALXPS010000044.1 GCA_944390405.1 uncultured Clostridia bacterium | reverse complement strand
ATGAAAATTTGACAAAAAAATTAAGCACTTTCAATGCTTATATTAATTTTTTATTTGATTAACTGTTAAACTTCCGACTTTAAGAAAAAAGGTATTTTTTCAATACCTATTTTACGACAATATAATATCAAAAAATGGAAAATTAATCAATAATAAATAAAAAAAATATTATAATATTTAAAAAATTCATTCAAAGACTTGACAATAAGTGTATTTTTAATATATAATCTTAATACTTATGATTAAATTAGGGAGGTTTATACTATGAAAATGACATATCAGCCAAAAAATAGACAAAAGAAAAAAGTACATGGATTTAGAGAAAGAATGAAAACAAAAAGTGGAAGAAATGTTTTAAAAGCAAGAAAAGCAAAAGGTAGAAAAAGAATTACTGTATAAATTATTTTAGAAAAATGAGTGATAAATTTGAAAAAAACAGTAATGATAAAAAAAAATTATGAATTTAGAGCAGTCTTAAAAAAAGGAAAAAATTGCAAAGGGAATTTAATTAATATTTTTATAAAAAAAAATAATGAAAATATTAATAAATTAGGAATAGCCGTTAGTAAAAAAGCAGGAAATAGTGTTAAAAGAAATAAAATAAAAAGGCTAATAAGAGAAAATTATAGACTGCTAGAAGAAAATTTAAAAATAGGAAATAATATCATTATATTGTGGAAAAAACAAGCAGATTTTGAAAAGTTTAATTTTTACGATATAAAAAAAGAATTGGAAAATCTTTTTAAAAAATTAAATTTGTTATAGGGGCTATATGAAGAATTTTTTTTTGATTTTAATAGAGAAATATAAGAAATATATTTCTCCAGTATTCTGCTATTTTGGAATACATTGTAAATATTATCCAACTTGTTCAGAATATGCAAGACAAGCAATAAAAAAATATGGAGCATTTAAAGGATTCTTTTTAAGTTTAAAAAGATTTTTGAAATGCAATCCTTTTTCAAAAGGTGGATATGATCCTGTAAAATAGGAGGAAAAAATGATAAATTTTTTTGCTGAAATATTTGGTTATGTTTTAAACTGGATATATATTTTAGTTAAAAATTATGGATTGGCAATTATAATTTTTTCTGTTTTAATTAAAATTTTAATGTTACCACTATCTATAAAACAACAGAAAACATTAAAGAAAAACGAAAAAGTTCAAAAGGAAATGAAAATATTACAAATAAAACACAAAGGAAATCCTGAAAGATTAAATCAAGAAATGATAGAATTATATAAAAGGGAAAAAATTAATCCTTTTGGTGGATGTTTTAGTGTTATTATACAATTCATATTACTTCTTGCAATGTTTAATTTGGTAAGAAGTCCACTTACTTATATGAAACAAATTGAAGAACCCGTAATAACAGAACAAATTAATGAAATAAAAAAAGAAGATGAAGGAAGAGTTATAAGTACTGCATATCCTGAAATGAGTATTATTGAATATGTTCAAGAAAAAAACATGACAGATAGTGAAATGTATATTAATATGCAATTTTTAGGATTGGATTTAAGTAAGGTTCCACAAGAAAATTATAAAGATATTAAAGTATTTATAATTCCAATATTATATGTAATTTCTTCTATTATCTCAATAAAAATAAGCACAATGCAAATGAATAAAACTAAAAAAGAAGATGATGAAACAGATTCAGAAAAGAATAAACTTATAGATGAAAATGGAAAAAGAGAATTAGATCAAGAAGAAATGACACAAAGAATGAATAAAAGTATGTCTTTAATGATGCCTATTTTATATGTTTCTGTTTCACTTTTTGCACCGTTAGGATTAGCTCTATATTGGTTAGTTAATAATATTATTATGATAATAGAAAGGCTAATTTTAAATAAAATCTTTTCTAAGGAGGAAAAAGAAAATGCCTAAAAGTATAATTGTTGAAGGTAAAACTACAGCAGAAGCCATAGAAAAGGGACTCAAAGAATTAAATGCAACAAAAAATATGGTTGAGATAAAAACAATTGAAGAAGAAAAGAAGAGAAGTTTTTATAGTATTTTAGCACCAAGAGTAGTAAAAATAGAAATGACTTTAAAAGAAGAAAAAAATATAAAAACTGCAACCACAAAAAAAAGACAAATTAATAAAAATTTAGAAGAAATAGAAAAAATATCTGAAAAAATAAAAGAGTTTTTTAATTCAATTTTAGAAAAAGATGTTAAATGTGATGTGAAAATTGAAGATTTCTGTATTGTAGTAAAAATAAATGGAGACAATATAAGCCATTTAATAGGATATAGAGGTGCTACAATAAACGCATTACAAGTATTAGCAACAGCAATTGCAAATAAACATTCTACATCAAAAACAGTTGTTATAGTAGATGTAGGTGATTATAGAGAAAAAAGAAAAAAAATACTAGAAGATTTAGCAGAAAAAATCTCTCAAAGAGTAATAAAAACAAGAAAATCAATAACTTTAGATCCAATGACAGCATATGAAAGAAAGGTTATTCATACCAAATTGCAAAATAGTGATAGAGTAAAAACATTTAGCAAGGGAGAAGAACCATATAGGAAAGTAGTTATTACATTAAAATAACTTTTAAAAAGGCAGATATTTTTATTATCTGCTAATTTTATTATATAGAAAATTGTAAGATATTTATTATAAAAAAAGGAGGAAAAAATGTCTACAATAGCAGCAATATCTACAGCACCAGCAATTGGTGGAATTGGAATTGTAAGGATGAGCGGAGAAAAATGTTTTGACATATTAGAAAAGATATTTGTTCAAAAAAATCCACAAAAAATAGAAAATATAAAAGGTTATACTATAAAGTATGGGAAAATTATAGATACTAGTAATAATAAAGTAATAGATGAAGTTTTAGTTTCATATTTTAAATGCCCCAAAAGCTATACAGCAGAAAATATGTGTGAAATTAACTCACATGGAGGTATAATTGTTTTAAGAAAAATTTTAGAAATGTGCTTGACAAACGGTGCAAAATTGGCAGAACCAGGAGAATTTACAAAAAGAGCATTTTTAAATGGAAGAATAGATTTAACTCAAGCAGAGGCTATTATAGATATTATTAATGCAAAAAGCTCTAGGGAAGCACAAGAATCAGCTAATCAACTAGAAGGATTTTTATCAAAAAAAATACATGAAATAAGAAAAAAAATAATAGACTTAATGGTTGATATCGAAGCAAATATAGATTATCCAGAATATGATATAGAGGAAGTTTCTAATAATAGTGCTAGAGAAAAGCTTGAAGAAGTAGAAAATGAATTAGTAAAACTATCAAAATCATTTGAAAGTGGTAAAATATTAAAAGAAGGAATAAAAATTGCTATAATTGGTAGTCCAAATGCAGGAAAATCCTCATTATTAAATGCAATATTAAAAGAGGAAAGAGCTATTGTTACAGATATTGCAGGAACAACTAGAGATATAATTGAGGAACAAGTAATAATTGGAGGAATTCCTTTCAAAATAATTGATACTGCTGGAATTAGAGATGCTGAAAATAAAATTGAACAAATAGGAATAGAAAAATCAAAAAAAACAGCTAAAAATAGTGATGTAATAATTGCTGTTTTTGATAATTCAAAAGAATTAAATAGCGAAGATAAAGAAATTTTAGAATTATTAAAAGAAAAAAAATCAGTTATTGTTTTAAATAAAATGGATTTAGTATCATGTGATTTAAAAAATAAAAAAGAAATAAAAGAAACAAACAGACCTATTGTAGAAACGGCTGTAAAAGAAGAAAAAGGATTAGATAATTTATATAAAGAATTAATAGATATGTTTAATTTAAATCAAATTAATTTAGATAACGAATTAATTATAACAAATATAAGACATCAAAATTTAATAAATAAAGCGATAGAAAGCACGAGAATGGCTTTAAATGATTTAAAAATGTCTATGCCGATAGATATCATATCTATAAATATAAAACAGATTTTAGAATATTTAGGAGAGATTACGGGGGATAATGTTTCAGAGGACATTATTAAAAACATTTTTTCTAAATTTTGCTTAGGAAAATAAGGAGATGTAAAAAAAATATGAAATATAATGCAGGAGATTATGAAGTTGCAGTAATACGGAGCAGGACATGCTGGATGTGAAGCAGCATTAGCATGTGCAAGAAAAGGTCACAAAACACTATTATTTTCAATTACTTTGGAGAATATTGCAAATATGCCATGTAATCCTAATATTGGAGGAACTTCAAAAGGGCATTTAGTTAGAGAAATAGATGCTTTAGGTGGAGAAATGGGTAAAAATATAGATAAATGTTTTATTCAATCTAAAATGCTAAATACATCAAAAGGCCCAGCAGTATATTCTTTAAGAGCACAGGCAGATAGAAAAAAATATCAAAGGGAAATGAAGCATACTTTAGAAAAACAAGATAATTTATTTGTAAAACAAGCTGAAGTTGTTGATATTATTGTGGAAAATGGGGAAATAAAAGGTGTAGAAACCAATATAGGTGCAATTTATAATGTAAAGGCAGTAATATTGGCAACAGGAACATATTTAAAAGGGAAAATATTTATTGGGGAGGTTAATTTTGAAAGTGGGCCAGATGGAGTATTTCCGGCTAATAAGCTTTCAGAATGTTTAAAAAAACTAGATATTGAAATTGTTAGATTTAAAACAGGAACACCTGCAAGAGTAAATAGAAACAGTATTGATTTTTCAAAAATGGAGATACAAAAAGGAGATGAAGAGATAATTCCTTTTTCATTTGAAAATGATAAATTACAAAAAGAACAAGTTCCATGTTATCTAACATACACGAATGAACAAACGCATGAAATAATAAGAAAAAATTTACATCGTTCACCTTTATATGCAGGGGCAATTGAAGGAACAGGACCAAGATATTGTCCTTCAATAGAAGATAAGGTAGTAAGATTTAGTGATAAAGAAAGACATCAAATTTTCATAGAGCCAATGGGATTAGATACGGAAGAAATGTATGTGCAAGGAATGAGTTCATCATTACCAGAAGATGTTCAAATTGCTATGTACAGAACAATACCAGGATTGGAAAAAGTTGAGTTTACAAGACCTGCATATGCCATAGAATATGATTGTATAGAACCTGCACAATTAAAACTGTCATTAGAATTGAAAAAAATTAAAGGAATGTTTTTTGCAGGACAAATAAATGGAACATCCGGATATGAAGAAGCAGCAGCACAAGGAATAATTGCTGGAATAAATGCTGCATTAGAATTGGAAGGAAAGGAGCCAATAATATTACATAGGTCAGATGCTTATATAGGGGTATTAATAGATGACATTGTTACAAAGGGAACAAATGAACCTTACAGAATGATGACATCAAGAGCAGAATACAGATTGCTTTTAAGACAAGATAATGCAGATATGAGACTTACTGAGATAGGATATAAGGTTGGATTAATAAATAAAGAAAGATATGATAATTTTTTAAGAAAAAAAGAAAATATCGAAAAAGAAATAAATAGATTAAGAAAAACAAATGTTAAACCAACAGAAAAAGTCAATGATTTCCTAAGAAAACATGGCTCTTCAGAATTAAGTAATGGAATAAAATTGGTTGATTTATTAAAAAGAACGGAAATTAACTATAAAGATTTATCTGAAATAGATGAAAATATGCCGAAACTAACAAGAGCAGAGGCAGAAGAGGTAGAAATAGAAATTAAATATGAAGGATATATAAAGCTGCAGATGGCACAAGTAGAAAAGTTTAAAAAACTAGAAAATAAAATTTTGCCAGAAAATATTGACTATTTAAATTTAAAAGGAATTAGTTTAGAAGCCAGACAAAAATTAGATAGATTTAAACCAAATTCAATAGGTCAAGCATCAAGAATTTCTGGCATTTCACCAGCAGACATATCAGTACTATTAATTTATTTAGAGCAGCTAAAAAGAAAATAAGGGAGAAAAAATGGAATTTGAAAAATTTGAAAAAATCTTAAAAGAAAAAGCACATAAAATAGAGATAGAACTTAATAATTACCAAACAGAACAATATTATAAATATATGAATCTATTAATTGAATGGAATGAAAAGGTCAATTTAACTGCAATAATAGAACCAGAAGATATCATATTAAAGCATTTTATAGATTCATTAACAATTGCAAAATATATTAATGAAAATGATAAAATAGCGGATATAGGTACAGGAGCTGGATTCCCGGGATTACCACTAAAAATATTAAAACCACAAAATGAAATAATTCTAATAGATTCTCTTAATAAAAGAATAAAATTTTTGGAAAAAGTAATAGAGGAAAACAAATTAGAGAATATATCTGCATTACATATAAGAGCAGAGGAAATAGGACATAACGAACTTTATCGAGGAGGTTTCGATATTGTTACCTCTAGAGCTGTAGCTAAACTAAATGTATTATTAGAATACATGTTACCACTAACAAAAGTCGGAGGAAAATGCATTTGTTTGAAAGGACCAAACATAGAGAAAGAACTAGAAGAAGCAAAAAATGCAATAGAAATTTTAGGAGCTCAAATAGACAAAATTGAAGAAATTAAATTGCCTGATTCAGATAATAAAAGGAATATAATAGTGATTAAATCCGTGAAACAATTACCAAACAAATATCCGCGTAAAGCAGGCACCCCAACGGTTTCACCCTTGTAAATCTGTTTCACATTCAACTGAAACCGTGAAACAATTGATATAAGCGAAGTTTACTGTCAGACAACGTATTTTTTCTGGCAGTAAATTTTCATCAATTATAACATTAATGAAACTAAATTTTATTAAATATAAAAAATTATATATTGTTCTATAAAGTGTTAATAATAGTTCATAAATTTAATAAGCGAGACTTATAATAATAAATATATAAGTCTCGCTTTTAGCAGATTACATAGTTTTATCTTTGAATGGTAACGAAAAGTTTTTAAAATTTAAGTTTTTTTATTGACTTTTTTATAAAAAAATTATATCATTGTTATATTATTTCAAGGAGGGATTAAATTGAGTAAGGTAATAGCAATTGTAAACCAAAAAGGTGGAGTTGGAAAGACTACAACAGCAGTGAATTTAAGCACAGTTTTAGCACAAAAAGGTAAAAAAGTATTATTGATAGATGAAGATCCACAAGGAAATGCTACTAGTGGATTAGGAATAGAAAAAAGTACAGAAAAATCAATTTATGATGTGCTAATAAATGAAACATCTTTTGAAGAAACAATTATAAAAACAGCAATAAAAAACTTATATTTATGCCCTTCAAATATAAACTTAGCTGGAGCAGAGGTAGAATTAGTAAATATGCTATCAAGAGAAACAAAAATGAAAGAAAAAATGGAAGAAATTCAAGATAACTTTCATTACATAATAATTGATTGCCCACCATCATTAGGATTATTGACAATAAATGCATTAACAGCAGCAAATTCTATAATGATCCCTATTCAGTGTGAATATTATGCTCTAGAAGGTGTTGGACAACTAATGAATACAGTAAATTTAATAAAAAAGCAACTAAATAAAGATTTATATATTGAAGGTGTTGTACTTACTATGAATGATGCAAGAACAAACTTATCAAATCAAGTAATTAGCGAAGTAAAAAAATATTTTAAGGATAACGTATATAAAACTGTAATTCCAAGGAATGTAAAGTTAAGTGAAGCACCAAGTTATGGTATGCCTATAACTGCATATGCACCAAGATCAAAAGGATCAAAATGTTATGAAAAATTAGCAAATGAATTATTAAAATCTAAAAAGCAATCATAAAAGGGGGAATAATAATGGCAGGAAAAACAGGATTAGGAAAAGGCTTAGATGCACTATTTTCAAGCAATATAGCAAATGTAGCAGCAGAAGAAAAAATTAGAGATGGGGAAAGAATAGTAAATTTAAAGATTATAGATGTAGAACCAAATAAAAATCAACCAAGAATGAATTTTGATGATGAAAAAATAGAAGAATTAGCGAATTCCATAAAAGAATACGGAGTAATACAACCGATAATAGTAGCAAAGAAAAACAATTATTATCAAATTGTGGCTGGAGAAAGAAGATGGAGAGCTGCTAAAAAAGCAGGACTTAGTGAAATACCATCAATAATAAGAAATTATACAGAGCAAAAAAACAAAGAGGTTGCTTTAATCGAAAATATACAAAGGGAAGACTTAAACCCTATAGAAAAAGCAAAAGCACTAAAAGAAATAATTGAAAAATATGGTTTGACACAGCAAGAACTTGCAGATAAAATAGGAATAAGTAGAAGTGGAATTGCAAATACTATGAGAATATTAAATTTAGACCCAAGAGTTATAGATTTAGTTATGCAAGGAAAAATAACAGAAGGTCATTGTAGAAGTTTACTAAATATAGAAGACCCAGACAGACAATATCAAGCAGCATTATATGTAATAAAAACAGGGGATAGCGTGAGAGAAGTAGAAAAACAGATGAAAATAAAAAAGAAAGAACAAGTAGTTGATCAAACTAGATATGCACCAATATATCAAGAAATAGAGACAAAATTTAGAAATTTCTTTGGTTCACAAGTAAAGCTAAATGCAGGAAAAAGATCTGGAACTATAGTAATACACTATAATTCAAAGGACGAGTTAAATAGCATTATAGAAAAAATACAATAATTATGTAAACTAAATACAACCTTTGAATAAACATGTAGGGGCGAGCATTGCTCGTCCAACCTTCGCAGAAAAAAATCACACTTTTTATTGAGGCAATTTCATTGATAAAAGGGCGAATTATATGTCTATAATTCTGAAAGGTAACCTGTTTTGTATGAAATTTTGAAAAAAGGGTTGACATTTATAAGCTTGCGTGGTAAACTAATATTTGTCGTAACATGGAGAGGTGGTCGAGTTGGTTTATGGCACCAGTCTTGAAAATTGGCGTGGGTTTGTAGCCCACCGTGGGTTCGAATCCCACCCTCTCCGCCATGATGTGACAAAAGTTACAATTAATAATGAAGAATGAATAGTGAATAATGAATAATTAAAAATGAATTTAAATTATTAGTATTTATTATTCACTATTTATTATAAATATAGAATGGAGATTTACCCAAGTAGGTTGAAGGGGACGGTTTGCTAAACCGTTAGGGTTGCGTAAGTGGCCGCGAGGGTTCGAATCCCTCAATCTCCGCCAAAGTTTATAAACATTACAGTCATTCTTAATAGTAAGTATTAAGAATGATTATTTGTATATAAAAAACATCCAACGAGAATGCCTCAAAAAACGATTTATAGATTTAAATAATATAATTTCATGTCTCAAACAAAAAAACACCGTTAAATTGGATTATATGAATATTAAAGGAGAATGTATGAAAAAAGAAGGAAATATAGGAATTTTTGATTCCGGTATAGGAGGAGTTACAGTATTAAAGGAAATAATAAAAATATTACCAAATGAGAATTATATCTATTATAGTGATTCAAAAAACAATCCATATGGAGATAAAGAAAATAAAGAAGTATTAAAAATATGTGATAATATAGTAAAATATTTATTAGAAAAAAAATGCAAAATAATTGTAATAGCATGTAATACGGCAAGTGCTCAGGCGTCGGATTTCTTAAGAAAAAAATATCCAAACATTCCATTTGTAGCTATAGAGCCAGCTTATAAAATGGTACATGATTTTGCATATGATAAACCAACATTAGTAATGGCAACAAAAGGAACTATGGAAAGCGAAAAATTCAATTTATTATATAATAAATATAATAATTATAAAACATACCTCCTACCATGTATTGGACTGGCAGATGTAATAGAAAGTGATAATAAAGAAAAAATATATGAATATTTAGAAGAAAAAATAAGCGAGTATAAAGGAAAAGTTGAAAATGTTGTGCTAGGCTGTACACATTATCCTTTAATAGAGAATGAGATTAAAAGTATACTAGGAAATGTTAAATTTTTTAATGGTGCTGAAAGACTGGCAGTACATTTAAAAAATATATTAGAAAATAAAGATATGCTAGAATATAATGAAGGAAAGATTGAGTTTATAGATTCACAAAATATAGAGCAAAAAAAGGAGAGATTTTTAAAAATAATAAAAAATTAAATAAAAAATCCTATATTCTTTAATAGATATAGGATTTTTTCCTATATGAAAATATATATTTATAAATAAATTAAAAAAATATTTTTTAACAATATAAAAAAAGTTCTAAAAAAAATATATAATAATATTATTAATTAAAAGAAATGAAAGGATGTTAATATATATGAAAAATAAAAAAATTCTTATGTATTCAGGAATAATATTATTAATATTATTTATTTTAGTAATGGGGATATTAGTTATAAAAAATCATAAAAAAGAAGAAAAGCAGATAATAGAGGAATACACACCACAAGAAGAAATAACTGATGAACAACTAAGAGAAACTAATATTACATTATATTTTTATGATGATTCTATAAAAGATATAGCAACAGAAATAAGACAAATAGATTCAAAACAATTGTTAGAAAAACCAGAAAAACAATTAATAGAATTTTTAATAGAAGGACCAACAGATGAAAATTTAACAAAGCTTATTCCAGACAATACTAAGCTACTGAATACAGAGATAAAAAAAGACATTTTATATATTGATTTTTCTGAAGAATTTATAAATGGAAATCTAGGAATGGAACAGGAAAAACTAATAATAGACTCTATATTAAAAACGGTATCACAACTTACAGAAATTAATGGAATAAAGATATTGATTAATGGGCAAGAAAATCAAAAATTTCCAGATAGCGAATTGAATTTTGAAAATATATTTACTATATAAATTATTATAGAAAAAATCTAAGAAATAAAAAACAGTAAAAATAGAAAAAAATAAATAAATAATACAAAAAATTGTAAATATATTTTTAATAAAAAAATAAACAATAAAAATAAAAAAGAGTTTTAATTTTATAACTAAATAAAAATATTATAAAAAATAAAAATATATTATAAAAAAAATAAATTAAAAAATAAAAATATATTATAATAAAAAAAAAAAAACAAATAAAAAAATAAAAAAAAATAATAAAAAAAAAAAAAAAAAAAAAAAAAAAAAAAAAAAAAAAAAATTAAAAAAAAAAAAAATTAAAAAAAAAAAATAAATTAAAAAAAAAAAAAAAAAACAAATAAAAAAATAAAAATATATTATAAAAAAAAAAAACAAATAAAAAAATAAAAATATATTATAATAAAAAAAAACAAATAAAAAAATAAAAATAATTTATTAAAAATAGAAAAAAATATAGATATATTTTTAATAAAAAAATAAAATAATAAAAATAAAAAGGAATTTTAATTTCACAATTAAATAGAAATATTACAAAAAACAAATAAACATATGATAAATAAAAAAGGAAA
>CALXPS010000043.1 GCA_944390405.1 uncultured Clostridia bacterium | reverse complement strand
AATAAAGCTCGTATATCACAAATACCAATGTGTTACGAGCTTTTTTCCTTTTTTAACTGTCAAACTCAGGATTATATATTAAAAATACACTTATTGTCAAGTCTTTGAATGAATTTTTTAAATATTATAATATTTTTTTTATTTATTATTGATTAATTTTCCATTTTTTGATATTATATTGTCGTAAAATAGGTATTGAAAAAATACCTTTTTTCTTAAAGTCTATACTGGAGGTTTTATACCAATGGAAAGCAGTTTGAATGACATATTGAATGAAGCAAAGAACTTACTAAAAGAAGAACTTTCTGAACTTTCTTACAAAACTTGGCTTTTACCACTGGAAATACGAGATATTCAAAATAATAACGTTATTCTCATTTCCGATGATCCTTTTAAAAAAGAATCTGTAGAGTCACGATTTAAAGATTTACTAGAAAACGCTTTTAGTATCATCTTACAAAAGAAATGTACTATAACAATAGTCTTGGAAAATGAAAATGATACACAAGATAAAACTTCAAGTTTTTCAAATGTAAATTATTCTAAAACTTATTTAAATCCTAATTATTCCTTTGATACCTTTGTTGTTGGAGATAATAATAGATTTGCGCATGCCGCTGCTTTAGCTGTTGCAGAGTCACCAGCTACGGCATATAATCCTTTATATATATATGGTGGTGTAGGTTTAGGTAAAACACATTTGATGCATGCAATTGGTAACGAAGTTTTAAAAAAACATAGAGATTTTAAAATTCTTTATGTAACATCTGAAAATTTTACAAATGAATTTATAAATTCTTTAAAAGACAATGGAATGGAGAAATTTAGGAATAAATATAGAAATATTGATTTACTTTTAATTGATGATATTCAATTTATTGCTGGTAAAGATCGTCTTCAAGAAGAATTTTTTCATACTTTTAATACACTAAGAGAAAATGGAAAACAAATTGTATTATCTAGTGATAAACCTCCTAGAGATATACCTTTATTAGAAGATAGATTAAAATCTAGGTTTGAATGGGGTATTCTTGCAGATATAGCAATGGCAGATTATGAAGTACGTTTAGCAATACTTAGAAAAAAAGCTGATGAAAAACATGCCATAATAGATGATGATATTTTAAAAAATATAGCTGCAAAAATAGATTCAAACATTAGAGAATTAGAAGGTGTATTTAATAAAATTGTAGCACAGGCATCTCTTACACATACACCAATAACTTTTGAAATGGCTGAAAAAGCTATAAATGACATCATAAGGCAAAATTCTTCAGTTATTTCTATTGAATATATTCAAGATGTTATTTGTAGTTA
This sequence comes from uncultured Clostridia bacterium, assembly GCA_944390405.1. GTDB lineage: Bacteria > Bacillota > Clostridia > TANB77 > CAG-508 > UMGS1781. The sequence continues at coordinate 10,216 of CALXPS010000043.1, read as the reverse complement.
CTTTGATATTACTATGAAAGATTTAAAAAGTTCTCAAAGATCAAGTAATATAACATTTCCAAGACAAATAGGTATGTATCTTTGCAGAATTCTTACCAATGAGTCTTTCCCTAAAGTAGGAGAAGCATTTGGAAAAAGAGATCATACTACAGTAATGCATGCATTTAAAAAAATAGAGAAGGATATAAAAGAAAATTCTAATACAAAATTAATTGTGGAAAGTGTGAAAAAAATAGTACTAAACACAAAACAAGCATAAATTAAATTAAATTTTAAATTTTTACAATAATATGTTTGTTAAACAAATTTTTGACAAAAACATTTCTTTCTTTACTTACGGAAAGAATAAAAAGGTTATCCATAAGATGCTGTGAATAAGTTGTGGAAAACATGTTTATAAGTGATATATTCACATATAAAATTTAATATTGTTAATAATTTAAAAAATTATCCACAAATCTATCCACAATAAATTTTCTTAGGGATGTAAGTTATACACATAGTTATCCACATTATCCACAACACCTACTAATACTATTACTATATATATTTATTTATATAAAAATCAAAAGAACTTTTGAAATGAAATATCAGAAAGAAGGGATCTTATAAAATGAAAATTATCTGTGAAAGAGAAAAATTATTAAAAGCTATTAATGCAGTTGTTAGAGGAGTACCTACTAGAACAACAATGCCAATATTAGAAGGTATATATATTCAAACTAATAATAAAGAATTAAAATTAACAACTTATGATTTAGAATTAGGAATAGAATATGTAATAGAAGCAGAAATAGAAGAAGAAGGAAATACAGTTGTAAATGCAACAATGTTTAGCGAGATTATAAGAAGATTACCAGATTCAGAAATAAAACTAACAGTAAATGAAAATAGATTATTAGTTATAGAATGTGAAGGTTCATTATATAAATTATCAACAATGGATCCAGAAGAATTTCCTGAATTACCAAAAATAGAGGTGGAAAAATCACTAGAAACAGAACAGATAGAGCTAAGAAATATGATAAAGAAAACTATATTTGCTGTAAGTAATGAAGAAAATAGACCTATATTTACAGGTTGTTTATTTGAAACAAAAAATAATAAATTGAATATAGTTGCAATAGATGGATTTAGAATGGGATGGGTAAGTAAAGGTTTATCAAAAGAAACAGACATGTTTAAAGCAGTAATTCCTGGCAAAACATTAAATGAAGTAAATAAAATATTAACAGATTCATTTGAAAATATAAGAATAGGAATATCAAAAAATCAAGGAATTTTCGAAATGGAAAACTGTAAAATTGTTACAAGATTATTAGATGGTGAATTTTTAAATTATGAAAGTGTAATACCTCAAAATTGGGAAACAAGAATTAGAGTAAATAAAAATTTATTGCAAGGATGTTTAGAAAGAGTAAGTTTAATATCATCTTCAAGTATAGAAAAAGAAAAAAAATATCCTGTAAAAATCACAATTGATATAGGAAAAATAACTTTATCTTGTACAAATCAAACAGGAGATGCAAAAGAAGAAATGTATTTAGAAACAGAGGGAAAAAATTTAGAAATAGGAGTAAATCCAAAATATTTCTTAGATGCATTAAAAGCAATTGAAGATGAAGAAGTATATATAGAATTTGGAAGTAATATTTCACCATGTATAATAAAACCAATAGAAGTATTAGAAAAAGAATACATATATATGATTTTACCTGTAAGGTTAAAATAAAGGAAAAAATAATGTATATAAAAGAAATAATTTTAGAAAATTTTAGGAATTATAAATATGAAAAAATAGAACTAAATGAAAATACTAATATAATTTTTGGAGATAATGCACAAGGAAAAACAAATATTTTAGAAGCAATATTTATGTTAGGATTAGGAAAATCATTTAGAACAAATAAAGATAAAGAACTAATAAAAGAAAATGAAAAAAATTCAAAAATAGAAATAAAATTTGTAAAAAATAATAGAAACGAAAAAATAAAGTTAGAAATAACAGATAAAAAAAGATTTTATATAAATGATATTCCTGTAAAAAAAATAAGTGAAATAGTTGGAAAAATAAATATTGTTTTATTTTCTCCAGAAGATATCGAAATATTAAGGAATGAACCCATAAAAAGAAGAAAATTCCTAAATATTATGATAAGCCAATTAAGACCTATGTATATACATCTAATGTCAGAATATAATAAAGGTTTAGAGCAGAGAAATAATTATTTAAAACAGATAAAATATGAAAATAAATCGAAAAATAATTTAGAAATTTGGGATGAACAATTAGTAAAACTAGGAATAAAAATTTATGAATATAGAAAAGAATTTATAGAAAAAACAAATAAAAAAATAAAAGAAATTCACTCAAAAATAACCAATAACAAAGAAAATATAGAAATAAAATATAAAACAAATATAAATAAAGATAATTATTTAAAAAAATTAAAAGAAAATATAGAAATAGATATTCAAAAAGGATATACTTCTGTAGGAATTCATAGAGATGATTTTGAAATTATTATAAATGGAAAAAATGTGGCAATATATGGTTCTCAAGGGCAACAAAGGTCTAGCATAATATCACTTAAATTAGCAGAAGCAGAAGTTATATATGATGAAATAGAAGAATATCCAGTGATTTTATTAGATGATTTTATGTCTGAATTAGATAAAAAAAGAATACATGGATTTATAAATAATATAAAAAATAATCAAGTAATAATTACATGCACAGAAAAAATAAGACTTGACACAATGGTATATAATTTGTATAAAGTTGAAAATGCAACTGTAGAAAAAAAATAAGAAAAATATAATTAATTGAATGCACTTTTAGAGAAGGGGATTGATAAAACAATGGAAAAATTTGAACATGATTATAAAGCAGAACAAATACAAGTATTAGAAGGTCTTGAAGCCGTAAGAAAAAGACCGGGTATGTATATAGGAAGTGTATCTGTAAGAGGATTACATCATCTTGTTTATGAAATTGTGGATAACTCTGTCGATGAAGCTTTAGCAGGTTATTGTAAAAACATAAATATAACTATTGAAAAAGGAAATATTATAAGAGTTGAAGATGATGGAAGAGGAATACCTGTAGATATTCATCCAAAAACGAAAATTTCTGCAGCAGAAACAGTTTATACCGTTTTACATGCAGGAGGAAAATTCGGAGGAGATAGCGGATATAAGGTTTCTGGAGGTTTACATGGAGTTGGTGCATCTGTAGTAAATGCTTTATCAGAATGGACAGAAGTTACAATAAAAAGAGATGGAGGAATTTTCCAAATGAAATTTGAAAGAGGCAAAACCGTAATGCCTCTAACAAGAGTTGGAGATTCTAAAGAAACAGGAACAATGGTAAGATTTTTTGCAGATAGTACAATATTTGAAACATTAGAATATGAGTATGAAGTATTAGAAAATAGATTTAGAGAAATGGCTTTTTTAACAAAAGGCTTAAAAATAAGAATAAAAGATGAAAGAGAAGAACCAATAAAAGAAGCAGAATTTTGCTTTGAAGGAGGACTTGTTTCTTTTGTAGAATATTTAAATAAAAACAAAGAAAAAATACAAGAAAAACCAATATATATTGAGAGAAATGGAGAATTTCCTATAGAAATAGCTCTACAATATACAACAGCATATTCAGATAATATATACTCATTTGTTAATAATATAAATACAGTAGAAGGAGGAACACATTTAGAGGGATTTAAAAGAGCATTAACAAAAGTTTTTAATGATTATGCAAAGAGTCATAATATTTTAAAAGAAAAAGATGGAAACTTACAGGGTGAAGATATAAGAGAAGGTATAACAGCAGTAATTTCAGTAAAAGTAAAAGAACCACAATTTGAAGGACAAACTAAAACAAAACTTGGAAACAGTGAAGTTACTGGACTTGTACAATCAGCTATGACAGAAAGTTTAGCAACATATTTAGAAGAAAATCCAGCAGTAGCAAAAGCGATATTAGATAAATGTATAAGTGCATCAAGAGCTAGGGAAGCAGCAAGAAAAGCAAGAGAATTAGTTAGAAGAAAAAATGCATTAGAAGGTTCTACTTTGCCAGGAAAGTTAGCAGATTGCAGTGAAAAAGATGCATCTCTTTGTGAAGTATATATAGTTGAGGGAGATTCAGCAGGAGGAAGTGCAAAACAAGGTAGAGATAGAAAATTTCAAGCAATATTACCATTATGGGGAAAAATGCTAAATGTTGAAAAAGCAAGAGCAGATAAAATATACGGAAATGAAAAATTAAATCCAGTAATTCTAGCAATAGGTGCAGGAATAGGAGCAGAATTTGATATAACAAAAATAAGATATGGTAAAGTAATAATAATGGCAGATGCAGATGTAGATGGATCACATATAAGAACTTTACTATTAACATTTTTCTTTAGATATATGAGACCATTAATAGAAAATGGAAATGTATATTTAGCACAACCACCATTATATAAATTGTCAAGAAAAGGAATGAAAGATTTATATTGTTATACAGATGAGCAATTAGAACAAAATTTACAAGAACTAGGACGAGAAGGAATGAATATACAAAGATATAAAGGTCTAGGAGAAATGAATCCAGAACAATTGTGGGATACAACAATGAATCCAGAGACAAGAACTTTAGTACAAGTAACAATGAAAGATGCAATAAAGGCAGATGAAATATTTACCGTATTAATGGGAGATGAAATTGCCCCTAGAAGAGAATTTATTGAAAAAAATGCAAAATATGTAAAAAATTTAGATATCTAAAAAAATAAAAATCTAATAGCTCGGCAATTTCCGAGCTATTATCGATAAAGCTTATATTAATCTTCAGCTAAAACTAAAATAAATAACGTTTTCACCTGGTGTATATTGCTATACATTCAAGCAATTAGCCACTTATTCTAATCAGTCGCTCGACTATAAAAATACCAAAAGAAACTACATTCCTCCCAAAGGGAATAAAAGTAACCCCTAAGTTAAAAAAATTTAGATACTAATATAGTCTTAACTCAGCCATAATATATATATTTAGACCATATAAACAAAGAAAAAACAAAATATAGCCATCATACATACATTATAACCTTCAGCTCCGAAATACTATAACCCCAAATAGCAATAATACATCTTAGCTCGAACCATATAGAACCTTAAGAGACCCTATATAACTCTTAGTTCAACTAATAAAAACCTTATGACATTATTATGGATTATTTTAAAAAATATATGCAGGTAAATATTGTAAAAAAAAAGTCGAAATATGTCGGACGATTTTTGTTGACAAAAGTATAAAAATAGAGTATTATAATAGTCAAAAGAAAGGAGTAATTTTGAAAAAAAAATTAAATACAGTCCAAAAATGGCTACCATTTGAAAAAGTCCTGGAAAATGGAATTATAAAATTAAAAAATAATTCTTATGTAAAAATCTTAAAAATATCACCTATTAATTTTAATCTCAAATCTAATTTAGAAAAAGAATCTATTTTAAATTCTTATAAAATATTTTTAAAAACTTGTAATTTTGATATTCAAATTTTAATTCAAAGCAATAAAGAAGATTTATCAAAACATATTTCCAAAATAGAAAAAAATAATTTAAATAAAAAAGAATATTTGTCTAAAAAATATATTAATTTTATTCAAGAAATTAACCAGAAAAGAAAATCATCATCTAAAAATTTTTATATCGTAATTAAAGAAAATCCAGAAAACAAAAAACAAAAAATAAATGAAGAAATTGAAAAAATATATTGTGAAAAATTAAATGAAAAATATTTTAAAGTAAAAGAAAGTTTATCTAGATGTGGAAATATTGTAATGCAATATGAAACAAAAAAGGAGGTGGAAAAAATAATAAATTCTTTTTTTAATTCAAGAAAAGAATTGAATATAATATGAAAAAAATTGAAAAAAAAATAGAAGGAATATTTACAAAAAAAGATAAAATTTCACCAGCATATATTAATACAAAAAATCCAAGAAATGTGGAAATAGATAATATATATTATTCTGGAATAATCATAGTAAATTATAATAGAGAAAATACAGAATTGATATTAAAAAAAATCATAGATACAAATATAAATATGAATATTTCAATATTTTATGAAAAACAAGATGCCTATAAAACTATAAGAAATCTAACATATCACATTGCAAATATAGGAGTAGATTTAAAAGATGGAAAAACAAATAGTAGTGATGTAGATATAGCAGCATTTACATATAATGATGCAAAATATATAAGAAAAGAAATACAAGTAAATAATGAAGACATATATTTTTTGTATATTTATTTAAATGTTTTTTCAAATAATGAAAAAGAATTAGAATTTTTACTAAATAAAATAGAAGGGATAATAGAAAGTACAGGAATGCAAACAAGAAGAGCAACTTTTAGAGAAGAACAAATATTATTGTCCTGTATGCCGTTTATGTTAAATAGTGAAGATTTAAAACCAGCAGCAAAAAGAAATGTTTTAACAACAGGATTAACTTGTACATATCCATTTATTTCATCAGCAATTTTTGATGAAGAGGGAATATTTTATGGAACAAATATATACAATGAATCTTTAGTATTTATAGATAGATATAATGAAGAAAAATATAAAAATGCAAATATGTGTATATTTGGAACAAGTGGCTCTGGAAAATCATTTTTTACGAAATTACAAATAATAAGATATAATTTATTGGGAATAGAACAATATGTAATAGATCCAGATAGAGAATATGGAAATATAGCAGAAGAATTAAATGGAACTATTATAAAAATAGGAGCATCTGCAAAAACATATTTAAACGTATTAGATATAAGACAAGAGTCAATTGAAGATGAAAAAGGATATTTGGCTACAAAAATTAGTAAATTAATTGGATTTTTTAATTTAATATTCGGAAATTTAGATGAAGAAGAAAAAGCAATTTTAGAAGAAAAAATAATAGAATGTTATAGAGAAAAAGGAATAACTTTTGATGATAATACATTATATAAAAATAATAAAGACAAAATAAATATAAAACCAATATTTAAAGAAAGTAAAGATATGCCAATATTAGAAGACTTATATAACATTCTAGGACGAGATAAAAAAACAAAAAAAATGCAGATAAAATTAATACCATTTGTTAAAGGATCATTAAATTTTTTTAACAATTATACAAATATTGAATTAGAAAACAACTTAATAATTGCAGATATATATGAATTAGGAGAAGAAAATTTAAAATATGGAATGTTTTTGTTTACAGATTTATTTTGGGATAAAATAAAAAAAAATAGAAAAATAAAAAAGGCAATATACTTAGATGAAGTATGGAGATTAATAGGAATAACTTCAAATAAAGATGTAGCAGGTTTTATCTATAAAATATTTAAAACAATAAGAAAATTTGGTGGTAGCAGTATAGCAATAACACAAGATATATCTGATTTATTTAGTTTAGAAAATGGAACATATGGCAAAAGTATAATAAATAATTCAAGTAATAAAATATTTTTCTCACTAGAAGAAGAAAATATTTCAATATTAAGCGAATATACAAAATTATCTGAAAAAGAAAAAATAGAAATAAGATCTTTAAAAAGAGGAGAATGTTTGATATTTGCTGGAGATGAACATATATTAACAAAAATAGAAAGTGGCGACTTTGAAAAAGAAATAATAATAAATAAATAAAAAATTATAAATAAAAGAGGTAAAAAATGAAAATCATAACAGCAATAGGAAATCAAGAAATTTCAAAAAAAATAAAAGAAAATGGAATAGCAGATATAATAAATACAGATATACAATATCAAGAGGCTGTAATAGAAATAATAGAAAAAAACAAAGATATAAATTTATTAATTTTAAGTAGCATTTTACCAGGAGAATTAAATATATATGAATTTATTAATATAATAAAATATAAAAATCCAAATCTTGAAATAATTATTATTCTAGAAAAAGAAAACGAAAAATTAGAAAAATTTATAGTAGGAAAAGGTATAAATAATATTTATTATAATAATAAAATAACATTTAATGAAATACTGGAAAAAATAAATGAAATAAAAAATAAAAATATAATAAATAATAAAATAAATAAATTAGAAGAAATAATATTAGAAAAAAATAAAAAAAAATATTTAAATAAAGTAAAAAATAAAATAAATTATTTAAAAAATAAAAATAAAATAAATAAAAATAAAATAAAAAATAAAAAAATAATAACAATAATTGGAGCACCAAAAGTAGGTAAAAGTATTTTTTCTATAATTTTAAGTTTAAATATAAAAAATAAAAAAATATTATTAATAGATTTTAATATAGAAAAAAATGACATAAAAAAAATAATAGGAAAAAAAATAAAAAATCAAAAAAATATAAAACATAATATAAATAAATGGAAAAAAAACATACATTTTTTTACAATATCTAAAGATGATTATTACAAAAATATATTAGAAGAAGAAATAAAAATAGAAAATTTTTTAGAAGAACTTTTAGAAATTTATGACTACATAATTATAGATATCGGAGATATTGATAAAAATAAACGAGTAATAGAAAAATCGGAAAAGATTATCCTTTTAGTAGAGGCAAATCTTTTAGGGATAAGCGAAACAAGAACAATTTTAGAAAAAATAGTAAATAAACAAAAAAATCAAAAAGACAAAATAAAAATCATATTTAACAAACAAACAATTACATCCATAAAGCGATGTATTTTAAACAAGATGTTCTCCGATTTCGAAATTTTAGGACAACTACAATATGACAAATATTACAATTTTTTTATAAATACAAATGCAAAATATATAACAAAAAAAATAAAAAATGAATATTTAAAAATAATAAAAAAAATATAAAAAATAATTCAAAAAAATAATAAAAAAAAATAATAAAAAAAAATAAATAATAATAAATAAAAAAATTATGCAATAAATAAAAAAATAAAATCAATATAAAAACAATTATTTTATAAAAAATAAAATTAATTATAAAAAATAAAAATAATAGAAAATAATAATTAATTTATTTTATTAAAATAAATTAAAAAATAAAAATATATTATAATAAAAATTAAAAAAATAAAAAATATTTATTTAAAATAAAAAAAAATAAAAATTAATTATAAAAAATAAAAATAATAAAGGATAAGAATTAATTTAATTTATTAAAATAAACAAAAAATATATATTATAATAAAGAATAAAAAATAATATAGAAAAAATAAAATAATAGATAAAAAAATAATACAAAAAAATATAAAAAATCAAATATTAAATAAAGAAATATATATAATAAAATAATGAGAAAAATAAATAATAGAAAATATTAATTTATTATACAACAAAATAAGAAAGGTACCATTAGACCAAAAATAATAAATAATGGAGAAAGGAAAGTATAATTTTATTATTATACAGGGATGAAAAATGTATAAAAATCTATTAGAAAGAGCAGAAAAGTCTTTAGCAGAAAATAATGTAACTGTAGACCAATTTCTTGATCAAGTAAAACTAGTAAAAAATCAAACTAGAATTATTTCATCTAATTTAGGAGAAGCAATAAATGGAGGAATTGATATAGGATTAAAAGCTATACTTCCAGATTTTATAGAAGATGAGATAATAAATGTAAAAAACACATTAATAACAGAAGGTTTTTCAGCAGCTTTAGATACTGCTATAGAAGAAACCATTAATGTCGGGAAAAGTATACAAGGAATATTAACTGGTAGTTTTGAAAATATAACACAAATAAAAAAAGCTATAGAAAAAGGAGGTTTAATAGATACTATATCTGATTTATTAGATACGAGTATTGATTGGGCAAAAAAGAAAGGATACATAGAAAAAGATGTTGCATCTGCTATAAAAAAAGGAAAAAATGGTATGATGAATATAATAAAAGATAATGTAGATGATACTCTAGAAAATCAAGTAGAAGCAATAGAAAAATTAGATGGATATATAAATAAATGGCAAAAATATTATGATGAACAAAATTTTACAAATATGGAATATCAATATAAAAAAATACAAGAATATATAGAAAAAGTAATACCATTAGAAGAAACTTTAAAAAAAGCACGTACTGTAGAAAATCTGCATGAATTAATAAAAAATAATGGAAAGAAATTTGAACTAAGTGAACAAGAAAAAGAATTAGCAGAAATATTAGTACAGTAGCTACAAAAGAAAAGATGGG
>CALXPS010000042.1 GCA_944390405.1 uncultured Clostridia bacterium | reverse complement strand
AATACTATATACAAAAAATCATAAACGTGGTAATATATTTATGATAAAATTTTATTAGAGTAGAAAATAAATAGTTAAGACTTAGTAGACGGGAAGTTGTTACTAAGGCAAGATTATAATCGCTTATTTGTTTTCGCATTCCGCTAATAAAGATTATAGGAAGATTATGATATCCTTTTTCTTTTGATGCGGTAATAAAAGATGAGGAGGTTTTTTTTATGAGTAAAAGTAAAAAAATTATAATAACAGCAGTTCTTTTAGCAATGCTTATTGTACTATCACGTTTTCTTTCAATTAAAACACCTATTTTAAAAATAAGTTTTGGTTTTGTTCCTACTATGCTATGTGCAATATGGTTAGGTGCAAAGTGGACGGTTCTTTTAAATGTTCTAGGAGATGTTATAGGAGCTACTCTATTTCCTACTGGTCCATATTTTATTGGTTATACTATTAGTACTGCAATTGCTGGTCTAATTTATGGATTGCTACTATATAAGAAAGAAGAAGATGCCTTTACAGAAAAACAATTTATAATAAGAGTAATTATTTCTGTAGTATTAGTAGCTATTATTGTAAACATGGGATTAAATACATTATGGACAAGTATAACATCTGGAAAAGCTTTTATGGTGTTATTTGTAACACGTATTGTAAAACAACTTGTTATGATACCTATTCATATAGTTATAATTCTATTTATTGAGAAAATGCTTAGAAAACCTTTTAATAAATATATAAGGAGCGAAAATGATTAAAGTAGAGAATGTATATTTCAAGTATAAAAGCAATAAAACTAATATATTAGAAGGATTAAACTTTTCAGTTAATGATGGTGAAATAATTGCTATAGTTGGTGAAAATGGTTCTGGAAAATCTACAATTGGAAGACTTATATCTGGAATTTTAAAATTAAAATCTGGTAGTATTAAAATTGATGATATAGATGTTAATAAAAATTATAATTTAATAAAAGATAAAATCGGAATTGTATTTCAAAATCCAGAAAACCAAATTATATTTAATAATATTTATGATGAACTTTCTTTTTCACTTAAAGAATTAGAAAAATCTGAAATTAATGAAAGAATTGATTGGGCTTTAAAGCAAGTTGGAATGTATGAATTTAAAGAACATGATTTATATACACTATCTTTAGGGCAGAAGCAAAGAATTATGATAGCAGAAGTCTTATCTAAAAAACCTAAATATATTATTTTAGATGAACCTACAACTATGATTGATAGTCAAGGTAAAGAAGAAATCTATAAAATAATTAGAGAACTAAAAAAACAAAAATATACTATTATTTGTATAACTAATTTAGCAGACGAAATTTTGTTAGCAGATAAAACACTTATATTAGATAATGGAAAAATTATGCATGAAATAGCAAAAGAGGACCTAATTAATAAAGCTTATTTATTAGATAAATTTAGTATAAGGCAACCTACATTACTTAAAATTTTAACAGAATTAAAGAAAAACGGAATAGATCTAAATGCAAAAGATTTTTCTATAAGTGAATTAATAGAAATCTTGAAGGTGAAAATAAAAAATGATAAATTTGATTAGTTTTATAATATTTATAGCATACGCTACTGTAATATTCTTTTTGCCTAATACTGTAGTTGTTTTAGCTTGTGTTTTAATTAATTTAATTTTAATGTTTTTAATAAAAGTAAATATAAAACGTTTGATTAATAGTTTGCTTAGCATTTTGCCATTTATTATATTTACATTTATCATTAATTGTTTCCTAGATAATTTTACTAATGCTCTTTGGATAGGCATAAAACTTATTATAGTATGTCATATTACAATTATATATTCTAATACAACTACCATTACTCGGAATAGCAGAAACGATAAAATTATTATGTACCCCATTAAAAGTATTTAAAGTAAATACAGAAGATATTAAAGTTATGGTTTGTATTTCATTATCTATGATTTCTATATTAAAAAATGATTTATATGAAATAAGAAATGCTTGCAAAGCAAAAAATATAACTTTTAATATCAGAAATATGAAATATATATTATCTAAATTTTTCTTATCACTTATATTTAGAATTAATCAAATAGAAGAATCTTTAATTGCTAAAGGTTATAGAAATGATAAGATAGTATAGTTCAATGTAAACGGACGAGCAATGCTCGCCCCTACACGTTTGTTCAATTTTTTATTTATTTTTTACTCTTAATATTCTTAAAGCATTTAAAATAGCAATTATAGAAACTCCTACATCTGCAAATACCGCTTCCCACATTGTTGATAACCCAAATGCACTTAAAATTAAAACTAGAATTTTAACTGAAATAGCAAATATTATATTTTCTTTAACAATTCGCATTGTTTTCTTTGATAAATGAATAGCATCTACTATTTTTGATGGTTCATCAGTCATAAGTACAACATCTGCTGCTTCAATTGCTGCATCTGAGCCTAAGCCCCCCATTGCTATGCCTATATCTGCTAAAGCTAGAACTGGGGCATCATTTATTCCATCACCTACAAATGCTAGCTTACCTTTTTCACTCTTTTCTTTTAATAAGTCTTCTACTTTTTGAACTTTGCCATCTGGTAATAATTCTGTATACACTTTATCTAACTCTAATTCTTTTGCAACATTTTCTCCTACATCTTTTCTATCTCCTGTTAGCATTACTGTTTGTTTTATATTATTTTTCTTTAAATTCTTTATTGCTCTTTTTGAATCTTCTTTTATTTTGTCTGCAATTACTATATATCCTGCATATTTTCCATCTATTGCAATATATAAAATAGTTCCTATATCATCATACTTTGTAAAATTTATTTGTTTTTCATTCATTAATTTTTCATTTCCTACTAATACATTGCGTTCTCCAATTTTAGCAGAAATTCCCATACCTGATAGTTCTTGAGCCTCTATAATTTCTTTCTCATCAATTTCTTTATTATATGCTTCCTTTACAGATAATGAAATAGGATGGTTTGAATAATTTTCAGCATAAGCTGTAAGTCTTAATAGTTCCTCTTTACTTATATCTATTGCTTCAACTTTTTGTACTTCAAAAACTCCTTCTGTTAATGTTCCTGTTTTATCAAATACAACTATTTCTGTATTAGCTAATTGCTCTAAATAATTACTTCCTTTTATTAGAACACCCATTTTAGAAGCCCCACCTATTCCACCAAAAAAGCTTAATGGAATTGAAATAACTAATGCACAAGGGCAAGATACTACAAGGAATGATAATGCTCTATATAGCCAATCTGAAAGTGTTGCATCTTTTATTATAAGTGGTGGAATTACTGCAAGAATTACTGCAATAGCCACTACTATTGGTGTGTAGTACTCAGCAAATTTTGTAATAAAATTTTCTGATTTTGATTTTTTATTACTTGCATTTTCAACTAAATCTAATATTTTACTTACTGTTGATTCTCCATATTCTTTTGTTACTTTAATTTTTATAACACCATTTAAGTTTATTGATCCACTTAATACTTCTTCTCCTTCTGATATTTCTCTTGGTAATGCTTCACCTGTTAATGCCTTTGTATCAAGACTTGACTGTCCTTCTATTACATATCCATCTAATGGGATTTTCTCTCCTGGTTTCACTATGATTATTTCGCCAATTTTTACATCATCAGGATCTACTTTTTCAATTTTGCCATCTCTTTCTACATTTGCAAAATCAGGTCTAATATCCATTAAATTTGAAATTGACTTTCTCGATTTATCTACAGCATAACTTTGGAATAATTCTCCTACTTGATAAAATAGCATAACTGCAACTGCTTCTGGAAATTCTCCAATTCCAAATGCTCCAATAGTTGCAACTGTCATCAAGAAATTTTCATCAAAAACTTTTCCTCTTATAATATTTCTTATTGCTTTTCTTACAATTTCAAAACCCACAATAACATAAGCTATAATATATACTATATTATTTATCCATTGATTATTAAAGTCTATTATAAGTGCACCAAGAAATAGTACCAGTGCTATTATAATTCTAATCCCTTTTTTCTTCATAATAATAGCCTCCTAGACTTCTTCTATTGTTACATCTGGTTCTTCTTTTTTTATAACTTTTTTTACATTTTGTATTATTTCTTCTTTTCTTGTTTCATCATACTCAAGTTCCATTTTTTGTGTCATAAAACTTATATTTACACTTTCTACACCTTCTATTTTTTGTATTGTTCTTTCCAATTGGCTAGCACAATTTGCACAGTCTAATCCTTTAATTTTAAATTTACTTTTCATCTTTTTTACCTCCAAATTTTTATTTTTTATGTTCTATATGTTCAATGCCTATTTCAAAGACTTTTTGCACATGGTCATCATCTAGCATGTAAAAAACTTCTTTCCCTGATTTTCTACATTTAACTATTCCACTTCTTCTTAAAGTTCCTAATTGGTGTGAAATAGATGATTTGCTCATTCCTAAAACATTTGCAATATCACATACACACATTTCGTTTTGATCTAAAGCAAATAGTATTTTAGTTCTGGTTGTATCTCCAATAATTTTAAAAAATTCTGCAAGTTTATTAAAGGTATCGGCTTCTGGCATATTTTTTATCGTATTATCAACCACATCCTGGTGGATTACATTACAATCACATATAAATTCATTTTTCGACATTTTTCTACCTCCTTATTTTGGTTAATAGTTGAGTGTTTGTTCAACTCTTACTTATATTATATATGAATGAGTATTCAATTGTCAATGTTTTTTTATAAA
>CALXPS010000041.1 GCA_944390405.1 uncultured Clostridia bacterium | reverse complement strand
TCTATTCAAGAAAATGAAAATAATTCATTAAAAATAGAAGATGACGAAATAAAATATACTAATAATGAAGGTGAAGATATAGGTTTGATTGGAGAAAGGGAGATTTTAAGGAAGAATTAATTGATTATATAGATTATTATAATAACAGAAGAATTAAGGGCAAGTTAAAAGGAATGAGCCCTGCAAATTACAGAATTCATTCATTAAAAGTTGCTTAAAATGAACTTAATCAAAAAGTGTCTAACTTTTTGATTAAGTTCATTTTAAGGACTGCTCTTAATATTAAATTAAAATTCTCCTATTTCCTTTATTTTTATTTCTGTATCTTTTTATTATTTATCTTTTGAACAGTCGTATAAGAATTTAAACAATATAAAAATTGGTATAAATATAATAATTAAAGCCCATTTTAAAATTTTTAAAACTGAATTGTTAATATTAATAATTTTATCTAACTTTGATTGTTTGTTCTGTTCTTTAGAAAAATTTTTTATTTGACAATATTTTATATGATTTTTCCATTTGTTGTAAGTTTCTTTTAGCCTTTTATCATATATTTTTTCAAGATGGTTTCGTTCTTCTGTTGTCTTACCAAATTCGGAAATATAAGCATTTCTAGTATTAACATTATAATATTGCATTAGTATAACGTCTAAAGTTGTTTGATTATAGCCATTTTCTTCTAAACTTTTTTGAAAGACTCTATCCATACTATTTTTTAAATCTTCCTCGCACGCTATTAACAAGTCTTTTTCATACTGCTTTTTATTTTGTTCTTGTTCTTTTTTTTGTGTAATTTTTCTAATTTGTTCTTGTCTTTGTTGCATATCATTTATATTTTTATTTATTTTTTCCATTTCCATTATTAAAACTCCCATTTTTTTACACCTCCATTTTACTTTATTTTTTAAAATAATTCAATGTTTTTTGCATTTTTTATTTTAAAAATTAAAATTCTTATAATAGCATCTAATAAAAAACAGTTTTTCTTTTATATAATAATTTATAGTAAAACCATTTCATTTTTTTAAATCTCCTTTTACAATTTTAAAATCACATAATTATTGATGATGTGTCAACAAGGGATGCCAAGTTGTCTCAAAACGTAACACATACTGCTATAAGTTTTCTAGTTAATTTTCAGACAGACTAGCATCTCATTGATAGGACATTTTTATAATAAAGTAATAACCTAAAAACTAAACTCATATAATTAAACGAAAGATAAAACTTAATTTTCCTACAAGATAAAAATAGGAGGAAAGAAGGAAATTATGAAAAAGAAGATTTTAATTGTTTTGGGAATAGTAATGATTGGAATAATAGCTTTTTTATTTATAAATAATAATAAAAACCAAAATAAAATTATTCAAACAAGTAGTGGAGAAGTGCTAAGTAACAAAAAAATAGGATGGGGTATAAAAAGAAGTGAAAATCATGAACAACCAGATCTAGGGAGTACAAATAAAAAATTAATAGATGAAAACGAAGATATTGCAATGGGCAATAAAGAAGATAAATATGTTTATTTAACATTTGATGAAGGATATGAAGCAGGTTATACAGCACAAATTCTAGATACACTAAAAGCAAATGGAGTAAAAGCAGCATTTTTTATAACAGGACATTATTTAAATACACAAGAAGAATTAGTAAAAAGAATGATAGATGAAGGACATATTGTAGGAAACCATACCGTAAACCACCCAAGTATGCCAGATTTAGAAAATGATAAATTAAAGGAAGAAATAACAAAACTACATATGGCTGTATATGAAAAATTTGGTTATGAAATGAAATATTTAAGACCACCAAAAGGGGAATTTAGTGAAAGAACATTACACATAACAAAAAGTTTAGGTTATACAACAGTAATGTGGAGTTTTGCGTATGACGATTGGGACGAAAATAAACAAGACCGAGAAGACTATGCCAAAGAAAAAATCTTATCTAATCTTCATAATGGAGCAGTAATACTACTACATGCAAATTCTAAAGATAATTGTAATATATTAGATGAAGTAATAAAAGAAATAAAAAAAGAGGGGTATGAATTTAAAACATTAGATGAATTTAAAAGATAAAATAATTGTTACCATTCAGACTTACTACTATAAGACCGCCCAATCTTATCGGAGATTTTATATTTAGAATAAATTGAGCCCACGATGGAAACGCCTGCGAAGCTTTTCGGAAGCCTCAATTTATTCTAAATATAAAACTCCTGTGTTGGGAAATAAAGTGCTATTAATTAATTTAGTCTGAATGGTAATAAATTATTATAAAATTTTAGCAAAATGTATTGATTATTAAAATTACTTTATGATAGAATGTATAAGTACAAATATAAAAATAAACCTTATCCGTTCAGGAGGGAAAAATGAAAGAAATAGTCGAAGCTAAATTTAAAGAAATTTTTGGAACAGAAGGTAGATATAAAACCTATTTTGCACCAGGAATGGTAAATTTAATGGGAGATAATACAGAACATAATGGAGGGTATACGTTATCATATACAGTAAAACGAGGGACATATGCAACAGTAAGAGAAAGAGAAGATCGAATTATAAACTTCTATTCAGCAAATGTTGAAGAATTAGGAATTTTATCATTTTCAATAGATAATTTAGTATTAGTATATGACCCAGACGAAAAATGGATAAATTATCCAAAAAGTATTATTTTAACATTAAAAAATGAAGGGTTTAATATAGATCATGGCTTCGATATAGTATATTATACTGATATTCCTAAAGGAATAGGATTATCATTAGTAGCTTCAATAGAAGTATTAACAGCAAATATAATGAATGATATATATAGTTTAGACATAGACAATGGGAAAATTGCATCAATCTGCAAAAAAGCAGAAAAAGAATATATGGAAAGAAATGGCAGAATTACAGACCAATTTATAATAGCAAATAATAAGAAAAATTATGCGATATTATTAAACACAGCAACGCTTGAATATCAATACATAAGAGCAAATTTAGAAAACAAAAAAATTGTAATAATTAATACAAAATCAAGAAAAGAAGCAGAGGAAGCAAAATATAATGTTAGACGAATTGAAATTGATACAGCATTAGAAGAACTACAACGAGAAAATCCAAATATAACATCCTTGGTAGAGCTTACTGATGAAGAGTTTGAGGAAAATAAGGAAGCCATAAAAGATGAAATAACTAGAAAACGTGCAAAGTTTGTTGTTTATGAAAATCAAAGGACACTAAAAGCTGCACAAGCACTAAAAGAAAATAATTCTGAATTATTTGGTACTTTAATGCAAGAATCACAAAACTCTTTAAAATATGATTATGAGGTAATAGATACAGATATTGATAAATTAGTAGAAATAACATTAAAGCAAAAAGGAACTCTAGCAACCAGAAAAATAAATGCCAGATTAAGCAATACTGTAATAAGCATAGTAGATGAAAATATTGTAGAAAAATTTATAAGCAATGTAGAAAAAGAATATATAGGAACAACAGGAAACAGTATTAGATTTTATATAGAAGAAATAAAAGAAAAACTAAATGTATGAGAGTGTGAAAAAAATGAGCATAATAGGAATAGATTTAGGAAGTTCAGCTACAAAAATGATAAATATGAGTGAAGAAGGACAAATCCTAAATACACTAATATTAAACAGAACTAATGCTAAAAAAGCAATAGACTTTTTTATAGACGATAAAAAAATTGATAAACAGAAAATATCAAAAATTGTGCTAACTGGAGTACGAAAAAATGAAATAGAAGAAAACATATATAATATTGATACAATTAAAGTAGATGAATTTATTGCAATTGGAACAGGGGGATTATACTTAAGCAATAAAAAAGAAGGCTTAGTAGTAAGTATAGGTACAGGAACAGCTTTTGTAAAAGCAGAAAATAAAAACTTTGAGCATATTGGAGGAACTGGAATTGGAGGAGGAACATTATTAAACTTATGTAAAAAAATCGGAGATATAAGTTCCTTTAATGAAATAAATGAATCAATATTGAAAGGCAAATTAGATAATATAGATTTAACCATACAAGATGTATCAATGCAAGAAATAAAAACACTACCTAAAGATACAACTTCAGCAAACTTTGGAAAACTAAATGAAAAAGCTACAAGAGATGACATAATTAAGGGAATAGCTAATATGATTATTGAAACAATTGGCATGATGGCAGTTTTTGCAACACAAAAGGAAGAAAAAAAGGATATAATTGTTATAGGAAATGTTGCTACAATGCCATACACAAGTACAGTTTTGAAAAAAATAGAAAAATTACATAATGTTAAATTTATAATCCCCAAATATGCTGAATTTGCTACAGCAATTGGAGCAATAAAATCAGTAAAATAAGCAACATAAGAAATTAAAAAACTAAGGAGGTACTTGAAATGTACATATTTAATAAGATAACGGTAAATCCACAATTGCCAAAACCAATAGAAAAATTGGGTGAAATATCAGAAAATCTATGGTGGTCATGGAACACAGAATTTTTGAAAATTTTTAAAGAAATGGATATAGATCTTTGGGAAAGATGTGGTAAAAACCCTGTAAAATTTTTAAAACAAATTGAACAAGAAAAACTAGAAAAAGCAGCTCAAAATGCAGAAATTTTAAGATTATATAAAACAAATCTAGAAAATTTTGAAAATTACATGAAAAGTAAAACAACATGGTTTAGCAAACAATACCCAGAAAATAAAGATAATGTAATTGCATACTTTTCAGCTGAATATGGACTAGATGAAACAATCCCAACTTATTCAGGTGGACTTGGAATTCTTTCAGGAGATCACCTAAAATCAGCAAGTGATTTAGGTATTCCACTAGTAGCAATAGGATTATTATATAAAAATGGATATTTTAACCAAATAATAGACAAAAATGGTCATCAATTAACGGAATATAAAAATATTGAATTAGAAAATCTACCAATAAAGCCAGTAAAAGACCAAAATGGTGAAGATTTAATAATAAATATAAAAATGCTAAAAGATAAACTATATATAAAAGTATGGAAAATATGTGTAGGTAGAGTAAATCTATATTTATTGGATACAGATATAGAAGAAAATAAAGAAGAGTATAGAGGAATAACATTAAGACTGTATGGCGGAGACCAAGAAATGAGAATAAGACAAGAAATGGTTTTAGGTATAGGTGGAGTAAAATTATTAGATGAACTAGAAATAAAACCTACTGTATATCATATGAATGAAGGACATTCGTCATTCCTTGTTTTACAAGCAATAAAAAATACAATAAAAGAAAAACAACTAGCTTTTAATATAGCAAAAGATATAGTAACTGCAAAAACAGTATTTACAACACATACACCAGTACCAGCAGGAAATGATATTTTCCCAACAACACTAGTGGAAAAATACTTTGATGGATACTGGAAGGAACTGGGAATTTCAAAAGAAGAATTTTTGGAATTAGGAATGAAGCCAAAAGACACAAATAAAAATACATTTAATATGGGAATTCTAGCATTAAAGATAGCAGGAAAGAAGAATGGAGTAAGTAAATTACATGGAGAAGTTTCAAGAGAACTATTTTCAGAAGTGTGGCCAGATATTGCACCACAAGAATCACCAATAACACATGTAACAAATGGAATTCATACATGTTCATGGCTAGCACCAAACATAAAAGAATTATATAACCAATACCTAGATCCATATTGGCAAGATAGAATTTATTCAGATGATACATGGAAAAAAATTGAGAAAATACCAGACCAAGAATTATGGAAAGCACATCAAGCAAGAAAAGTTAAACTATTAAAACTTGTTAAAGATAATGTTACAACAAGATTAAAAAAGAATGGAACACATTACGAAAAAATAAAAGAAATAGTATCTAATTTGAATCCAGAAGCTTTAACAATAGGATTTGCCAGACGATTTGCAACTTATAAGAGGGCAACATTGATATTTAAAGACTTAGAAAGAATGACACAAATATTAAATGATGAGAAAAGACCAGTACAAATAATATTTGCAGGGAAAGCACATCCAGCAGATAAAGAAGGTCAAGACCTAATAAAATACATTCATGAAATATCAATGATGCCACAATTCAAAGGCAAAATAATCTTACTAGAAAATTACAATATAAATGTAGCAAGACATTTGATATCTGGGGTTGATGTTTGGTTAAACAATCCAAGGAGACCAATGGAAGCATCAGGAACAAGTGGAGAAAAAGCATCAGTAAATGGAGTTATAAACTTTAGTGTGCAAGATGGATGGTGGGCCGAAGGATACAATACAAAAAATGGTTGGTCAATAGGAACAAATACAGAATATTTATCATATGAAGAACAAGACCTAGCAGATAGTGAAAGCATGTATAAAACGCTAGAAGATAAAATAATACCAACATATTATAATAAAAATGAAGAAGGAATATCAAAAGAATGGATAACATTGATGAAAAACTCAATAATATCAACAGGAGGAAAATATAGCACAGCAAGAATGTTGGTAGATTACACAGAAAAACTATATATGCCATTATGCAACTTAACAAATAAATATTATAACAACCTAGAAAAAGTTACAGAATACAACAAAATAAAACAAAACTTATATGAAAACTGGAACGATATAAAAATAACACAAGAAGATAATGCTGACAACATAACTATAGATGCAGGCAATAAAATAAAAGTAACATGCAAAGTAAAACTACCAAACATAGAAAAAGAATATATACAAACAGAATGTTATTATGGAAA
>CALXPS010000040.1 GCA_944390405.1 uncultured Clostridia bacterium | reverse complement strand
ATGCAAAGAATGTTAAGTTATATACGTAAAGCAGTTGATGATTATAATATGATTAATGATGGCGATAAAATTGCAGTACGGTTTATCCGGTGGAAAAGATTCTATAACATTACTTATGGGGCTTAAAGCTTTACAGCGATTTTATAATAAAAAATTTGATTTAATTGCTATTAGTATTAATCCTGGTTTTGATTTTTTTAACAGTGATTTTTTATATAATATTTGTAAAAATATTGGTGTAGAATATATTGAAGAAAAAACTCATATTAAAGAAATAGTTTTTGATATTAGAAAAGAAAAAAATCCATGTTCACTTTGTGCTAACTTAAGAAGAGGTATTTTAAATAGTGTTGCCATTCGTGAAAATTGTAATAAAATTGCTTTAGGGCATAATGAAGACGACGTTTTAGAAACTTTTTTCTTAAACTTATTATATGGTGGTTCAATAGGGACTTTTGCACCATGCAGTTACATGGATAGATCTGGAATAACTTTAATTAGACCATTAATATACGCCCCTGAAAAATCTATAAAAACATTTATAAAAAAGAATAATATTGAAACTATGCCAAAATGTTGTCCTATGGATGGACATTCAAAAAGAGAAGATATTAAAGATTTAATACATGATTTACAAAAAAATATACCTACTGTTAAAACTAATATTTATGGAGCCATAAAGCGAAGTAACATAAAAGGTTGGAATAGGAATTAATTTTTAAATAAAAAAGAAAAATGAATGCCGTAAAATGAAACTACATCCATTTTTCTTTTTATCTTTGCAATTTATTTTGTATATTCCCTCATTGCTTCTATTAAATCTTTCAAATCTTTTTCTGCACCTTCTAAGCTGTCTCCTTTTACTCCCATGTAGAATTTTATTTTTGGTTCTGTTCCTGATGGTCTTACAGCACACCAGCAATCATTTTCTAATGTGTATCTTAAGACATTTGATTTTGGTAAGTCTATTTTCATTTCTTCTCCTGTCATTATATCTTTCTCTATTCCAGAACTACAATCCATTATTTTTAGTACTTTGTATTTTCCTAATTTTTCTGGTGGATTATTTCTCATATTTTTCATCATTTCCTGTATTTTTACTGCACCATCTGCTCCTTCTAGTACTACGGAAATTTGGTCTTCTTTGTAATAACCATATTTTTCATACATCTTCTGTATTACATCCCATAATGTTAGTCCTCTATTTTTATAATATGCAGCTATTTCACAAAGCATCATTACAGCGATTAATCCATCTTTATCTCTTGCATGTGTCCCTATTAAGCAACCATAGCTTTCTTCATATCCCATTATATATGTATTACTGTTACTTGCTTCAAATTGTCTTATTCTTGCTGCTATATTTTTAAAACCTGTTAGTGCAAGGAATAGCTCCACTCCGTAATATTCACATATTCTATCTGTCATATTAGATGATACAATTGTTTTTATTAATGCTGGATTTTTTGGTAACATTCCTTTTTCTTTTTTCTGTGATATAAGATATTCTGCTATTGTTAAGCCTATCATATTGCCATTAAATACTACATATTCTCCTGTTTTTGAATCTTTTACCTGTAAACCTATTCTATCTGCATCTGGATCATTTGCAAGTACTATGTCTGCTCCAACCTCTTTAGCTAATTTTATTGCATATTCAAATGCTTTTGGATCTTCTGGGTTTGGATAACTTACTGTTGGGAAGTCCCCATTTGGCTCTTCTTGTTCTTTAACTATATAAACATTTTTATATCCTTGCCTTTCTAATAGCTTCTTTACTAACTTTCCACCTGTTCCATGTAATGGTGTATATACAATTTTTAAATCATCTGTAGCTTTTTTTATATCTTCTGGATTTAATGTATTTTTTTGTAATTCGTCCAAATACATATCATCTAGTTCTAGGCTTATTATATTATATAAACCTTTTTCTATTGCTTCTTCTTTAGTGATTGTTTTTATTTTTGAAAAATCATTTATACTGTTTACTTCTGCAATGATTTCATTATCAATTGGTTCTGTTATTTGAGAGCCGTCTTCCCAATATACTTTGTATCCATTATATTTTGGTGGGTTATGACTCGCTGTAACTACTATTCCTGATATGCATCCCAATTTTCTTACTGCAAATGATAATTCTGGTGTTGGTCTTAAAGATTCGAAAATATATGTTTTAACTCCATTTGCATTTAAGATTAAAGCAGCTT
The DNA here is from genome assembly GCA_944390405.1 of uncultured Clostridia bacterium. Lineage (GTDB taxonomy): Bacteria > Bacillota > Clostridia > TANB77 > CAG-508 > UMGS1781. Next base: position 9,419 of record CALXPS010000040.1, on the reverse strand, counting down.
GCTTACTAAATTCTGTAGACATATGTCTTGAATCATATGCTATAGCGACTCCTCTATCCTGTTTCCCTTTTTTTACTATGTATTGTGCTAAACCTTGTGTAGCTTTTCCTACTGTATATTTATTCATTCTATTTGTTCCTACACCTACTATTCCTCTTAAACCTGCTGTTCCAAATTCTAAGTCTTTATAGAAACTGTCTTTTTTTTCTGTCTCATCATTTTTCATTGCTAATAATTCTTTTTTAGTTTCTTCATCAAAGATTGGATTGTTACACCATTCTTCATATTTTTCTTGATATTTTTCCATCTCTTCTTTCTCCTTTATTTTATATTATAATATGCTTTATATAACGCTATTGCTGTTTCTGGGCTATCTACACCTTCTTTGTTTTTTACTGGTGCAAATTCTTCTTCCCTTTTGCCTCTTAAAATTTCCATATTATCAAGTTTTCCAAAGCTGTCAAAAATAAATGTTTCAAATTTATAGCAATCTGGTTCTTGTGATGTTACAATTTTTCCATTTTCATCCATATATGTGGCTTTTTTTATAGCCTTATGGTAAGGTAATTTATCTACACCTATTTTTTCAATAGCTTTAATATTAAATAAATTACAATTTATATGTGATTCTCCAAATACTAATTCTCCATTTTCATCTGTTTCTTCAGACATTTCTTTGCTTATTTCAGTATATTCCACAACACTTGGTCTTCCATTTCTTTTGCAGAAAACACCTACTTTTTCAGATGGGTTTGCTTTTACTATTGATTTTCCTACTGCTAGTACTTTTTTATCAATTGCGTATCCTATCATCACTTCATCTACCATTTGCACTATTGGATTATCAACTGGCCCTATAAATACCCATTCTATTCCTCGTTTTTTCATATCTTCTACAATACCATTGTTAAACATTGCTTCAAAAATTCCACCATGTCCATTAGGGCCTTGTTTAATAAGTCCTTCTTCTGTTAAAAGAATTTTTCCATTTTTATCTAACATTGGTATCTCATCTTGTATAAAGAATTTTACTGCTTCTTTTGGATAATCAAAATAATTATTTTTTTCAAAAAATTCTATTGTTGCATCATTATTTTCTGTACTAGTCATTAGATACCATGGTATAACTACATTGTACTTTTCTTTTACTTCTTTTAATTTATCACAGAAAATTTCGAATAGTGATTTTTCAGGATTAACCTTTAATACAAATGTTCCTTTTGGTCCATTATGTCCTAATCTTGTGCCTTGGCCTCCTGCCATTGTAACTATAGCATACTTATTTGCTCGTATTGCTTCTTCTCCTTTTTTTCTATATTGTTCTAATTGTTCTTCTGTTAATTTTGATTTATCTGTATAAGATATTGGTGTGATTTTATCTTCTGTACTTTTTTCTTTATTTACATCCTCATATATTTTATTTAACAATTCAAAATCAGTTTTTAAAATTTGTTCTAAAAGTTGATTTTTCTTATCTTCCTCCAATTTATCATAAAATTTTAGTAAATGTTCTTGATGATACTTTTTCACAATTTCTTGTGCCTTATTAAAATTATCCAAAAAAATCCCTCCTTTAATAATATAGACTAATATATATCAAAAAAATTAATTAGTCAATAGTAATTTTAATGCATTAATTTAGATAAATGCTCTTTAAATTTTCTGATGTAAAGTCCGCCCAATCTCGTCGGAGATTTTATATTTATAATAAATTGAGCCCACGACGGAGACGCCTACGAAGCTTTTCGGGGGTCCTCAATTTATTCTAAATATAAAACTCCTGCGTTGGGCTAGTTTGTGCTATTAGTAGATTTTACTGTGAAATTTAACACTAGATATGTAAAAAATCCTAATTAGTATATAACTAACTAGGATTTTTATTTACGCATTTACCTTTTTTTCCATTTTTTTATAACCATCAAAAATATCTTCTATTCTATGTTCTCCTGATGTATTAAATATTAAATCATGTTTATCTAATATTTCTTTTATGTTTTCATTGAAACTCCCAACTTCGTAAAAATTTATTATTTTTATATTTTTTGCATCTATTTTTTTACTGTTTTTCTCTAAATATCTTTCTATACATTCATTTACATTATTTATATAATCTGTGTTTCCATTTACAATAATTATATTTTCATTATTTTTATTTAATTGTGTTTTTAATATTTTTTCAATATTTATATACTTTATTATATCAGTATTTTTCCAATTAATATTTAAAAGTTCTTTTTTTCTTTCCTCTAATATTATTATTCTTGATAAAACTAGTTCTATATTTGTAGTAAAGTCGTTTTCAAAAAATGTTACAATTTTTCTTTTTTCCTCCTCTTGTTTATTTACAAAAGGTAAAATCATTGTAGCAAAATGCATATTGCTTACATAAAAACTACACACTTTTTGTGTACTACTATTTTCTTTCATACTAGTTCCTCCCTAAGTTTTTCTACTGGTAAATTTTACCATTTATTTTTATGATTGTCAATAAAAATCGTGCGTCTTAATTCGACAAAGTCTACGGTTTCGGACATTTCAACATATTTATGCTATTATTTTTTATATTTTTTCATGTATATATTTTTAAATATGGTTAATAATTTATTTAAAGAAATTTTTTGACAAATTTATATTTAATTTCAAATGGAGGTTTATAATGAAATTTATTGCAAAAAATTTATTAAATTCTAAAATTAAACGTTTTATATTATTAACTTTATTATTAATATTATATATTCTTATATCTGCTATATCTTATACAAATGCTGTATGCTCAGATATACAGGAAAGTGTATTTAGATTGCATGTTATTGCAAATAGCGATTCTTCCGAAGATCAAAACTTAAAATATATTGTTCGTGATAGTGTTATAGAGTATATTAACGAAATTAGTAATAATGCTTCTTCTAAAGATGAAGTTATACTAATTGCTCAAGAACATTTATCTGAAATAGAAAATATTGCTCTACAAACTATTAAAGATAATGGTTATAATTATCCTGTAAAGGTAAGCATTGGAAACTTCGCTTTCCCTAGTAAAAAATATGGAGATATAACTCTTCCTCCTGGATACTATGATGCCTTAAAAATAGAGATTGGCGAAGCTGCTGGTCAGAATTGGTGGTGTGTAATGTTCCCTCCTCTTTGTTTTGTTGATGTAACTTCTGGTGTCGTACCAGATGAATCTAAAGAAGTAATGAAAAATAATCTATCTGAAGAAGAATATGATTTAATTTCTGGTAATGGTGCAGATGTAGAAATTAAATTTAAAATTGTAGAAGTATTGCAAAATTTTACTATTAGTGGTATATTTATGTAGTGAGTAGAGTGTATTATCACTCTATTTTCTATGTATATAAAAATCAACTTGCATACACCTAGAAAGGATTGAAGTAAATATGGAGAAATTAGTTATAACTGGTGGTACGACCTTAACAGGAGAAGTATCTATAATGGGAGCAAAGAATTCTGCTATTGCTATACTTCCAGCAACGTTACTATGTAAAGGGATTTGTACACTTAATAATGTTCCTAATATAATTGATGTAAATTTGTCTTGTCAAATTTTAGAACAATTAGGCTCTAAAATCACTTGGGTAGGTCCCAACAGTTTAACCATAGATAATACAAATATATATAACACACATGCTCCTCTTGATTTAACTAGTAAATTTAGGGCTTCTTATTATTTAATTGGTGCTATGCTTAGTCGTTGTAAAGAAATTGAAGTAGGATTACCTGGTGGTTGTAACTTAGGTGCTCGTCCTATCGACCAACATATAAAAGCTTTTGAAGCTTTGGGTGCTACTGCTAATTGCTCTCAAGGTAAAATAAATGTTAGTACAAATAAGCTAATTGGTTCAAATATTTATATGGATGTTGTTTCTGTTGGTGCTACAATTAATGCACTGCTCGCCAGTGTATTTGCTGAAGGAACTACTACTATAGATAATGCGGCGAAAGAACCTCATATAGTTGATGTAGCCAATTTTTTAAATGCACTTGGTGCAGATATAAGGGGTGCTGGTACTGACTTAATAAAAGTTAATGGCGTCCAAGAATTAAGAAATAGTGTTACATACTCAATTGTTCCTGACCAAATTGAAGCAGGTACATTTATGCTAGCTGCTATTGCGTCTAAAGGAGATATACTTATTAAAAATTGTATTCCAGAACACTTAGATCCGCTAACTTCAAAAATACTTGAAATTGGTGGTAATGTAGAGATATGTGCTGATACAATTCATGTTTGGTGTAAAAATAGAGTTAATAAAACAGTAGTAAAAACTCTTCCATATCCTGGTTTTCCAACAGATTTACAGCCACAAATAGGAGTCGTTTTATCAATGGCAAATGGTACTAGTATTATTAATGAGTCAATTTGGGATTCACGTTTTCAGTATACGGCAGAGCTTAATAAAATGGGTGCTAATATTACGGCTCAAGGCAAATCTGCAATTTTTGAAGGTGTTGAGAAATTATATGGTGCTCCTGTTTTTGCAACAGATTTAAGAGCAGGTGCTGCCCTAGTTATTGCTGGAATAGTAGCAGAAGGGACTACTGAAATATTTAATTTAAAACATATTGATAGAGGTTACGAAAACATTGAGAAAAAATTTGCAAGTTTAGGTGCAAAAATTGAACGCGTTGTTGAAAAATAGGAAGGGAAACATATGTTAAATTGCTGTAGTTTATATAGTGGTAGCACTGGGAATAGTTTCTTTGTTCAAACTGAAGATACTAAATTATTAATAGATGCTGGTGTAAGTTGTAAAAAAATTGAGACTGCTCTTGATTCTTTTAATCTTTCTCCAAAAGATATAGATGCAATTTTAATAACTCATGAGCATGTTGATCATACAAAAGGTATAGGTGTATTATCTTGTAAATATAATATTCCTATTTATGCTAATCTAAAGACTTGGAATGCTTTATTATCTAATAATTCTAAGCTTGCAAACAGTAATATTACTTTTTTTAATAATAATAAAATGTTTGAACTTAATGATTTAAAAATATTTCCATTCTCTACTCCTCATGATGCAGTTGATCCTTGTGGATTTAATATTTTTAAAGATCAAAAGAAAATTAGTATCGCTACAGATTTAGGACATATTTCTAAAGATATCTTAAACTGTTTAGAAAATAGTTCTTTTGTTATGCTTGAATCAAATTATGATTCCGATGTATTAAAATACTCTTCTTATCCATATTTATTAAAGAAAAGAATTGCTGGACCTAATGGTCATCTTGAAAATTGTACTACTGGTAAAACTATTGCACATTTAATAAATAGCGGATTAGAAAATGCTTTGTTAATACATCTTAGCAAGGAAAATAATTTTCCGGAATTAGCATATAGAACTGTAGTTGAAGAATTGCAAAAGCAAAATTATTTGGAAAATAGTATTTCCTTGAATGTCGCCCCTAGAGATTTACCTAGCAATTTATTTAAAGTAGTTTAAAGTGTAGAGCCATCTTAGAGAAAAAAGTATGGCGACTAAGATAGCTCTTACTTAAGAAAATAAAAAAATGTATAGATAAAAAATAAGGGAGATATAAAATTTGTAAAAAATATGCTTTGTTTTTTAGGACTACTGCAAATGTTTTAAGCATGTTTTTTACAAGATTAATGACTTAAAAATTATAGTATAAAAACACATTGCTTTTATCCATTCTTTATAATTTATATTTAATTGTTTGTTTCTGATATTTTTTTTAGAATTCTTATAGCTAAGATTTTAATTGTTATTTTTCTGATAATAAAAATTATAGAAATAAATAATAAGAACTTAATATACATATTATTTCTCCGAAAGAATTTTCTGCCATTATAATACTACATTTTATTTCAAATGTCAACAATTTTTTTACGACAAAAATCGACAAATCGCTACAGAAATCAACATTCCAACAATATCTCCAATTAATGCCGCTATTAAAACTCCCCTTGTTTTCTTAATTTTTATTACACTCGTATATATTGCTATCGTATATAAAGTGGTTTCTGTAGACCCCATAATTGTAGAAACTATCATTCCTATTTTGCTATCTACACCATATTGTTGCATTATGTCTGTTCCAATTGCAATAGAAGCACTCCCGAGATATAGGTCTTAAAAGAGCTAATGGCATTATTTCTTTTGGTATACCAATCCAGTTTGTAATTGGTGATAGCATATTTACCAAAAAATTAATTATCCCGGAACTTCTTAATGCCCCTATGGCAACAAATAATCCTATTAATGTTGGAAATAATCCAACTACTATATTGGCTCCTTCCTTTGCTCCTTCAATGAATGAATCAAATACTTTAACTTTTTCAATTATTGCATAAACAACTATTAATGTAATAATAATTGGAATTATTGCATTTGATAAAAAATTAATATACTCCATTTCACCATCTCTTCATTATAATTTTAATAGCACAAATTGCTGAACATGCTGCACATATGGTCGCTATCCACACAGGAAATAATATTGCTGTTGGATTTTCGGATCCTAACGAATTTCTTATGGCAATTACTGTAGTAGGTATAATTTGTATAGATGCAGTATTCAAAACAATAAATATTGCCATTTCATTACTTAGCTTTTTCTTTTCTTTATTTCTTTTTTGCAGTGATTTCATCGCTTTTAATCCTACGGGAGTAGCGGCATTCCCGAAGTCCCATAACATTTGCAACAACATTCATGGAAATCTCATTATAGGCTTCCTCATCTTCATGAATTCGTGGAAAAAGTAATTTTAGTACTGGTTTGAGTAGTTTTTTTAATTTTTCTACTAAACTTGTTTTCTCTATAATTTTCATTATGCCATTCCATAAACAAATAGTTCCTAGCAGTTCTATACTTAAATTTACTGCACTAGTAGCAGATTCAAAAATTGATGCATTTGTTTCAGCTATATCTCCAAAACATATTCCATAAGTAAAAGAAATCATTAGTAATATTGGCCAAATATAATTTAACATTTTGTTCCTTTCTATTATTATTCTTATTTGATTTTATTCTAATTATAAAATATCATTCCCAAATAAAGGAATTTTTTTTTTTTTTATTGACCTGCTTTAGTTTTTGTGGTATTATAAGAATGTCTTATTTGTGTCGAAAAATGTAGAATAAGGAGGAAATTTATGAAATCTACTGGAATAATACGTAGGGTCGATGAACTTGGTAGAGTTGTTATTCCTATTGAAATAAGAACTCAATTTTCAATTTCTGAAAAAGATCCTATGGAAATATATGTAGAAGGTAATTCTATAATTTTAAAAAAGTATCAACCAAATTGTATTTTTTGTGGGGGATCTAAAAAGTTACTTGACTTTGAAGGTAAATTGATTTGCAAGAAATGCGCAAGTAATATAAGTAAAATCAACGAAGAATAGAAACTTTCTATATTGAATTTAAGAAAAAGTGGAGATAGAAAATATCTTCCACTTTTATTTATTAATAAAATATTGATATATCTCATTCTTATTTTTATTTCTATCTTTAGCAATTTTTTTTATAATCTCTTTTTTGTCTAAATTTTTATTTAAATAATATTTGTAATGTTCTTCTAATGTTAAGCTATTTAGAAATTCCTTTTCTTCTTCCTTTTTTTCAGTTCCTTCTACTATAATAACAAATTCTCCTCTTAATTCTTGTTCTTTTTCTAAAATATCTAATATACGTCCTCTTATAAATTCCTCATGTATTTTTGTTAATTCTCTAGCCAGAACTATTTTTCTATTGCCTAGTATTTCTAAAATATTCTCTAATGTGGATTTTATTTTATGCGGTGATTCATAAAAAATAAGTGTTTTATTTTCATTTTTTAACTCTTCTAATTTCTTCTTCTTATCTTTTGCATTTTTTGATAAAAATCCTATAAAAATAAATTCTTTTGTGCTAAATCCAGAGCATATTAATGCATTTACAAAAGCACATGCTCCTGGAATTGGTATAATATTTATATTATTTTCTATAGCTTTTTTTATGATTTCTTCTCCTGGATCCGATATAGCTGGAGTCCCTGCATCTGACACTAATGCAATATTTTTTCCATTTATTATTTTTTCTATTAATATATCTGATTTTATTTTTTCTGTTTCTTTATAATAACTAATTAATGTTTTTTTTATTTTTAAATGATTTAATAATTTCATTGTATGTCTAGTATCTTCTGCTGCTATTAAATCTACTTCCTTCAATGTATTAATTGCTCTTAAAGTGATATCTTCTAAATTTCCAATGGGTGTAGCTACCAAATATAAATTTCCTGCCATAGTTTTGTCTCCTTTTTTATTTATATTTTATTATATATTTTTAATATCTCATCTGTATAATCTCCTGTTTCTTTATATACATATAATGGTTTACTGATTTTCAAAAAAGGTTTTCCATTTTTTACTGCTTTTATCAAAATTAAATTAGCTTGCTCTTTTTCCTTTGGAAAAACTAATCTCATTTCTTTAATCTCTAATTTATATTTTCTAAATATCTCCATTATATCCACTAGCCTATCTGGTCTGTGAACCATATATATTTCACCATGATTTTTCAGTAATTTAGAAGATATATTTGCTATATCTTCTAATGTACATTTTATTTCATGCCTAGAAATTAGTTTGGTATTATCCTCATTTTTTAATCCTGTATTTTCTTTCATGTATGGTGGGTTTGTAACAATAACATCATATTGGGCCAAAGGTAATTTTTTATCTAAAATCCTTATATCTTCATTAATTATATTTATCTTATTTTCTAATTTATTTAAATAGATACTCCTTTTTGCCATATCTGCTACTTCTGGCTGTATTTCTACTCCTATAATACTTTCTGGATTTGTTTTTGCAGTTAATAAAATAGAAATAATACCTGTTCCTGTTCCTAAATCAATTATCTTCGAATTATTTTTTATATTTTTTGTAAAATCAGATAATAATACACTATCAATTCCAAAACAAAACCAATTCTTGTTTTGTATAATTTTTAAATTATTTATCTGTAAATCATCAATTCTTTCATTTTCTTTTAGTTGAATCTCCATTTTGCCTCCATTAACATATTTTTTATTCTAGAATATTATATAATAAATTCAGAAAAATTCAAGGAGTAAAAATGGATTCTCGTGGAAAAAACAAGAAAAAATTTAATTTTACAGAAAAAAAGCAATGTGTAATTAAATCATTGCGTGAAGTAAATTGTTTTTTGTATAATTTAAATAAAGCTTGTACAATAAAAAAAATAATAAAAAAATAAATTTTATTTTTATTGTATTATTTTTTATAATAATATATTTTTATTTATTAAATAAATTAAATTATTATTTTTTTTTATTAAAAATATATTTATAATTTTTTATATTTTTTTATTTTAAATAAATAATTTTTATTATTTTTTGTTTTTTTATAAAATAATTATTTATATAA
>CALXPS010000039.1 GCA_944390405.1 uncultured Clostridia bacterium | reverse complement strand
CAATTAGTAAGAAAAGGTAGAAAAACATCAACTACAAAATCAACAGCTCCAGCATTACAAAAAGGGTTTAATTCTAAATTAAACAGACAAACAAATAATAGATCACCACAAAAAAGAGGAGTATGTACAGTAGTTAAAACAGTAACACCTAAGAAACCAAATTCAGCTTTAAGAAAAGTTGCAAGGGTTAGACTATCAAATGGGTATGAAGTAACATCATACATTCCAGGAATAGGCCACAACTTACAAGAACATAGTGTTGTATTGATAAGAGGTGGAAGGGTAAAAGATATCCCAGGTGTTAGATACCATATTATTAGAGGTACATTAGATACAGCAGGTGTTAAAGATAGAATGAAAGCAAGATCTAAATATGGTGCAAAAAGACCAAAAAAATAAATAGATGTTAAAAACTAATTTTAATAACTATTAAAAAATGAAAAAAAGTGTTAATGAAGAATGTAATAAAATTTATATAGATAAATTATTTGACAGAAGTCAGAACTCAGATATCAGATATCCGATATCTGACATCGGACCTCAGACCTCAGACATCAGACTTCAGAAATCAGACCTCTGTTTTCCGACATCCAAATTAGCACTTTACGGGAAAGCTAAAAAAGCTTTTCAGAGTAACTTTAATACTTTTGTATAAAGTATTACAAAAAATAAAGAGGAAAAAGAAAGATAAAGAAAATAGAATAAAAATTCTAATTTCTAACCTCTAGACAAAAAAGGAGTGAAGAAAAGTGCCAAGAAGAGGATATATAGCAAAAAGAGATGTTTTACCAGATCCAATATATAATAGTAAAATAGTTACAAAGCTAATAAACAATATTATGTTAGATGGTAAAAAAACAGTTGCTCAAAAAATAGTTTATGATGCATTTGAAATAGTAAAAGAAAAAGAAAACAAAGATGCATTAGAAGTTTTTGAAACAGCTCTTAGCAATATAAAGCCAGTTCTTGAAGTAAAAGCAAGAAGAGTAGGTGGAGCAACATACCAAGTTCCAATCGAAATAAGAGAAGAAAGAAGACAAACTTTAGGCTTAAGATGGCTTGTAACATATGCTAGAAACAGACATGAAAAAACAATGGCTGAAAAACTAGCGGGAGAAATTATAGATGCTGTAAATCAAACAGGTGGAGCATATAAGAAAAAAGAAGAAACACATAGAATGGCAGAAGCAAACAAAGCATTTGCTCATTACAAGTGGTAATCTTTAATTAAATATATAGGAGGATAAAATAATGGCAGGTAGAGCATTTTCATTAGAAAAAACAAGAAATATAGGAATAATGGCCCATATTGATGCAGGAAAAACTACTACTACTGAAAGAATTCTTTTCTATACAGGAAAAACACATAAAATAGGAGAAGTGCATGAAGGTGCAGCTACTATGGACTGGATGGAACAAGAGCAAGAAAGAGGTATAACCATTACTTCTGCTGCTACAACATGTCAATGGTTAGGACATAGAATAAATATAATTGATACTCCAGGTCACGTTGATTTTACTGTAGAAGTAGAAAGATCTCTAAGAGTTTTAGATGGTTCTGTAACAGTATTTTGTGCTAAAGGTGGAGTTCAACCACAATCAGAAACAGTTTGGAGACAAGCTGATAAATATCAAGTACCAAGAATGGCATATGTAAACAAAATGGATACTACAGGTGCAGATTTCTTTGGATGTGTAGACCAAATGAAAAACAGATTAAATGCAAATGCAATTCCAGTAGAAATACCAGTAGGTAGTGAAGATCAATTCCAAGGAATAGTTGACTTAATAAAAATGAGAGCATTTATTCATAAAGATGATTTAGGAAAAGTTATTGAGGAAACAGATATTCCAGAAGATTTAAAAGAAACTGCTGAAAAATATAGAGCACAAATGGTAGAAGCAGCAGCAGAACAAGATGATGAATTAATGATGAAATATTTAGATGGCGAAGAACTTTCTGAAGATGAAATCAAAAAAGGTTTAAGAATTGGTACAATAGCAAATAAAATAGTACCAGTTTGCTGTGGTTCATCATACAAAAATAAAGGTGTTCAAGAATTATTAAATTATATAGTAGCATTTATGCCATCACCACTAGATGTACCACATATCAAAGGTGTTGACTTAGATGGTAATGAAACAGAAAGAAAAACATCAGATAACGAACCATTTGCAGCATTAGCATTCAAAATTGCAACAGACCCATTTGTTGGAAAATTATGTTTCTTTAGAGTTTATTCAGGAACATTAGAGTCAGGTTCAACAGTATTAAATGCAAACAAAGATAAAAAAGAAAGAATAGGAAGAATTCTTCAAATGCATGCAAATCATAGAGAAGACATAGACAAAGTATATTCAGGAGATATTGCAGCAGCAGTTGGATTAAAAGATGTAACAACAGGTGATACACTATGCGATATGGACCATCCAGTTATACTAGAATCTATGGAATTCCCAGAACCAGTTATAGAAATAGCAATTGAGCCAAAAGATAAAGTAGCTCAAGAAAAAATGGGTATAGCTTTAGCAAAACTTGCTGAAGAAGATCCAACATTCAAAACATACACAAATCATGAAACTGGTCAAACAATAATTGCAGGTATGGGAGAATTACACCTAGATATTATAGTAGACAGATTAAAAAGAGAATTCAAAGTTGAATGTAATGTAGGTAAACCACAAGTTTCTTACAAAGAGACAATTAGAAACAAAGTAAGAGTAGAAGGAAAATTCATACGTCAATCTGGTGGACGTGGACAATATGGACACGTATGGATAGAAATGGAACCATTAGAGCCAGGTTCAGGAATTGAATTTGAAAGCAAAATTGTTGGTGGAGTTGTTCCAAAAGAATATGTTAAACCAACAGAGGAAGGTATCCGTGAAGCAGCAGAAAGCGGTATTTTAGCAGGATATCCAGTTATAGACTTTAAAGCTACATTAGTAGACGGTTCATACCATGATGTTGACTCATCAGAAATGGCATTCAAAATAGCTGGTTCAATGGCATTTAAAGAAGGATGTAAACAAGGAAAATCAGTTATACTAGAGCCTATAATGAAAGTAGAAATAACAGTACCAGAAGAATATATGGGAGATGTTATAGGAGATGTAAACTCTAGACGTGGAAAAATGGAAGGAATGGAAGCAAGAAATGGAATGCAAATAATAAGAGCATTCATACCATTGTCAGAAATGTTTGGTTATGCAACAGACCTACGTTCAAAAACACAAGGTAGAGGAACATATGCAATGGAACCATCTCACTATGAAGAAGTTCCAAAATCAATACTTGAAAGTATAGTAGCATCTAGAGCTAAAAAAGAAGAATAAAATTCATATATGAATTAAAAACAAATTGTATGGGCGTGCATTGCTGTTTGAGAATTCTTGTAAAATTAGCGGACAATCGATGATCGCCCTACAAAATGTTAGTAAAATGTACAAAAAATCAAAAAAATGCAATAAAACTATTGCAAAAAAAGCAAAATTGTTATAAAATAGCATTGCTTGAAAAAATTGTTATTAAATTTAAAAAAATAAAAAAAGGATTAGAAGAAATCTAATTCCAAAATTAAGGAGGATTTTTAAATGGCAAAGGAAAAATTTGAAAGAACCAAACCACATGTTAACATTGGTACAATCGGTCACGTAGACCATGGTAAAACAACAACAACAGCAGCTATTACAAAATATTTAGGGTTATTAAACATGGCTCAATTTACAGCATATGACCAAATCGACGGAGCACCAGAAGAAAAAGCAAGAGGAATCACAATCAACACAGCTCACGTAGAATATGAAACAGCAAACAGACACTATGCACACGTTGACTGTCCAGGTCACGCAGATTATGTTAAAAACATGATTACAGGTGCTGCACAAATGGATGGAGCAATATTAGTTGTTTCAGCAGCTGATGGACCAATGCCTCAAACAAGAGAGCATATATTATTAGCAAGACAAGTTGGTGTTAAATACATCGTTGTTTATTTAAACAAATGCGATATGGTTGATGACCCAGAATTATTAGAATTAGTTGAAATGGAAGTTAGAGACTTATTATCAAGCTATGATTTCCCAGGAGATGAAATCCCAATTATAAAAGGATCATCATTAAAAGTATTAGAATGTACATCAAAAGATCCAAATGCACCAGAATATGCTTGCATGAAAGAATTAATGGATGCAGTTGATAGTTATATACCAACACCAGACAGACCAACAGACGGAGACTTCTTAATGCCAGTAGAAGACGTATTCTCTATAACAGGTAGAGGTACAGTTGCAACAGGTAGAGTAGAAAGAGGAGTTGTAAAAGTTTCTGACGAAGTGGAAATAGTTGGATTAGCTAATGAAGCTAAGAAAACAGTTATCACAGGTGTAGAAATGTTCAGAAAGTTATTAGATCAAGCACAAGCAGGAGATAACGTTGGATTACTATTAAGAGGAATTCAAAGAAACGAAATAGAAAGAGGTCAAGTATTAGCAAAACCAGGTTCAATACATCCACATACAAAATTCAAAGCACAAGTTTATGTATTAACTAAAGAAGAAGGTGGACGTCATACACCATTCTTTAATGGATACAGACCACAATTCTACTTCAGAACAACAGACGTTACAGGTGTTATTGAATTACCTGCAGGAACAGAAATGGTAATGCCAGGAGATAACATCGATATGACAATCGAATTAATCACACCAATAGCTATGGAAAAAGGACTAAGATTCGCTATCCGTGAAGGTGGTAGAACAGTAGGTTCTGGTATAGTTTCTGAAATAATAGAATAATTCTAACAAATATAAGGCTCTCAGAATAATCTGAGAGCTATTTTTTGTTACCATTCAGACTTAAAGACATATAGTCCGCTAAATGCAGGAATTATATGTTTTTTCTCAAGAAAAAATCAAAAGGTCTATGCAGGTCACGAGTTGAGCAGCAGGCTGTTTGATTATTTTCTTTCGAAAAGAACATATAATTCCTGCCTTTAGCTACAAAGTGCTATCAATTCTTTTAGAGCTAGTACTAACTATTTTTTTACATATTTTTATTCAAATACTTGATTTTTTTATAATAAAAGAATAAAATAGTAACATCAAAATTAAAAGCAAAGGGGAAAGCATATATGAAAATTATATTAGACGCAATGGGTGGAGATAACGCACCAGAAGCAACAATTAAAGGAGCAATAAAAGCTATTAATGAAATAGATTCAGAAATAATACTAGTAGGAAATGAAGAAATTATAAACAAAAAAGTAAAAGAAATATATGGAAAAGAAAATATAAATCAAATATCAAATAAAATAAAAATACATAATACAACAGAAGAAATAACAATGGAAGACATACCAACACAAGCAATAAAACATAAAAAAGATTCATCAATGGTAGTAGGCTTTAAATTACTAAAAGAAGGTGAAGGAGATGTTTTCATTTCAGCAGGAAATTCAGGAGCATTGCTTACAGGAGCAACACTATTAGTAGGAAGAATAAAAGGTGTAGATAGACCAGCAATGGCACCAATGCTACCATCATATAAAAAAGGTGTAATGCTTGTAGATGCAGGAGCCAATACAAATTGCAAGCCAATAAATCTATTACAATTTGCACAAATGGCCAATGTATACTTACAGAAAATATATAACATAGAAAAACCTGCTATAGGATTATTAAATATAGGAACAGAAGAAACAAAAGGAAATGATTTAATAAAAGAAAGTTATAAATTATTAAAACAAGAAGCAGAAGAGAGAGGAATAAATTTTGTAGGAAACATAGAAGGAAGAGAAGCATTTTCAGGAGAAATAGATGCAGTTATAACTGATGGATTTACAGGAAATATATTCTTAAAAACAGTAGAAGGATTAGGAAAATTAGTAAAAAGAACATTAACAGAAAGTCTAAAGAAAAACATATTAAGCATAATCTGTGCTATTCCAACAATGCCTGCAATAAAAAGATTTAGCAAAACAATGGACTACAAAGAATATGGAGGAGCATTATTCTTAGGAGTAAAAAAACCAGTAGTAAAAGCACATGGAAGTAGCGATGAAAAATTATTCTATTATACAATAAAACAGGCTGAAAATTTTGCAAAAAGTGGAACAGTAGATATAATAAAAAAAGAATTTGAAAAAAATATATAAAAACTATTGACATTTTTAAACTGATATAATCCTGAGTTTGACAGTTAAAAAAGGAAAAAAGCTCGTAACACATTGGTATTTGTGATATACGAGCTTTATT
>CALXPS010000038.1 GCA_944390405.1 uncultured Clostridia bacterium | reverse complement strand
AAAGGCGAAGAAGCCTTAGGTAAGCAAATAGGAAGTTATATAACAATAGATATAAAAAAGTTAAAAATAGCAGATAAAAACGAGATACAAAAGGCAGCAGAAACAATGACAAATGAGTTACGTAAATTGATTGATAAACATGTAGATAAAAAAGGAGATATTTTAATAGTAGGTTTAGGAAATGTTTATGTAACACCAGATTCACTAGGACCAAAGGTTGTGAAAGATATAGATACAACAAGACATTTATTAAAATATGCACCAGAATATATAGATCCAGAAACAAGACCAGTTACAGCAATTGCTCCAGGGGTACTTGGAACTACAGGAATTGAAACAGTAGAAATAATAAAAGGAATAGTAGATAATATAAAACCAAAACTAGTAATAGTTATAGATAGTTTATCATCAAAAAGCATAGAAAGGATTAGCAGTACAGTACAAATAGCAGATACAGGAATAGTACCAGGAGCAGGTGTTGGAAATGCAAGAAATGAAATAAGTCAAAAAACTCTTAATATCCCAGTAATTGCAATAGGTGTACCAATGGTTGTAGAAGCAGCTACTATTGCATCAGATAGTATAGATTTATTTATAGAGAAACTACAACAAGAAGCAAAATCAAATGATTATTTAAATGAATTAAAAAATGTAGATAAATATAATCTAATTAAAGAAGCACTTGTTCCAAAAGATTATAATTTAATAGTAACACCAAAAGAAATAGATGATTTAATAGAAAACATGAAAGATGTAGTAGCAAGAGGAATAAATTTTGCATTACAACATTAAAATACAAAACTAATTCCATAAATTAAAAGCATGTGTAAAGGGTAGAATAAATATAATAAATATTTAGTATTATACCCTTTCTTTTTATTATATAAAAGAATAAACAATATAGAAGTTACAGTACCTATCATAGAAGGTAAATAAAAATTCACAACCGTTCCTAGATAACCAATACCATATTGCAAACAAAAGTCGATTATATAGTAAGAATATCTAATTAAAGTAGTAAGAACAAAACCAGTAGCAAGGAGTAATTTATTTTTATTCAAAACATAAAATAAAAATGTTATAAAAACCCCATAAAAACCATAATCACAATTTAAAAAGCTAGCAATAATACCAAGAGAAATTGCTACCATAATTCCAGTAAATTTATTATATTTATCATATATTACAATTGGAATAAGCCCGAAAAGTAATGTAAAAATAACATTTAGATAAAATCCTTCACTAATAATAGAATGAAAAAGCATAAAAGGAATTTGAGAAACAAGAGCAAACAAAAATAGCCTTAATAAGTACTTTTTTATACTTCTTGTGTGAATATATCCTTCAGAAATTTGAAAAGCAAATATAGGGAATGCTAGTCTGCCAATATAATTAAACCAAGATGAGCCGTTAAAAATAGCATAACCAATATGATCTATAAACATAGTAACACAAGCAATAAGCTTTAAAACAAAAGCACTCATTTATTTCTCCATTCTAAATAAAGATATGAAATATATATCATATGAAATGCAAAAAGTCAAATAAATTTAATTGGTAATTTTTCCCTTATTGCTCATATAAAGGTTACACAAATTACAGTCAGTACAAATAAAAACTCTGTTATCAAATATGAATTTTAATGTATCTATAAAATCATCTTCTTCATCAATTAGATGAATATATAGTTTTTTAGGTAATAAAGTTAGTAAGGTATTTAAAGCAAAATCGTTAGATGAAAAAGAAATATCAGATAAATATTTTTTATTAATTAACTCGTCATTAAATTTAATTAATTGCTTAGATGAATCAAGCAATATTGAATCATGATTTTTATAAATAAGATGAATAATATCTGCACTACTAGGTGTTGTTTGAATATATGTTTTCAGTAAACTTATAAATTCATTATATTCTCTATCTATAATAAATTTATTCACACACATATCAACAATCGAATCTAGAATTTTAACATATTCTCCAAGTTTAAAATGAACAAATCCATCCAAAATAACATACTTATTATCAGAAAAATAATCACAAAAAGCATTCGAAATAATGTTAAGCATAGCAATTGAGTTTGAGAAGTCAACATTTGTTAAACACAAATTATAAATTTGTTTTTTATCTTCGGTAGAAAAATAAAAATAATTTGTATTTATTAAATTTTTAATAAATACAGGCTCATAAAAATCTATAACACAATAACTTAGAAGAGTAGATATTTTGTTTAAAAACAAATCAACATTCTTACCAACATAGTGAATTATAACATTAGTATAAAATCTAAAATCATAACAAGAGACATAAATATCTTTAAATTCAAAATATTCAAGTTCTTTTAGTAGATAATCTGCTATGTTTTTATTACTTGTTTTTATACAAACTGTCTTAAACAACAAAAATCCCTCCATACACAATATATATTATCTACTAAAAATTGTTCAGATATACATATATTATGAAATGAAGAGAAAAGTGTTACTATACGGAGGGCGGAAGTCAGAGGTCAGAGGTCAGATGTCGGAGGTCGGAAGTCAGAAATTGGAGGTCAGATTTCCGACCTCCGATCTCTGATTTCTGGCCTCCGTTAAAAGTAAATCATATAATCAATTTCAGGGAAAATACAGTCCTTTTTTTGAATTGATTTTAAAAATTCAGCATCTATTTTATTAGCTTTAATTTGTTCATAAAGTTTAGTAAATCTACCAATATGATCTTTTATACGTTTTTTTGCATAATCTACCATTGTACCATGTGTTATTATAAATAGCCAATCACTACTTTGAGCAAGTAATAATTCACGAGCACATTGATTTAGTGCTTTTCTTCTCAATGTATTTTTCTCATTAGGGAATAGATGAGCAAGTTCTACCATCCTATCTCCGGCAACATGTAAATGCCTGTGAGCATAATCATTTGAACCATTAAGCCATACCTCACTATAACCATTTGCACCCCAGCTTGATATACAAGGTGAACATACTTGCATTTCTGGGTATTTATCTATGTATTCTCCAGGTGTTATTAATTTAAAATTGCCTTGATCATAATAAATTTTCTTAAATAAAATATACAACCAATATGGACCTTCATACCACCAGTGACCATAAAGTTCTGCATCATAAGGACATACAATAAGTGGCTTTGTAGGATTCATAACAGCTGATAATTCATTAATTTGTTTAACTCTTGAATCAAAGAAATGACCCGCTTGTTTTTCAGCAGAATCTTTAGCCCATTGCAAATTGTAATAATCCTTAAATTCACCTTTTGAAGTAATTCTATGATATTTTATACCTGTATTAACTCTAACACCATTTTTAGCTATATATGGTTTAATATAATCATAATCAGCATCATAGCCTATATCTCTATAAAATTCACGGTAATTAAAATCGCCAGGATAACCGCTTATTGAACTCCAAACTTGTCTTGAACTTTCAATATCACGTCCAAATGCAATAATTCCTTCAGGAGAAACAATTGGTGCAAAAGTTCCAAAAATTGGAGTAGGGTCTGCATATAAAATTCCATGGGATTCTGTAATAATATACTCAAGCCCAAACTCTTTTAAATACTTGTCCGCCTCATGAACATAGCCACACTCAGGAAGCCAAATACCTCTAGGACGTCTTCCAAAATACTTTTCATATGTTTGTACTCCCACTGCAATCTGTGCTCGAATAGTCTTTTCATTAACATATAAAATTGGGAAATATCCATGTGTTGCACCACAAGTGATAATTTCCAAAACACCAATATCTTGGAAATGTTTAAATCCATTAATGATATTACAATTATAAATATCTTTAAAAACATGTAAATCGTGAGAATAACGTTCTAAATAATATTTTGAAAGTTCGTTTAATCTAGCATCATAAGCAGTTCTCTTAACTTCTTTGGTACAAAGCTCTATATGTTTTTTTAAATATTTTATATATCTTCTTTGAAGTAATTTATTATCAAGCATATTTAATAAAGGGGGAGTAAGCGACATAGTAATCCTAAAATCGACTTTTTCCTCCTCTAATTTTTTAAAATTAAGAAGTAATGGAATATATGTTTCTGAAATAGCCTCAAATAACCATTCTTCCTCTAAATAATCTTCACTTTCAGGGTGATGTATAAAAGGCAAATGTGCATGTAAGATAAAACTTACATATCCTTTTGGCTCATTCATTAAATTGCTCCTTTGTTAAAAATTTGAACTAGGAAGTTGTTCTAAATCTTGAAGTTCTTCCTCTTTATATATTTTCTTATAAACTTCATATATATTATAAATTCTACCAATATAATTAATAAATTCAAATTGAGAAATATCCTTTGTAAAACTTTGATTTGTTTTTACATTTCTAAAAAATAACATTTTTTGATTTTTCTCAAATAGAATATGATTGTTTGGTGCTTCTATAATATTAGATGAAGCAACATGCATGTAATTATTAGGTAAAACAATATTAGTAGTTCTTGATCTTCTACCTAATTCAATCTCATAATCACATTTTGCATCATTAACATTAAAATACCAACTATTAGCGAAATCATTAATTTCAATTTCAAAAGAATAATTCATAGTTTTATTATGAACAATTAGAACAGGAACTGTAGATTGAAAGAAATCTTCGCCAAATTCATTCATATATTTTTCTCTATCTGCATCTGAAATATCCCAATAAACAAAAAGAGTATTAGGCGTTTGTGCTAAAATTTTAACAACAGTTTGATTATATCTGTATGGCAAATCATAATATTCTAAAACTTCTACTTTTTTTGCTTTCTTTGTTGCCTTTGCACTTCTTGAAGTTTTGGCTGTAGAAGACTTTTTAGTTACTTTTCTAGTAGACTTTGAAGCAGTCTTTGCGCTTGGCCTTTTAGTAGCTGTTTTCTTAGTAGCAGAAGTATTAGAAGCCTTTTTAGAAGCCACCTTTTTAGAAGTCGCTTTTTTAGTAGCAGAGACTTCAGCAACATTTTTTGAAGCTACTTTCTCAGCAGTAGCTTTTTTAGTAGTACTCTTTGCAGAAACAGAAGATTTTTTAGCAGTAGATTTATTAGTTACAGACTCTTTTGCTTTTGAAGAAGTATCTTTTTTAGAATTTTTAGTAGTTTTATTTTTTATTGGAACATCTGTAACTTTTAATTTATTGTTTTTTAAATCTTTATCAACAGATTTTTTTACAGTTGAGTCCTTTGTATTTTTTTGCATTAAAAATCCTCCTTAGTAAATATAATATTCATTACACATAATATATATCAAAAAGAAAATAAATTCAATAGAAAATGGAAAAATAATTAAAAAAGTAGTTATCACACACACATGGT
>CALXPS010000037.1 GCA_944390405.1 uncultured Clostridia bacterium | reverse complement strand
TCATCATTATCACCTCTGAGATTTTAACATATATTTTCCAATATTACAATTTCGTAATATTTTATGAAATTACCCTGGAGTATTTAGTAGTAGTATTGACATCTTTGTTTGAAGATGGTATACTATTATTAGAAGAACTTTTAGGACTCACAGGGAATTGAACCTTGTCAATCTTATTAGTTCTTTTTATTGTTAATTTATCTAAATAATTTTTATTATCACTTAGATATTTAAAAACACCATTTTTTCTATGTACTGTTTTAACTTCATATCGTCCATTTATATTTTTTAAAAATAATGGAACTATTACTCTTCCATCTTTCCCATCTTCCTTTGCTATTAATTCTGTTAATACAATATAATCATTACTTCCATATGTGTTTTTACCATTATTATCCTTCCATCTGTAAATAGCTACTGGACTATCCAGTTGGTCTATAGCTTTTATAAAAATTTCTTTTCCCAATCCATGATAATGTGTCTTATTGCTAATTTTTAACCCTAACTTTTTAGCTTGTTCTAAAGTTAAAATATTTTCTCTTATATGGGAACTTTTCATTTCCATTGGTAAATCTTCCAATCCTGCATCTACTAAAGCTTCTGGTGTAAAATCTCTTACTTGTATTTTATTTCTGGTAGTTCCATTTATTAAAATATTATCTATATCATTACTTAAATTACTACTTATATGATAATTTCTTGTTTCGTTTAATTTATTATTACTGTTATATACCTGTGTCCATTTGTAATATAAATCTTCTACAAATTGGTCTTGGTTTTTATACCCTCTAAATTGGTGCCATAAATATTTTATTTCATTATAAATCTTTTGAAATATATTAGGATTATTTTGTGCTATATTATTGATAAATTCTTGATTTCCAAAAAGCTGTGCTGATACATCAGACAAAGCTTCTTCTGTTATTTCTGTTGAATTATAGTTTTGCAATAATCCTTCTACTTCTGAATTAAATTCTGTATTGCTTTTTCTATAATTATCTATCATTTTCTTCATTTGTTCTGTTCCTATAGCATGTGTTAGCTCATGCACTGCTATAAACTCTCCAGTTCTTGTATTTAAATACATCTCATGTTAAAGTTCAATTGGAAAAGTAGCGGGAGAAATTTCAGACATAAAGAATTTAAATACATCTCATGTTAAAGTTCAATTTGCTATCGACCAATTCTTCAAACCTAATAGAGTATTTAAATA
This sequence comes from uncultured Clostridia bacterium, assembly GCA_944390405.1. Classification (GTDB taxonomy): domain Bacteria; phylum Bacillota; class Clostridia; order TANB77; family CAG-508; genus UMGS1781. The sequence goes on along the minus strand of CALXPS010000037.1, from coordinate 3,935 downwards.
CATCTCATGTTAAAGTTCAATCTATTTGATTAATGCGGGTTAGGATTTGCACCTAACATTTAAATACATCTCATGTTAAAGTTCAATACTATTTTATGTACTGCTTTTATTCCCCCTCGAGAATTTAAATACATCTCATGTTAAAGTTCAATAAAGAAGCTCTTATATAGTCAATGTCTTGTTCATAATTTAAATACATCTCATGTTAAAGTTCAATTTCCTAAATAATCTTTTATTTTAATATTTTTCATTTATTTAAATACATCTCATGTTAAAGTTCAATTTCCTTTCGTTCTCCAAAATTGATATTCTTGTCTCAATTTAAATACATCTCATGTTAAAGTTCAATATGTAAATGCAGAAGCATTAGAAAAATATGCTTTATTTAAATACATCTCATGTTAAAGTTCAATGGATACAAGGTTTAAGTCAAAGGACTATTCAGGAAATTTAAATACATCTCATGTTAAAGTTCAATTCAATTCTTCCCATAATGTTTTAGTACGGTCTATAATTTAAATACATCTCATGTTAAAGTTCAATATCAAAAGAAAAAAATAAAAAAAGATTTTATGTCCAATTTAAATACATCTCATGTTAAAGTTCAATAATTTCATAATTTTCTCCTTTTAGAATGCTACTCTTTATTTAAATACATCTCATGTTAAAGTTCAATATCCCTACATGATCTGCATTTTTGCTACCATTCCATATTTAAATACATCTCATGTTAAAGTTCAATATGTCTTCTAGATTTGTCCTTGTTCCTGTTGGTTATTTAAATACATCTCATGTTAAAGTTCAATTGGGACGCAGATACAGGAGAAAAAATACATGTTGGATTTAAATACATCTCATGTTAAAGTTCAATAAAAGGGAAAAGTGAGCAATTCATATCATTAATCTATTTAAATACATCTCATGTTAAAGTTCAATTTGAAAGACTTTTATTTGTTTGTCATTTTCATATGCAATTTAAATACATCTCATGTTAAAGTTCAATTTTCTTGCTCTTCTCTGTATTTATCCATATAATCATTTAAATACATCTCATGTTAAAGTTCAATATGTTAATTCTTTATCTCCTGTTTTTTTAGCTAATATTTAAATACATCTCATGTTAAAGTTCAATGCGTAATTCCTTTTTTTTCTAGTTCATTTAGCATAATTTAAATACATCTCATGTTAAAGTTCAATATTATACTAGCAATAATACTTGCAATAGGGCTAGAATTTAAATACATCTCATGTTAAAGTTCAATCTAATGCTTCTTGTTCATCTTTATAGTCGTAAGGAATTTAAATACATCTCATGTTAAAGTTCAATATAGAAGGCATATTTTTACCATTCTCATAGTTTGATTTAAATACATCTCATGTTAAAGTTCAATTTTATAAAACTCTAAAGCTTCTTTTATCTCATCTTCATTTAAATACATCTCATGTTAAAGTTCAATTAAAGCAAAGAAATATAATATCAAAAAAATTGCTATATTTAAATACATCTCATGTTAAAGTTCAATTTGCAACACCCCAGATGGACAAGACCAGTTTTTATTATTTAAATACATCTCATGTTAAAGTTCAATCCACCGTTAAACTCAAAATTCTTAGCTTTCAATTTTATTTAAATACATCTCATGTTAAAGTTCAATATTAGTAAGTGCAGAAAGATATGCTTTAGGAAGAAATTTAAATACATCTCATGTTAAAGTTCAATTCATCTTCATAGTTTTTATCTGTTACATATTCTTTAATTTAAATACATCTCATGTTAAAGTTCAATAAGAACAATAAGAGAATCATTGGGCTATAGTACTTAATTTAAATACATCTCATGTTAAAGTTCAATAAGAAAAAGATTACAATAACTATTTTAATGAAATATTTAAATACATCTCATGTTAAAGTTCAATATAGCACAAGCGTTAGAGAACAACCTATAATTTTATTTAAATACATCTCATGTTAAAGTTCAATCCCTCTGGCGAAGAATCGTCTATAGGTTGACTAATATTTAAATACATCTCATGTTAAAGTTCAATTAGGCTCTGTTTCTTTTCTTTCTATTCTACTTAGAATTTAAATACATCTCATGTTAAAGTTCAATATGTACTTTTTAGAAATTTCGCTAATGTTGCAGCATTTAAATACATCTCATGTTAAAGTTCAATAACACGGATTTATAGATAAAGATTGGGATTTAACTTGATTTAAATACATCTCATGTTAAAGTTCAATTAATACCACATACATGATATAGATATTGTTGTATTAAATTTAAATACATCTCATGTTAAAGTTCAATAGAAAAAGAAAACATGAAACAATATGAAACAGTAAAATTTAAATACATCTCATGTTAAAGTTCAATACATTTGTCAAAACTAAACAAACAATTTCATTATTATTTAAATACATCTCATGTTAAAGTTCAATTCTCAAAACTTGTTAAGCTATCATACATAAATACAAAATTTAAATACATCTCATGTTAAAGTTCAATTGACGCACAAAGTAAAATTCCATTTTTGCGGTGATGAATTTAAATACATCTCATGTTAAAGTTCAATTATAAAAGCACAAAAAACACCTGTTTTATTATTAGTATTTAAATACATCTCATGTTAAAGTTCAATATTGGAAATGAAGAAAATTTGACAATTGGAAATAGCATATTTAAATACATCTCATGTTAAAGTTCAATACTTAATAAAAAATTAATATCGCCTTTTATGTTGTTTGATTTAAATACATCTCATGTTAAAGTTCAATGTTTCAGGTGCATACAAATCAAATCAAGCACAAATATTTAAATACATCTCATGTTAAAGTTCAATAATAAACAAACAACAGGTAATAAAGCATTAGGTTTATTTAAATACATCTCATGTTAAAGTTCAATTTAATAAAATACTGCGATGATAATAATTACGAATAATTTAAATACATCTCATGTTAAAGTTCAATAACAAAGTTTTATTGAAAGAGAACATGTTGCAAAAAGATTTAAATACATCTCATGTTAAAGTTCAATGGACAATACCATATCTTACCATCATCTTGCTTTATAATTTAAATACATCTCATGTTAAAGTTCAATAGAAGATGTTGCAAAATTAATGAATGGTGTTAAGGCATTTAAATACATCTCATGTTAAAGTTCAATTTAAAGTAATATAAGTTGTTGTTTAAAATATAAAAATTTAAATACATCTCATGTTAAAGTTCAATTACCATTTAAAGATAATACATTTCATCTAGTAATTTTATTTAAATACATCTCATGTTAAAGTTCAATGCGGTGATGATGAAATTATCCATTATAAATTAGGATTTAAATACATCTCATGTTAAAGTTCAATTATCTAGGAGATTATAACGGAGATATGCAAAAAATATTTAAATACATCTCATGTTAAAGTTCAATCTAGGACAAAAAGAAGATACGAATGGTGCTATATTATTTAAATACATCTCATGTTAAAGTTCAATGGTGGTGTATAGGTATTGATGTTACAGTCTTACCAAATTTAAATACATCTCATGTTAAAGTTCAATGTTTTTGTATAGTAATCATAAACTAAAGTAACATTTATTTAAATACATCTCATGTTAAAGTTCAATTGTTTTGTTGGAGCAACTCTTGCTAATCTAATATCATTTAAATACATCTCATGTTAAAGTTCAATTGAAAAATGGCTAGAAGGCATATCAAGCTTTAAAATATTTAAATACATCTCATGTTAAAGTTCAATGATGTAGTAAAATATTTAAGAGAAAAAGGGAAAAGATTTAAATACATCTCATGTTAAAGTTCAATCTTTTAGTTTCTTTATTGTCTCTTTTACTTCTTCTATTTAAATACATCTCATGTTAAAGTTCAATGAAATGTTAGAAGCATTAAAAGAAGATGTGAAAAAATTTAAATACAT
>CALXPS010000036.1 GCA_944390405.1 uncultured Clostridia bacterium | reverse complement strand
TTATCTTCACATTCTTGACTGCCACACCACATTGTTTTTATAAATCCTTGATTTGTATTTATTTTTTCTACAAATTCGTCTAAGTTAGTAGCTATTGATGTTCTTCTTTTCATATTTGCTTTACATTCATTATACATATTTTGTTGTATCTGTTCTAGTATTTCACCTAGTTTTATATCTATTTCGCTTAATTTTACTGTTATTTTTTCTAAAGTGTCTCTTCTTACAAATACACATTCTCCATTTTCTATATCTCTTGGTCCTATTTCTATTCTTACTGGAACTCCTCTCATTTCCCAATCATTGAATTTATATCCTGGAGTATAGTTTTCTCTAGTATCACATTCCATTCTATATTTTTCGTTTAGTAAATTGTATAATTCTTCTGCTTTTTCTTTTACTCCTTCTTTTTTCATTGCTATTGGAACTATAACTGCTTGTATTGGTGCTACTCTTGGTGGTAATTTTAGTCCTCTGTTGTCCCCATGTGCCATTATTGTAGCACCTATTAATCTTGTACTAAATCCCCAAGATGTTTGGTATGCGTATTCTTCTTTTCCTTCTTTATTCTGGAATTTTATTTCAAATGGTTTTGTAAATTTTTGCGCAAAATAATGTGATGTTCCTGCCTGCAAAGCTCTTCCATCATGCATTAATGTTTCTACCGTATAAGTACTTTCTGCTCCTGCGAATTTTTCCTTTTCTGTTTTTTTGCCTTTTATTACTGGTATTGCTAATAAATTTTCTATAACATCTGCATATATGTTTAACATTTGTAATGTTCTTTCTTTTGCTTCTTCTGCTGTTGCATGTAAAGTATGACCTTCTTGCCATAAAAATTCTCTTGAACGTAAGAAAGGTCTTGTTTCTTTTTCCCATCTTAAAACATTACACCATTGGTTGTATACCATTGGTAAATCTCTCCATGATTTTACCCATTTTGAATATAATACTGAAAACATTGTTTCTGATGTTGGGCGAATACATAGTTTTTCTTCTAATTTCTCTTGTCCTCCTATTGTAACCCATGCTACTTCTGGTGCAAAACCCTCTACATGTTCTTTTTCTTTATTTAACAAACTTTCTGGAATTAATACTGGTAAATAGATGTTTTTAACTCCAGCTTTTTTAAATTTCTCATCTGTGTATTTTTGAATATTTTCCCATATTGCATATCCATATGGTTTTATTGCTATACAGCCTTTTGTATCTGTATAATCTGCTAAATCAGCTTTTATAACTATATCTGTATACCATTTTGCGAAATCTTCCTCTATATTAGTTATTTCTTTTACAAAATTTTCTTCATTTTTACTCATATACATTACCCCTTTATATCATCTATTACTATTTGTTCGTTTTCATCAATTTTATATTTGGGCAGTTCGGGCAGTTCATCTAAGTTTGAAAGTCCAAATACTTTTAAAAACTCTTCTGTTGTCTGATATACTGTGGGTTTCCCTGGTAAATCTGACTTTCCTGCATCTTCGATTAAATTATATTCTAATAATTTATATATTGTTGCATCTGAATTTACTCCTCTTATACTTTCTATTTCTGCTCTAGTTATTTTTGGATTATATGCTATTATTGCTAAAGTTTCCATTGCTGCATTAGAAATATTAGGTTTTGCTCTATTATCAAATAATGGGTATATGTAATCATAGTATTCTTTTTTACTACATAATGTATATTTATTTTCTACTTTTACAATTTCAATTCCCCTATTTTCTAATTCAAATTCAGATTTCATACTTTCTATTATTTTAATTATGTCTTCTTCTGGCAATTCTAGTGCTGTTATTAATTCTTTCATTTCAACTGGTCTGCCACAAGCAAATAATATCGCTTCTATTATTGCTTTTATTCTATTTATTTCCATTGTTTTCACCATTCTTTATTATACACGTATTTGCTGTTTTTTTCAACTCTTTTGACAATATTCTTATATTTTTGCATCTCTTAATTTTACTATTTCTTGCATTAGTTCTTGTGTTAATTTTGAAGCTTGCTCTTTTTCCTTTACTTCTTCACTATATTGTGAATAATCTATTGGCTTTCCTATATTTACAATAACTTTTCTAAAAGGCTTAAAGCTTCCTTGTATTCCTATTGGTATTATTGGTTTACCTGCTGTTGCAGCAATTAATACTGCTCCGTTTTTTGGTTTTTTCCCTTTATCTAATCCATGTCTTGTTCCTTCTGGAAACATTAGCAATAGTTCATCATTTTTTAATAGTTTCAATGATATTTTTATTGCTTGAAGATCTGCTCTTCCTCTTTTTACTGGATATACCCCGAATATATCTGCTATCCAGCGTATAAATCCATTTTTGAACAATTCCTCTTTAGCTAAAACATTTACTTTTCGTTTAAACATTGCTACTATTACTGCACTATCTAAATTATGTACATGGTTTGGACAAATTAAAGCTCCTGTATCTTTAGGCAAATTTTCTTTGCCTACTATTTTAGGTCTATAAAGTATTATTGCAATTATTTTAAATATAAATTTTATAATTACTCTCATTTATTTTCTCTCTTTTCCTCAATGATTTTTATTATTTTATTTTCAACTTCTTCAATGCTCAATTTTGTGGTATCTATAACTATACTTTCTGGAGTTACTTTTAATGCTCCTATTTCTTTTGTTTTATCATTATAGTCTCTTTTTCTTATATTATC
>CALXPS010000035.1 GCA_944390405.1 uncultured Clostridia bacterium | reverse complement strand
TCTTCCAAATTCTTGAAAAATGTGATATAATCTATAAATGAGTAAATTTTTTTCGAGGAGATAAGATGAAGGATATAGTAAAAATATTACCTAATTTTAAGAAGTTTAATGATTATATTAATAATGTGAAAAATAATATAAGTCCAATAATGCTTTCTGGATTAACAGACAGTGGAAAGGTACATTTTGCCTATTCCACTTACTTTTATACAGAAAAACCAATTTGCATAATTACATACAATGAATTACAAGCTAAAAAGATATTAAAAAACTTAGAATACTTTTCAGATAATGTAAATTATTTTCCAAAAAAGGAAATTATGGCATATGATTATTTGGCGGAAAGTAAAGATACTACATACAACAGAATTGCTTGTTTAAATGATATTTATAATAAAAAAGCTAAAATTATTGTAACAACAATAGAGGCAGTAAGCCAAAGATTAGTTGAAGAAGATGTATTATATAAAAATCTATTAACTTTCAAAATTGGCGATGAGATAAATTTAGAAGAAATCAAGAAAAAACTCATTGCATTAGGATATGAGAGGCAAGAAGTAGCAGATAATAAATCTGAATTTAGTGTACGAGGAGGAATAATAGATATTGCTACTTCAGAAAAAGAAGGTATAAGAATAGAATTATGGGGGGATGAAATAGATTCTATAAGAACTTTTGATATAAATACCCAAAGATCAAAAGATAAAAAAGAAGAAGTATTTATTTATCCAGCACATGAATTTATACTAGAAAAAGATATAAAAGAACTTGCTGAAAAAATAGAAGATAACCGAGACAAAGAAGAAATTTTAGAAGGAAATTATACAACCAAAATAGATAAATACTGGAATATTTTTTATTCAAATTCAAACAATACATTTATAGATTATATAAAAGAAGACTATATGATTTTCTTGGATGAAGTAAACAAAATAAAAGCAAGGTCAGAAAATGTAATAAAAGATACAAAGAATTTAATACAATCTTTAATAGAAAAGAAAAGATTTGTTCCACAAAGTTTAGAAAGAATAGGAGATTATATTGAATTTTTAGAAAAAATAAAAAATCTACAAACAATATATTTAGAAAATAAAGATATAGGATTTGTAGATAAACAAAGTATGCATGCAAAAAGAAACGGATATAGCTTTAGCTATAGGGAGGTCAACTTTTTTCGTAGTTCAATGGATTTATTGTTTAAGGAAGTACAAGAAGGACTTGGAGAAGGAACAACAATAGTAATACTTTGTGGTTCACAAAACAATATAAATCGAACAAAAAACCTATTGCAAGAAAAAATAAATAACGAAAAACAGCTTAGTAAATTAATAATAACAGAAGGCTCATTAACAGAAGGATTTGAATGTTATGATTTTAACCTTCTAGTGATATCAATAGAAGAATTATTTAATACTCCTAAAAAAAGAAGAAAAACACCAGAACAATTTAAAACTGGAGAGACGATAATATTTTCTGATTTAAAAGTAGGAGACTATATTGTTCATAGAACTAATGGAATAGGACAATTTGTTGGAATAAACACAATAAATACAGATGGTATCACAAAAGATTATATAAAAATAAGATATAAAGATGATGGAATACTTTATGTTCCAACAAGTAACTTAGATAATATAAAAAAATATATAGGTTCTGGTGATGGGGTACCAAGGCTAAATAAATTAGGAAGTAAAGATTGGTCAAAAGCAAAAGCGAAAGTAAGGTCAAATTTACAAGAAATAGCAAAAGATTTAATTGAACTATATGCAAAAAGAGAAAAAACAAAGGGATTTATGTTTTCAAAAGATACAGAATGGCAGAAAGAATTTGAAGAAAAATTTCCATATGTGGAAACAAATGACCAGTTAAGAAGTATTGAAGAAATGAAAAAAGACATGGAGAGCGAAAAACCAATGGATAGATTGCTTTGTGGAGATGTAGGATATGGAAAAACCGAAATTGCTATAAGAGGAGCATTTAAAGCATGCATGGATCAAAAACAAGTAGCATATCTTGCACCAACAACAATTCTATCTAGTCAACAATATGAGACATTTAAAGAGAGGATGAAAGACTATCCAATAAGAGTAGAATTATTAAATAGATTTGTATCGTCAGCCAAACAAAAAGAAATAATAGAGGGACTAAAACTAGGTGAAGTAGATATAGTAATCGGAACACACAAATTGCTAAATGATAAAATAGAATATAAAAATTTAGGGTTATTGATAATAGATGAAGAGCATAGATTTGGTGTAAAACATAAAGAAAAAATTAAAAAGTTGAAAAACAATATAGATGTACTAACAATGACAGCAACACCTATTCCAAGAACATTGCATATGTCAATAGTAGGAATAAGAGATATGTCTTGCCTTTATGAACCACCACAAAATAGAAGACCAGTTCAAACATATGTATTAGAGTATGATGAAGAAGTTGTAAGAGAAGCAATAATTAAAGAACTAGAACGTGAAGGGCAAGTATTTTATTTGTATAACAATGTAGAAAATATTGATAAAAAAACAGATGAGATATCCAAACTAGTTCCACAAGCTAGAATAGCATATGCACATGGGCAAATGAGTGGAAATGAAATAGAAGATATAATGGAAAAATTTATAGAGAAACAAATAGATGTACTAGTATGTACAACTATACTAGAATCTGGAATAGATATACCAAATGCAAATACAATAATTGTAGAAAATGCAGATAGATTAGGATTGGCACAGCTTTACCAAATACGTGGAAGAGTTGGAAGAAGTGATAAGCAAGCATATGCATATATAACATATAAACGAGATAAAATGATAAATGAGGTAGCAGAAAAGAGACTAAAAGCTATAAAAGAATTCACAGAATTTGGTTCAGGATTTAAAATAGCAATGAGAGATTTGGAAATAAGAGGAGCAGGTAGCATGCTAGGAGAAATACAACATGGGCATATAGACGAAGTAGGATATGACACATACTGTAAAATCTTAGATGAAGTAGTAAAAGAACAAAAAGGAATAAAAGTAGAAGAAGAACCAGAAATTACTATAGACATAAATGTATCAAGCTTTATACCAGATTCATATATTGAAAATGCTGATCAAAAAATGGAAAGCTATAGGAATATTGCTTTATGTAGGACAGAAGAAGATTTAAAAAATATAGCCGAAGACTTAACAGATAGATATGGTAAACTGCCAGAAGAAGTTATAAACTTAATTAATATTGCAAAAATTAAAGAAATGTGTAAAAATAGTGGTATAATAAAAGTGCTTCAAAAGCAAAATAATATAATACTATATTTTGACCAAGAAAAATGCACATTAGATATGTCTGAATTAGTTCACAAATATAATGACAAAATTAAATTTTCAACAGG
>CALXPS010000034.1 GCA_944390405.1 uncultured Clostridia bacterium | reverse complement strand
CATAAAAAAACACCTCTTTTAATATTGTATTAAAAGAAGTATGTTTTTGTTTTAATTTATTTCTATAATTGTAAATTTACCATTACATTTACCACATCTATATTTCCTTGTAAAGTTTTTAGATAGTCTTTTTCTAAAAAATGTCTGTCCACATGTTTTACATTCTATTTTATATTTATAGTTTTCTTTTTCTTTATATTCTATGTTACTTTTTTTATAGTCTTCTACTTTGTTTCCTACTCTTGCAATGTTATAGTTTAAATTTTGATTTATGTATTTTGCATATTTTTTGAATTCATTTCCATGATTATTGCAATATGGCATACAGTGTATTATTTCGTGTATTATTGTGTTCTTTATTATCTCATCTTTTAATTCCATTACCCATGAGCTTATTTCTATTGTATGTTTATTAAATTTTCCGTATTTAATTATTCCATTTTCTAAATATCTAGTTTTACGTTCTGGTTCTTCTTGTTTACAGCATCCATATCGTTTAGTTTTTCTTTTTGATAATTGTATATCTATTTTTCCTATCAATTTTTCATTCAATATATCTATTCCTATTGATTGTAGTTCTTTTATACATTCTCCATATAATTTATTTAGTTTTTCTTTCATTTTGAATCACATTCCTTATTGCCAATTTATCCTTTTTTATTTGTATTTTTTTACTATTACTACCTGTTTTCCTTTTCTATTTATATCTAAAAAATCGCTTACTATAAATTTTCCCTTACCTCTTATAATTAAAACATCACCTATTTCAACTGTTTTTGTTTGTTTTGTCTCTATTTTACAATTTATTGATACTAATTCGCTTTCTATTAATCTTGTTGTTTCACTTCTTGATATTTTGCATATTTCTGATATAAAATTATCTAGTCTTTGCGAATTTACACTTATCTTTATTTCCTCAAATTCTGGTTTTTTTACTTTCATTTCAACTATATCAATTATCTCTATTTTTGATTTTTTAAACTTTTTAGTTGTTTGCAACGAATCTTTTATATATTGTGCATTTTCTGATAGGACTATTACATATGCTTCATCCTCATAAACTATTATGTCTCCAATTCTTTCTCTTTCTAGTCCGAATTGCATTATTGTTCCTAAATAATCCCTGTGTTGATATTTGCCTTTTTGCTCGTTTGGTAATTGTATCTTTATTACTTTTATAATATTTGTTATATTTTCTTTTGCTATCTCTTCTGTTATTTTTTCTGGATACATTATTAATATTTTGCTTTCCGCTTCTGAATATCCTCCTGTTAATATGTAATTTTTTGCTTTTATCCTTTCTAACTCTTTTCTTATTATATTTTCTTGATACATGTTTAAAAATTCAGTATTTACTAATTTATTTTTTGTTTTGCATAATCTTATTTTGTCATTTAATTTAGCAAGTATTATCTTTTCTTCTTTGTTTTCCATATTCTCTCCTAATATAAACTATTCTTTAGATTATACACCTTTTTTAAAATTGTGTCTACTCTAATTGTTATACTGTTAGACGAGAATTGCTCACCTCTACAAATTCATATATATATCTTGTTCTTAATTAATAAATTAGTTACCATCCAGTATCAAATTAAATAATAGCGCAAAGTAGCCCAACGCAGGAGTTTTATAGTAGTAAGTCTGAATGGTAATAGTTTTGTATCTGTAACATATTTACACTCATTGAAAAATATGTTACAATTTACTTTATCAAATGTTAGAGAGGTGTTTACTTATAGACGCAAAAGTTTTATTGAAAAAGTTCTTTGGGTATGAAAATTTTAGAGCTGGGCAGGAAGATATTATAAATAATATTTTGAATAATAGAGATTGTCTAGGCATCATGCCTACAGGTGCTGGTAAATCTATTTGTTATCAAATACCAGCAATGATGCTTCCTGGTATTACAGTTGTTATTTCTCCACTTATTTCCCTTATGAAAGATCAAGTTGATTCTTTAAATGAAGTAGGTATTCCAGCTACTTTTATTAATAGTACTTTGTCTCCTTCAGAATATGAACAAACTATTCATAATGTTTTATATGATGTTTATAAGATTATATATATTGCTCCTGAAAGGCTAAATTCTCGGAAGTTTTCTTGATGTTTTGAAACGTATTAACATTTCTATGGTCACTATTGATGAAGCTCATTGTATTTCACAATGGGGACATGATTTCAGACCTACATATAGAGAAATAGCTAATGTGATTTCAAATTTAAAAACAAGACCAATTGTTTCAGCTTTTACTGCTACTGCTACAGATATTGTTCGAAATGACATTATTGATTTACTTCATTTAGAAAATCCTTATGTTTTAACTACTGGTTTTGATAGAAGTAATTTGAATTTTTCTGTAGAATATCCTTCTAATAGAAGAAAATTTGTATTAGACTTTTTGAAGAAAAATAGTGATATTTCCGGTATTATATATTGCCTTACAAGAAAAACTGTTATTTCACTTTTTGATGAACTATCTGCTCTTGGGTATAATGTTTCTAAATATCATGGGGGAATGTCCGAATCTGATAGAACAAAAAGTCAGGAAGACTTTATTTATGATAGAACAACTATTATGGTTGCTACTAATGCTTTTGGTATGGGGATTGACAAATCTAATATTAGGTATGTTATTCATTATAATATGCCTAAAGATTTAGAAAGCTATTATCAAGAAGCTGGTCGTGCTGGTAGAGATGGCGATAGTGCTAGATGTATTTTACTTTTTAGCAGGGCTGATATTGTTACTAATAAATTTTTAATTGAACATTCTGGTATTCCTAGTAGCAAAATCAATTATAATATGGAATATTCTAAACTTAATGATATTGTTGATTATTGTAATACAGATACTTGTCTTAGAAAATATATTTTAGAATATTTTGGTGAAATTCCTTTATTTGATAACTGTAACAATTGTGGTAATTGTTTATCTGAAATTGAAACTACTGATATAACTGTTGACGCTAAAAAAATTTTGTCTTGCATTAAAAGAATGAATGAAAAATTTGGCATTGGTCTTGTTACTGATGTTTTAAAAGGTTCTAACTCATTTAAAATAAAGTCAATGAAATTTGATACTTTATCAACTTATGGAATTATGCGTGAATATTCTAAAAATACAATAAAAGATTTAATATATTTTCTAATTACAGAAAGTTATGTAGAACTTGTTGGTAATCAATACCCAATACTTAAACTTACTCCTAATGCTTCTAATGTTTTATTTAACGATGAAAAGGTAACTATTAAAAGAAAAATCGAAAAACTACCTGAAAAGATTGAATCTGATTATGATACAAGGTTGTTTGATTTGCTACGTAATATTAGAAAAGACATTTCAGTAGAAAATAAGGTTCCACCTTTTATAATATTTTCTGACGTTTCTTTAAAACAAATGGCTACATATTATCCAATAACTAAAGAAAATATGCTTAATATTAATGGTGTTGGTAGTTTAAAGTTTGAAAAGTATGGAGATGTATTTATTGAAGCAATTAATAATTACGTGTTGGAAAATGATATTAAACCACAGGATTTTATCGTACAACCTAAAAGAATAAAAAAAGCATCTGCTCCTAAAGTAGATACTGCAGCTATTACATATGATTTATTTAAAAAAGGAAAAACAATTAAAGATATTGCAGAAGAAAGAGGCTTAAAAGTTAGTACTATAGAAGGTCACCTTTTAAAGTACTATGAAATGGGTAAAGATGTAAATCTTACAAATTATATACATCCTAATTTTAAAGATGATATTTATAATGCTATTAAAACTCATGGATATACTAAATTACGTGTTTTAAAAGATGCCTTACCTGAAGATGTTACTTATTTAGATATTAAGTATTATATTATCGAGTATCAGAAAAACGCATAAATGTCTATATTTAAAAATAGCGGGGATTAATTCCCTGCTATTTTACTAATTCTAATATATCTGATTTTCCTATTACACCTACACTTCTATTAACTTCTTGCCCATCTTTTATTACAACAAGTGTTGGTATTGACATTATTTCATACTCTACTGCTATGTCTTGTTCTTTATCTATATCTATTTTTACAACTTTTATATCTTCGTTTTCTTCAGCTATTTCTTCCACTATTGGTGATAGCATTTTACATGGTCCACACCAAGTTGCATAAAAATCAATTAATACTGTTTTTTCGCTTTTTAAAACTTCTTGTTCAAAATTTTTACTTGTCACTTCTAAAACTTCCATTT
>CALXPS010000033.1 GCA_944390405.1 uncultured Clostridia bacterium | reverse complement strand
ACAAAGTTTTTGAAGCAATAAATAACAAAGATTATAATTATGTGTACAATAAATTAGATGCAAACTATAAAAATAGCTATTTTGCTACATTAGAAAGCTTTAGCACATTTATGTCAAATAATTTATTTGAAAAGAATGAAGTGGAATTTGATGAATATGAAGAATCTGAAAATTCATGTAAATATAGCCTAATTATAAAAGATGCTAGTGGTCAAAATAAAAATCAAATATTAATGACAATGATTATGCAACTAGGAGAAAATACAGATTTTACAATAAAATTTGAATAATAAGGAGGAATTTTATGGAAGAAAATGAAGGAAAAGATTTAGCACAAGAGATGAAAGAAGAACAAAAACAAGCAGAAAAATATTATGAAAATGTAAGTTTGGAATTAAGCAAAATTGTACTAAATAATGTAACTATTGGAGAAAGACATGAACAAAAACAAACAGAGAGTGGAGATGTAGAAGAAGTTGTAACTTATGAAGTATATATAGACTTTAAAGGTGAAAGTGTTCTTATAGCCACAATAGATGAAGGCGGAAACTTAACACCAAATGAAAGTATTTTGCAAGATGAGAAATATGATGATGAAGACAGAAAAAAATTAGGTGATATGCTAAATTTATTAGGACTGGAAAAAGATGAAGTAAACATGGAAAAACTACAAGAACAGTTAAAAACAATAGATGCAAAAACAAAAGAAGAATTAGAACAAGAAAAAGGAGAAAAAACAGAAGAAATAGAAGAAACAACCAAAGATGATAATGAAGGAGATGAAGAAAATGAAGGAGAAGGAGAAAAAACAGAGGAAAAGAATAAAGAAAAAATTGCAAAAAAATATAATTTAAATACAAATCAGATTATAGATGTAGATTTAGATAATGAAAAAATAACAGAAGACGAAACTTTTTCAGATCTTGTTAAATGGGCGGATGATCAAGAAGAAACACATGTTATACCTGGAGAAGACGAATATACTTGGAAAACAATTGGAAGAAAAGAGGGAGAAGAAGAATTTACAGAAATAGAAGGAGCTAATAAACAGATATATGGAAAAAATCCAGATGTAACTATACAAAGAATAGATAATGACAAGATAACAGAAGTAAGACCACTTGCTATGTATGAAGTAGATAATGACACTGCCATAGCTATTGTAAGAAATGAGCATGGAGAACCAGAACAATTATATTGTAGAAGACAAGAAGGAGAACAAAAATACTGGGGAACAGTAATACCAGAAGCTTCAAAAAAGAATGTAAGACAATTAGAATTTGATGAAAGATCATTTATGTCATCAAAAAATACATCTGAAATGGATTTATCAAGAAAAGAAGATGAATTAAAGAAAGCACAAAATTTAAATGATAGAGGAGTTCCATCAAAAGAAGAAGGAGTACAAATTTATGAAATAGATGGAAACTCAAGACAAAATAGAGAAGTTGTAAAAGAAGAAATAGTAAGAGACTTGATGCAAAGAGATGGTATTGTAGATAAATTAACAGTACCACCAGGATATTATGAAAATAAAGCAGAAAAAGTTTTAGGACTACTTGAACGAAATCAAGAAATAAATTATGAACAAGCTGTAGAACAAATAGATAAAAAAGAGAAAAGAGAAGAACGGAGGAGTGACACTAGGGGAAGAAAGAAGCAGAGATAGTTAAGATTGATAAAATTAGAAAGGTATGATATAATATATTTACATAAAACCCATTTAGGGAGATAAGGAGATAAAATTATGATTACCTTTCTAACAATTTTATTTTTCATCTTAGCATTGTTCGTAAACTCCAATTGGGCAGTTGTTATGGTACTATTAATAATAGCATTCAATGCTATAACATTGTACCAAGGATTTAAAGGACGGAAATCAGATCCTATTGAATGGTGGAAACGCATAATAGTGAATGGAGGGATTGCAACTTTATCGGTAATTATTCTCGTGTGGGCACGCATAAGATAGTATCTCAGAACAGCTCGGAATTTCGAGCTGTTTTTAATATGAAAGTTAAACTAATTTTTTTGAATAAATCTAAAAAAAAGTTTCATAATAATATTAGGGAGATGATTAATTTTGGGAATGAAAAAATTTATAATTTCTTTAATATTATTTATAGTTATAGTTTCCATTTCGGGAATATCAACCGCGATGACACATTATCAAACAGTTGGAACAACAACAGGATTAGTTACTGCATCAGCTTTAAATGTAAGACAAGGACCTGGGACAAGCTATAATAAGGTAACAATTGTTTATAAAAATGAATATGTAAGAATATTTGCACAAATTGGAGATTGGTATGTTATTCAAACAGATAAAGATTATGTAGGTATGGTAAGTAAGCAATATATAAAATTAATATATCCAACACAAAATAGTACAGGCACACAAGATTCGAGCACACCATCACAAACAGAAAATACAAATGGATTAACAGCAGATGAACAAGAGATATTTAATTTGGTAAATGCTCAAAGAACCGCAGCCGGGTTAGTAGCACTATCAATAGACACGGAAGTTCAAAAAGTAGCAAGAGATAAAGCACAGGATATGGTTGATAATAATTACTTTTCACATACATCGCCAATATATGGTTCTCCTTTTGATATGATGAAAAGCTATGGCATAAAATATAAGGCAGCAGGAGAAAACATTGCAGGAAATTCAAGTAATAGCGGAGCAGTAAATGCATGGATGAATTCAGAAGGTCATAAAGCAAATATTCTAAGTAATAACTACAACTATACTGGAATAGGAGTAGTAAGCAGTCCAAAATATGGTAAAATTTATGTGCAAATGTTTATAGGAAAATAATTTTGCAACACAATAAAAAATTAAAAAAAGTACAAAAATAATCCACATTATACACTGCATACTGTGGATAAATTTAAAAGTAGGGACAGTCCCTACTTTTTACATTTATTAATATAATATATTTAGATAATATTTTTTTGTATTATTCGACATTTTGTGTTATACTAATCAATACATATGGTAACAAAGGAGGAATAAATGCTATTGACTATTTCTTTAATAATTTTGGGCTTTATATTATTAATATTTGGAGCAGATTTATTAGTTAGAGGTTCTAGTAATATTGCAAAACGTTTCCATATACCAGAAATGTTAATAGGATTAACAATTGTGGCACTGGGAACGTCTATGCCTGAACTTATGATAACTATAACTTCAGCACAAAAAGGTGCAACAGACTTGATTTTAGGTAATGCAATTGGAAGCAATTTATGCAATTTGCTATTAATTCTAGGAGCAACAGCAATGTTAAGACCAATAGAATTAGACAAAGATGTTAAGACAATGCATTTACCAGTTGCATATATTTCTACAATTGCAATACTTGTAATGGGATTAGGACTATTTGGAAGCGATCCAGGAATTATTAACAAACAAGATGGAATAATTTTAATAATTTTATATTTCATATATTTCTTATATCCAATTATAATAGAAGTAAAAGATATTTGGAAAACAAGAAGAGAAAATAAAAGAAGCGGAGAAAAGCCTAAGTTCAATATTTTACTTTCGATATTATATATTGTAATAGGAGCTATGTTGCTAAAATTTGGTGGAGACTTAGTAGTAGATGAGGCAAGTGAGTTAGCTACTATTTTTGGAATAAGTGAAAGGGTTATAGGGTTAACAATTGTTGCAATAGGAACTGCACTTCCAGAAATGATAACATCAGTTATAGCTGTAATAAAAAAAGAGGGAGGATTAGCATTAGGAAATTTAATTGGTTCTTGCATATTAAACTCATTTTTAATAATAGGCACAGGAGCATTGATTACACCATTAGCATTTTCTAAAGAATTTGATGAAAATCTATTGTTACTGGCAGCAACTATATTATTTATATGGGTTTCATGTTTTGTTGGAAAGAAAAATACTATAACTAGATATAAGGCAGGAGTATTATTGATTACATTTGTATTTTATATGTGGAAATTATTTATTTAAAATAAAGATTAAATGAAAGGAAATAATATATATGAATAAAAAAGAGGCAATAGAAATAATAAAAGAATTAAAAAAATATTATCCAGATGCAACATGTAGTTTACATTTTAGAACACCATTTGAAATGGTTATATCAGTTATGCTATCTGCACAATGTACAGATGAAAGAGTAAATAAAACTACACCAAGCTTATTTGAAAAATATTCAACACCACAAAGTATATGTGATATGGAACTTGAAGAACTAGAAAGAATAATACACCCATGTGGTTTTTATAAAAATAAAGCAAAAAACATAAAAGCAATGGCAAAAGAAATTTTAGAGAAATATAATGGTAAAGTACCAGAAACTATGGAAGAACTAATAACGTTACCAGGAGTAGGTAGAAAAAGTGCAAATGTTGTAATGCTAGAAGCATTTAATAATCCACAAGGAATAGCTGTGGATACACATGCTAAAAGGATAGCAAATAGAGTAGGATTATCAAAAAACACAGATCCAGAAAAGGTAGAACAAGACATATTAAAATTAATACCTAAAGAATACTATAAAGATGTAAATCATTTACTTGTATGGCATGGAAGAAAAATATGTAATGCTAGAAAACCAAAATGTAGTGAATGTCCAATAAGAAAATATTGTAGATATTATTTAAAAGATAACAGTAAGCATTATACAAAGCAAGAAATATAAATAACTTAAAAAAAGTTATGAAAATTGTAAATAAAATCACCTTAGAGAATATAATAATCTAGGGTGATTTTTTATGAAATTAGCAATTTGTTTGGCTGGAGGAGGAGTAAAAGGAGCGGCACACATAGGAGTTTTAAAAGTGCTAGAGGAAGAAAAAATTACATATGACTACATAACAGGAGCATCTTCTGGTAGTATTGTTGCAAGCCTAAATGCAATGGGGTACAAATCAGATGAAATATATGAATTATTCAAGAAATATTGTAAAAAAATAAAATATATTGATTTTTATAATGTAGGTAAAATAATATGGGGACTAATTTCAAAAAGAAGTTTAATTATAGATGGACTTAATAGTGGCAAAGTTATAGAAAAAATAATAAACGAAGCGGCAATGTCTAAAGGAATATGTAACATTAATCAAATAAAAAAGAAATTATTAATTCCGAGTGTAGATTTAAGTACAGGAGCATTATACATGTTTTCATCATTTGAGAAAACAAAAAGGTATTCAGATGAAATTATATATGTAAATAATATTAATATAGGAAAAGCTGTAAGAGCAAGCTGTAGCTATCCTGGAGTTTTTTCACCATGTACATATAAAGATAAAGAATTGATAGATGGAGGAATAAGGGAAAACATACCATGGAAAGAAGCAAAAGCAAATGGTGCAGATAAGGTGTTTTGCGTAAAATTTGAAAAAATAAAAAAGATAAAAAATAGAAAAAATGTAATAGATATTGTATCAGAATCTATAGATATTATGTGCCATGAACTATCAAATTACGAAATAGATGGTGCAGATTATTTACTAAATTTAAATACTAAAAGTGTATCACTACTAGATTGTAGCAAAATAGATTATTTATATGAATTAGGATATAAACAAGGAAAAGAATATATTAAAAAGGTTCTAAAATAAAATTCATAATCAAGCCCATATACGAATACACTTAAACAAAAAGTATTCTGTATGGGGGTTTTTATATGAGAGGAGTTTCAATAGAAGAACGTGCCTGCAATCTAGCACATTATATAATAGACACAGGAGATACTGTAAGAGGAGCAGCCAAGAAATTTGGAGTAAGTAAATCAACAGTACACACCGAAGTAACATTCCAGAACGGTAGAAATAAATCACTTATAATTCCAGAAAGTATTGAAATTAAAAAGGTTTTTCTAGCAAA
>CALXPS010000032.1 GCA_944390405.1 uncultured Clostridia bacterium | reverse complement strand
AGTTATCACACACACATGGTTGACAAATCTGTGATTTTGCAGTAAAATTAATAAGTATTTAAAGGAGAGATATTTATTATGTCGAATTACAATATAAAGACATTAGAAAAAGTAGAGTCCAAGACAAAAATATATTTAGTAATAATTGCAATTTTACTAGTGGTACTTTGTATAAATAATATAAGCTTCATTATACCATCAATTATTCTTTATTTTGTAATAATTGTATACACAATATGGGTATATAATAAAAGAAAGGGTGAACTTTCAACATATATCAATGAATTAACTTTTTCAGTTGATTCAGCTGCTAAAAACACGTTAATAAATTCGCCATTCCCATTAATAATAATGGAAACAAATGGAAATGTTATTTGGCGAAGTTCTACGTTTAATAAAGAATTTGCCAATGTAGGAATAAATGCATATATTGATGACTTAGCAAAAGAAATTAAATTAGAAATTCAGGATAATAATTTTGAGCTTGATAAAAAAGTTAATATAGACAATAAAATTTATCATGTGATAGGCGATTATGTAAAAATGAAGAAAAAAGACCGAAGAAAAGAAGTAAAACACATGATAACTTTATATTTCATAGATATTACTAATGAAGTTGAACTTATGAACAAATACAATAATGCAAAAACTTGCATAGGAATAATTATGCTAGATAATTATGAAGAAATAATACAAAGAATATCAGAAGAAAATAAACCACAAGTAATTGCAGCAATAGAAAAAAAGTTACATGAATGGGCAAGTACATGTAATGGAGTTATAATAAAAAAAGAAAGAGATACATATGTACTTGTATTTGAACAACAATATTTGTTAGAAATGGAAAATAATAAATTTACAATACTAGATGAAATGAAAGAAATCGAAACAGAAGAAGGTATGCCAATAACTTTAAGTATTGCAATTTCTAATGAAGGAGAATCAAACTACGAAAAATATGAATCAGCATTAGCTGCAATGGATATAGCTTTAGGAAGAGGTGGAGATCAAGCAGTAGTAAGAAAAGAAGGAAAATATAATTTCTTTGGAGGAAAAACACAGGAAGTAGAAAAGAGAACAAAAGTAAAAGCAAGAGTAATATCACATGCATTAGAAGAATTAATTCAAAAATCAGATAAAGTAATGATAATGGGACATTTAAATGGAGATATAGATTCTATTGGTTCTAGCTTAGGAATATATAGACTAGCAAAAACATTTGAAAAAGAAACATATATTGTAAATAATACTTATGGACTATCAGTAGAAAATCTTATAACTACACTAAAAGAAGAAGGCTATGGAGATGTAATAATTGATAAAAATCAAGCAATAAATATGATTTCTCCAAATACTCTATTAATAGTTGTAGATACACATAAGAGAAGTTATGTTGAAGTTCCGGAATTGTTAGAAAAAACAGAAAAGATAGTTGTAATAGATCACCATAGAAAATCAGAAGATTTTATAGAAAATGCTATATTAACATTTCATGAAGCATATGCATCATCAGCGGCAGAATTAGTTACAGAAATTGTAGAATATGCAAGTAAAGAAGTAACATTAGAACAAATAGAAGCAGAAAGTTTATATGCTGGAATAATGATGGATACAAAAAATTTTACATTTAAAACAGGCGTAAGAACATTTGAAGCAGCAGCATATTTAAGAAAATATGGCATAGATATAATCAAAGTAAAAAAATGGTTCCAAAGTGATTTTGAAAGCTATACTGTGATTGCAGATATAGTAAAAAATGCAGAAATAGTAAATGATACAATTGCAATATCTATATATGATGAAAAAGATAAAAATGCAAATCTAATATGTGCAAAAGCGGCAGATGAATTACTTACAATAAGTAATATAACAGCGTCATTTGTATTAGGAAGGCTAGGAGAAAAAATATGTATAAGTGGTCGTTCAATTGGAGATATAAATGTACAAGCTATACTTGAAAAAATGGGTGGAGGTGGACATATAACACTTGCAGGAGCCCAATTAGAAGGATTTACAATGGAGGAAGCCAAAACAGAGCTTATTATAAGAATTAATGAATATTTTACAGAAAATAATGTATAAAACAGAAGAAAAAATGGGAAAAGTATTTTCCCATTTTTTGCCTAATAATATAATGAAAAAGAATGATAAAAAAAATCACATAATGTAAAAAAGTTTTTGGATTAGCTTACCAAATCTGACAAAAAATGCCCACGAAACGTGATATAATGTGAAAAATTAAAATTACATACGAGAGGATGAGAATAATGTTTCAAAATGTTATTAATCAAAATCAAGAAGCATCAGAAAATGAAACAAAAAGAAAAATAGAAATTAAAAAACTTTTTAAAATAAATGATATTGTTTTATATGCTATAACTTTTTTAATTTCAATGGTAGGCTTTAATGAAGAATTAGCACCATTTGGACTAGCTATGTTTGCAGCTGCATGTAGCAATAGAATACCAGCCAGCATTTTATATGTTGCAGCACTTATAGGTACGGGAATAGGATTTGGAATAAATGGAATTTTATCATTTCTTATAAGTTCATTATTATTTATAGCAATGATTCTAATTTTCAGACCAAGAATTCAAGAACCAGATAAAAACGAGAGACAAAAACTTGGCATATATATTGCTATATCAGCATTTGCTGTTCAGGCAAGTAAAATGTTTTTTACAATGTTTTTAGTATATGACCTTATATCAAGTATAGTATTTGGAATAATAACATATATATTTTATAAAATTTTTGCAAATTCAATAGTAGTTATAAATCAATATGGAATAAAAAAAGCTTTTTCAATAGAAGAAGTAATGGGAGCAAGTTTAGCTATATCAATAGCCTTATGTGCTTTTAGCAAGCTATATATATTTGGACTTTCAATTACAAATATATTTAGTATAATGCTAGTATTATTCCTAGGTTGGAAAAATGGAATGCTAGTTGGAGGAACAGCTGGAATTACAATAGGAATGGTATTAGGGATAATAAATTCTACAAGTCCAGTATTAGTAGCTTCATATGCTATATCTGGAATGATAGCAGGTATTTTAAACAAGTTAGGGAAAATAGGAGTAATAATAGGATTTTGTGTAGGAAATGCAATACTAACATATGTTACAAATGGCAATACAGTATCAATAATAACAATAAGAGAGATTTTGATAGCATCTTTAGGATTATTATTAATTCCAAAAGAAGTAAGTATAGATATAACAGAAATAATAAATCAAACAAAATGTTTACCAACAACAGCAGGAGTTATAGAAGAAAAAAAGGAAACAGCAAATAAATTAAGTAGCGTTTCAGAAACTATACTGCAAATGGCACAAAGCTATAATGAAGCAGCAACAGATACATTAAATGAAACAATAGAAGATGAAAGTAAAAAAAGCTTTAAAGAAGAAGTATTAAATAATTTAGAAGACATAGAGGACAACCTATTATATGATGATATACTTTTAAATGATGACCAGATTCTAGATGAATGTTATAAAATATTAGAAAGAAAAGAAGAAATAAAAAGTGATGAGCTAGTAAAAATACTAGAAAGAGTAAATAATTATAGATTAGTTACAGAAAACAATGAGAAATCACTAGAGCAGATAGTAAAAATAATAAACAATACATATAGAATAAATAAATTAAATACAATATGGAAACATAAAGAAGCAAGTAATAAAAAGGTGCTGGCAAATCAACTAGGTGGAGTATCAAAAGTTATATCATCATTAGCAGATGATATTAAAACAGATGAAAAAGAAGAAAAAAAGAGTCAGAAATATAAATTAGTGATAGCTAGCTCACAAACAACAAAAAATAAAAGTGAAATATCAGGAGATAGTAATATAAAAACAAAACTCCATGATGGAAAATATATGTTAGCAATAAGTGATGGAATGGGTTCAGGAGAAAAGGCTAAAAAAAGTAGTAGTACAGTAATTCAAATGCTAAAAAGATTATTAACAACTGGGTTTGACAAAGACATTTCTATAGGATTAATAAATTCAGCAGTAAATTTAAACTCTAATGAAGAAACATATGCAACAATAGATATTTCAATAGTAGATTTAAGTAGTGGGAATATAGAATTTGTAAAAAATGGAGCATGCCCAACATTTATAAAATCTGATAACAAAGTAGAAGTTATAAAAGCAGTATCATTTCCAGCAGGGGTTTTAGACAAGATTGATTTAGTAGTATATGATAAAGACTTAAAAGAAAATGATATAATAATAATGTGTAGTGATGGAATACTAGAGTCAAACACAGAATACAAAAATAAAGAATTATGGCTAAAGGAATTACTAGAAAATATGGGAACACAAGATGTTCAAAAAATATCAGATATAATTATGCAAGAAGCAATAGACAATGGGTATGGTATAGCAAAAGATGATATGACAGTAATTGTTGCAAAACTTGAAAAAATTTAAAGTATAAATCACCATTAATATAGCAAAATATTAATGGTGATTTATTATGAAAATAACTTTATTAAAAGGAAGCAATGATAAAAAAAGTTTTAAGTTGTTTGAAACTTTAGGAGCAAAAGTTAATACAATAGATGATTTAGAAAAAACAGATGATAAAATTCAAGAATTAATAAGAGAAGATTACACAACCATAATAATGACAAGTGAAGTCGCAGGTTTTTCTGAAAGTATAATAAAAAAATATAATAGAACAAATGATATAAAAATAATAATAACACCCTCTAAATAAATGTATAAATTTAGAAAAAATGGAAAAAATTATATTAAATTTATTGTAGGGGGAACTTATGAATTCAAACCAAATGAAAAATATGATAGTTCTTAAAAACTTACCATCTAATCTTATAGATGAGGCATTTATTATTTTAAAAAATAATAAAAAAATAAAATCATTAGAAAGGATAGAAAAACAACCAACTAATCAAACAGAAAAAAACCAGAAAGGAGAATATATAGTAAAAGAAGCTGAAATGGTAATAAGTAGTTATATGTCAAAAATAGAAAATGAAAAGCAAATAAAAAGTTATTCAATGAAAAAAATAGAAAACAAATATAAAAAAATGCGAGGAATAGCCATAATACTAAGCCTAGTGGTTTTTATAAATCTAATAATAAATATATGTTGCTAAGTAAAAAAAAGTATGATATAATGGCAAAAAAAATAGGAGGAGATAATTATGAATAAATATGTATGTGAATTATGTGGATACATTTATGATGAGGAAGCAGAAGGAACAAAATTTGAAGACTTACCAGAAGATTGGGTATGCCCTTTATGTGGAGCAAGTAAAGATATGTTTAAAAAAATGTAGAATGAAAGGAAGTAAAACTCATGAAAGAAAATGTAAGATTTTATAGATGCAATATTTGTGGAAATATTATTGGTCTAATACATGGAGATATGGAACATATGCAATGTTGTGGACAAAAGCTAGAATTGTTAAAAGCAAATAGCACAGATGCAGCAACAGAAAAACATGTTCCAGTATATGAAAAAGTAGAAGATGAAATATGTGTAAAAGTTGGGAGTACAGAACATCCAATGGAAAAAGACCATTATATAATGTGGATTGCACAAGTAAGTGATAATACAACCACAAGAATTAGATTATATCCTGAACAAGCAACAACGGTTAGATTTAAATATATACCAAATTCTACAATATATGCATATTGCAACAAACATGGATTATGGAAAACAGAAGTAAAATAGCATTTGAATGCTAGTTCTAAACCTCTTAATTTTAGAATATATTTTAAAAAATGTATTCTAAGTTAAGAGGTGTTTTTTATGGAAAGAGTATTAAGCGCAGATGAAAGAATAAGAAAAGCAGAAGAAATATATGCAAGAAGAAAGTTGCAAGCCGAAAGTAGAAAAAGTGCGACTGTAAATGTAGACGATAGAAATAATAATAAATTAGTAAAAAAACTAATAATACAATTCATTCTATGCTTAATAATTTACATCTCTTTTTATGCAATAAAAAATATTCCAAATCTTGTACCACAAGAGGTAATGTATAAAATATCAGACATATTAGAATATGATATAAATATTCAAGAATTATATAATAATTTTAAAGGATACATAACTGATAAAGAAGAAAAAACTCAACAAACAGAAGAAAATCAAACAGAAAATCAGAATAACACTCTAGTTGAAGATACACTTTCAGCTACAGATACTGTGAATACAGAAATAACAAATGGAATTGGTGGTTCTTCAGAAATACCAAATGAAGAGGCACAAAACGCAGAGACACAAACAGTAGAAGAAAGCAGTAGTATAAATCAAATGGAAATAGATGCAGAATATATAAAGGCAAATTACGCTATAATGAAGCCATTAGAAGGAGAAATAACTTCAAGATACGGTTTAAGAAATCCTACAGTACCTACAGTTCCAAAATATCATACAGGTATAGACATTGCAGAAGTAACAGGAACAGTAATTTTAGCTGCAATGGAAGGAGATGTTGAATTAGTTTCTTCAGAAGGAGATTTACGGAAATCATGTAAAAATAACAAATGGTGATGTAAGTACTGTATATGCCCATTGTAGCAAAATATATGTTGAAGAGGGAGAACATATAGTACAAGGTCAGCAAATTGCAGAAGTAGGTGCAACAGGTAATGTAACAGGACCTCATTTACACTTTGAAATACTAAGAAACAACCAGTATGTAGACCCAGATTTAGTTTTGCAATTTTAAAAATAGGAGATGAGAATTTGCGAATAAAGATTAATATTCAAATATTTGCTATTATAATTATCCTTATATTAACAAAACAAATAGAAATATATGCATGGCTTATGCTATTTATTTTAATTCATGAATTAGCGCATATGTTTACAGGACTATTTCTAAAACTAAAACCAAAAACATTAGAAATACAGCCATTTGGCATAGGGATAGTGTTTGAAAGTTTTGAAAACACAGAAAAAAATAAAATTATTATAGCAATAGCAGGCCCCCTTATAAATATAATAATAGCTATAATATTTGGATTTATAAATATAAAAAGCCAATATATAATAATAAATGCAAATATATTACTTGCAATATTTAATTTAATACCAATATATCCATTAGATGGAGGAAGAATATTAAAATCCATTATAAAAATACATGGTAAACAAGAAAACACAGATGATATTATAAACAAAACTTCAAATATATTGGTGATAATTATAACAGCTATTTCAAGCATACTAATATTGATATATA
>CALXPS010000031.1 GCA_944390405.1 uncultured Clostridia bacterium | reverse complement strand
GTGTCTTCATATTTCTTGGTACCTTTTTATCTTACTACTTTTCTTCCTCTTTGTCAATACTTTTTTATAATATTTTTATTCTTTTTGAATATATTTTTAAGAGGGATTGTTATGGGTAATAAAGGATTAGATTTTAAACACAAAGAAGTAATTAATATTGTTGATGGTAGAAGGCTTGGTTTTGTTCAAGATGTTACTGCAAATCTAGAAACTGGTATTATAACATCTATTATCGTTCCTGGGAGTAATAAGCTCTTTAATGTATTTGGTGGAAATGATATTGTAATACCTTGGCAGAACATTAAATGTATTGGTGAAGATGTTATTCTCGTTGAAGTAAATTAGAGAACCAGAGTATTATCCCTGGTTCTTTCTATTTTCATTTCGGAAGTATCTGAGCTTTTCCCAGAATTCTGTTACATCTCTTTTGCTATTTTTTTGAATAGATTTTTTCTGGAGCTTTTCAAAAATATCATCAGAAACCCAATTTTCAATTATTGCTTTCAGAAGTGTTCTATCAAATAGTTTTGGTGTAATGTAATTTCTCTTGCAAAATTCTATTTTTGTTAGCTTGCTTTCTGCATAACTTTCCGTTAGATCAATAGCTTTCTTTTTAGGTAACATATATACTCTTCTTTTTTGCCTTAGGGAACTGTAATATCGTTCTGACCGCTGTCTACCTGCTGTTCCTGCTCTGAGAGATGAGTTATATGCTGCTTTTTTCGCCATTTTTTCTACAATATTGTCTGGCACTATGTTTTCTACTACTGCCTTCTTTAATATATTGTAGAACGTTGATTTGCTTATCTGGCATTCATTTTCGAAATAGCTATGGGAAAAATTATGCTTACTCGTTGCATATTGAAAAGCAATTTTGTATAGCTGTGCCCGGGAAAAGTCTTTTACCTGTCTAGCCATTTTGATATTCTCCCTTCTTGAAAATATATAAAGTATTTGCTTTTATATTATACCATTTTTCCCATTTTATGTCAATTTGTTATATTATATCATTTTATATTCCTTAGTCTTAGTGCATTTAATACTACTGTTAAACTGCTGATTGTCATAGCAAAAGCAGCAACCATAGGATTCATTGCTATTCCAAATGGTTCTAATACGCCCATTGCAATTGGTATCATACATATATTGTAGAAAAATGCCCAAAATAAATTTTCTTTTACATTTCGTATTGTTCTTTTACTTATATATATTAAATCATTTATTTTTTCTAAATTATCATTCATAAGTACAACATTGCTACTATCCATCGCAATATCTGTTCCACTTGATACTGAAACACCTATATCTGCTGTTACTAAGCTAACACTATCGTTAATTCCGTCTCCGCACATCATAACTATTCCTTTTTCTTTTAATCTTTTTATGTGTTCTGCTTTTTCTTTTGGTTTAACATTAGCAATTACTGTATCTATACCTATTTTTTCTGCTATAGATTTAGCCGTTTTTTCATTATCTCCTGTAAGCATTACAATATTAATATTTTTTGATTTTAATTCTTTTATTACTTGTTCTACGTTTTCTTTTAGAGTATCTTTTACTCCTATTAAAGCTATCAGTTTGTTATTTTTTGCTACAAATAAAATACTATTAGCATCATCTGTAAGCTTTTCCTCATCTTGCTCATTGTTAATTTTGATATTGTTGTCTTCCATCAGTTTTTTGTTTCCAATTAAGTATTCATCTTTTTCATATTTTGCATACACACCATATCCAGGTATTGCTTTAAAATCTGTAGTATCTTTTATTGGTATGTTTCTTTCTTTTGCTTCTATTACTATTGCTTTTGCAATTGGGTGTTCTGACTTGTTCTCAATGCTAGCTATTATTTCTAATAGTTTATTTTCATCTAAATTACTATAATTATATATTTTAGATATTGAAAGCTTTCCTTTTGTTAATGTTCCTGTTTTATCAAATACTATTGTTTTTACTTTATGTGCATTTTCTAAACTTTCACTTGTTTTTACTAATATTCCTTTTTTACTACAAATTCCTGATGCAGTTACAATCGCTAGTGGAGTTGCTAATCCTAAACTACATGGACATGCTACAACTAAAATTGTAACAAATATATTTATTGAAAATGTAAAGTCTTTAGTAATTAAAAACCATACTATAAAGCTAAGGATTGATATTGCAATAATAGTAGGTACAAAATATCCACTAATTTTATCTGCTACTTTTGCAATTGGAGCTTTTGTATTTGTAGCTTCTACTACTAATCTTACAATCTCAGATACTGTAGATTCTTTTCCTATTTTTTCTGCTTTATATTTTATTGTTCCTTCATAATTTATACTTCCTGCAATTACCTTTGAATCTTTTTCTCTTCTTACAGGTGTACTTTCACCAGTTATAAAAGATTCATTAATGTGTGTTGTTCCTTCTGTAATTGTTCCATCTACTGCAATTTTTTCTCCCGGTTTACAAATTACAATATCTCCTTTTTGTATTTCATCTATTGTAACTATAGTTTCGTGTCCATCTTTTATAATTGTTGCATTGTTTGGAGTAATTACCATAAGTTCTTGCAGAGCTTCTTTAGTTTTATCTTTATTTCTATTTTCTATATGTTTTCCTATTTTTATAAAGAAAATTACAATTGCTGCTGATTCATAATACAATCTATCTACATATTCTACTTTTCCTTGTAATATCATTATTGTTCCCCAAATGCTATATAAAAAGCTACTTACAACCCCTATTGTAACTAGTGTGTCCATATTTGGTGTTCTGTGGATTAAATTTTTTATTCCATTTCTTAATATATCTTTTCCCATAAATAGAACAATAATTGTTAATATTAGTAATGATATCGCATAATTTACCGGATGTATAACCATGCTTAAATATGGAATTACTGGTAATCCTACCATATGTGACATTGAAATATATAAAATAAGTAAGGAAATAATTGTTATTCCTATCATTTTATATTTTTCATTTGATTTTTTCTTCTCCTCTTTTTCTAAATTATCTATTCCAAGGCTTTCAAATCCTGCTTTTCCTATAAATTTTTCTATATTTTCAAGGTTTAACTTTTCATCATCATATTCTATACTAGCATTATTCATTATTAGATTAACTGTTGCATTTTTAATACCTTCCTGTTTGTTTAAAAACTTTTCTAATCCTGTAGAACAAGCACTACAACTCATTCCTCCAACTTTTAGTAATACTTTTTTCATTTTGCCTCCTACTTAATAAAATATATATTAATCAATAATTATTTTAGGAAAAAATTAAACCTTGAAAAATATTGATATTTCAATAATTTCAAGGTTGATTTTCTGGTCGGGGTGACACGGATCGAACGTGCGACCTCATGGTCCCAAACCACGCGCTCTACCAACTGAGCCACACCCCGTTTTTGTGTACTTAAATATAATACCACATTTTTTAATATTTTGCAAGTATTTTTCTACGATTTTTTAATAAAAACATTAAAAATGTTATTGTTCAGTAAATAGCTTACATGGTATAACACAAAATAGCTTGATTCAGGAATTATATGTTTTTCGAAAGAAAATAATCAAACAACCTACGGCTTTACTCGTGACCCACATAGACCTTTTGATTTTTATCACCTTTTTATTTTGTAGTAAAAGTGTAAATCCCCTGATCCGTATTATCTTTCATCTCCTGTCCAGCTTACGGCATTTTTTATCACTTTAACTTTTCCTTTATTAATTAAATAATTCTGCATTAATTGCAATAATTCCTCTTTTGATAATTTAAATTTCACTTCCATATTACTCAAAATTTCTGGTTTGCTTAATCCATTTTGTATTTGTAATTGCATTTCGCGTATACATCGTTCTGCAAAATCTAGTGAATCTATTTCTTCTTCATCTGTATTTTCATAAGTAGCTCTATCTATTACTTCTTCTTCTAAATTATAAGGACTTGCAATTCTAGAACCTAATTCATCTCCTTCTTTAGCTTTATCTGCTTTTTTCTTTGGAGTAAGCCTTTCATTTAAAGATTTTACTTTTAACTTAAATGTATTTAAAAATCTTAAGGTCATATACTTTCTTAATATGTTAAATATATTTTTATCTATTATATGTGGATAATTGCTGAAATTCTTTTCAATTGCTCCACCATTTTCAATTAGCCATAATATAGCATCTTGCATCATATCTTCATCATATATATTATTAAATATTCCATATGTATTTTTTACAATTTTTAGAGCTATTCTTGCTTTTTGCATTATCCTATTTATATTTTGTTCTAAAAATGTTTCAGAAAAGCCGAGTTTTTCCTATCCAAAGTTTACCATTTTCTTCTAATACTCTTTTATAATCTTCATTATAATAATTTGTACCATTACTAACTATTAGTCTAATTAATTTATCTAATGATACTTCATTCTCATTACAAATTTGTTCTATTTCTTCTTTTGTATACCACCTACTTTCTGCAAACAGCATACATCTCATTAAATTTATTTTCTTATTATTGCATAAAATCTGTATACTACAATTTTTTTCTTTTAGTCTTTTATAAGTCGCTGTATATGGAATTTCTAATATTATCTCTGCAAAAACTTCTTCTTGCATTTGCATACCATATGTTTGGTATAAACTTTGAAATTGGCTATAATCTATTTTTTTTCCTCCATATCCTTTTTCTTCTAGTAGTTCTTTTATTGTATTTACTTCTTCTTCTGAGATTATAGTTCCAAAATTATTTAAGATTTTCGCTCTTGCTTTTGGTAGTCGCCTAATATTTCCTAATAAAGCACTTGAAATTCCTAATATTTTTGTTGCAAATCTAGTTTCTGATATTTCACTTCCATATATTTGATGTAGTTTTTGAAGTTCCTCATAGTTAATCTTTTTTCTAAAATATCCTTGCATTACTAAATCTTGTTTTATTTCTTCTATTCTTTCACAGGATATATTAATTATATAACTTTTTAGTATTATCGCATTTCTTAACCCGCGTTTCATTCTTTTATATTGAGAAGGAATAATTTCTAATACCGCTATTGCAAATTTATTTTCTGGAAATTGTTGTCCAAACCTTTTATGTAGTGTTTGTAATTCTGCATAATTAATAGCCTTTCCTACATATCCTTCTAATTCTAATTGTCGTTTTATTTTATCTATATTTTTTTGCTCTATTATATCAGATCTATCTTTTAAAATTACTGTCTTACTTCCCGTATGTTTCATATTCTGATATGTCCCATATGTAATATTTAAAATATCTTGCGAAAATTCCACTTCTGTCATTTGTGCACCATAAGTCTTATGTAATATTTGTAATTCACTGTAATCAATTAATCTACCTACATATCCATCTAGCTGTAATAATTGCCTTATTCTTTCTTTGTCTTCTTGCGATAATGTCTCTGATTTTCTTTTCAAATCACTAGCTTTACTCTTTATTTCAAGTGTAAAATTTCCTAAAATTTTTATCTTTTGCTTTTTATAACTTTTTGCTTCTTTATAAGAAGTTTCATTAACCCTTAATACACTTATAGCAAATTCTATCTCCGTCATTTGTATACCATAAGTTTGATGTAAGAATTGTAATTCTCTATATTCAATAAATTTATTTGTATAACCTTGGCGCTTTAATTCTTCTCTTATACTTTCAATTTCTTCTAAAGTTAGTTGTTGTTTTGCTAAACTTTTTAATATCTTTGCATTATCTTTACCACTTTTTATAATATGGTATTGTGAATAAGTAAGCTCTAATACGCATCTTGCAAATCCCTCTTCAGTCATTTCTTCACCATATATTTGATGCAATGTTTGTAATTCTTGATAATTAATAGACATTCCACCATAGCCTTGCATTTGTAATCTTTCTTTTATTTTTTGAATTTCTTCTAATGATGTCTCATTTTCTTCATTTTGATTTTTTAAAATTCTTGTTTTTCTAGTTTTTTTAGAGCTATTTTTAAATCCAATATAAGTCACATATGTAATTTCTAATACTTCTTGTGCAAACTGACTTTCTGACATTCCTTGTCCATAAGTTTGATGCAAAGTCTGTAATTCTTTATAATCTATTAATTTTCTAGCATAATTTTGTGATAGTAATATTCCTTTAATCTCTTGTACTTTTTCTCTTGGTACTTGAACAATTAAACTTTTTAATATTACTGATTGATTACTATCATATTTCATATGTGAATATTGTCTATAAGTAATTTCTAGTACTTTATTTGCAAATTCTTTCTCATTCATTTCACTTGCATACATCTGATGTAATTTTTGAAGTTCTACATAATCAATTGTTTTGCCAACATAGTTCTGTTTAGCCAATTGTTCTTTTATTTCTTTTATTTTTTCAATAGGTAAATCTTTTGTTGTTCTTTTTAATATTGTACATTTAGCCAAAGCATTATTTTTAATTCTATTATAGTTTGTTAAGCTTATTTCTAAAACATTCTCTGCAAATTCTTTTTCAGGCATTTGTTTTCCATATAATTGATGTAGTCCTTGTAAATCACTATAATCAATTAAGCTATCTACATATCCTTGTGATTTTAATTCTTTTTTTATTTTTTCCAATTCTTCTAAGGTAATTTTAGGAGATACTAAGCTTTTCATAATTATAGCTCTTTTGTTAGGATTATTTCTTATAGTTTCATAATATCCATAAGTTATTTCTAATACTTTTTTTGCAAATTCACTCTCTTGCATTTGAATTCCATATGTTTG
The DNA here is from genome assembly GCA_944390405.1 of uncultured Clostridia bacterium. Taxonomy (GTDB): domain Bacteria; phylum Bacillota; class Clostridia; order TANB77; family CAG-508; genus UMGS1781. The sequence goes on along the minus strand of CALXPS010000031.1, from coordinate 2,155 downwards.
ATGTAATATTTTTAATTCCTCATAGGAAATAGCTTTTCCTACATATTCATGTTTTTTTAATTGCTCTCGTACATTTTGTAGTTCTTCTATTGTTATTGTTCCAACTAAACTACTTAAAATTCTTACTTTTGTACCATGATTTTTTAAACTCAGATAAGAACTTTCACCTATTTCTAGTACTTTTTGTGCAAATCTACTTTCTGAAAACTGCATACCATATTTTATTCTTAAATTTTGTAATTCATCATAATCAATTAACTTTCCTACATATCCATCTGTCTGCATAGTTTTTCTTATTCTCTGTATATATTCAATTGATTCATTTTGTAATCTTCTCAAAATATATACTTTACGTTTTTTAGCTTTAAGCTGTACATATGAATTTTCTGATATATCTAATACATTTTTTGCAAATACATCTTCTGGTATTTGTTTTCCATGCGTTTGATGTAAATTTTGTAATTCTTGATAGTCAATTAGCTTTCCACTATATCCCTGTCTTTGTAGTTCTTGTTTTATCCCTTCTACTTCTTGCTCTACTATTTTTTCTAGTTGTTTTTTCAAAATTTGAGTTTTATATTCACTCTTTTTTACACTATTATAACTATTAATACTAATTTCTAACACATATATTGCAAAAGCTTTTTCTGATATTTGATTCCCATACATTTTATGTAATGTTTTAAGTTCTATATAATCGATTTTTCTTCCAACATATCCTTGTTCTTTTAATTTTTCTTTTATTTCTTCTACATATTTTTCAACATTCATATTTTAGAATCCTCTTAGTAGTAAATTATAACATATTTATGTAAATTTGACAACTATTAAGAAACCTTATAATTTATTATATACTACTTTTTTCATAATATTGAAACTCTTATCTATTCATAAACTAAGATATAAAAAGTACAACAATTTTTTCGAGAAAAAAATAGCTAGTAATACTTTATTTAGTATACCGTATTTTTATATTTTTTCTAAAAAAATTACCTTTTTTTCTTAATAAGTGATATAATTAGATTTGGTGATTATTAATGTCAATAAATTTAGAATTAAAAAAATATATCGAAAAAAATATTTTCCCAAAATATGAAAAATATTATTCTCATGGAATAATTCATATAAACAATGTCATAAAAAACATACTAATGCTTGCTAAATATTACAATTTGGATGAAAATATGGCATTTGTAATAGCATCTTATCATGATTTAGGTTTAAAAACTAATAGAGAAATGCACGAATTCGAGTCTGGTAAGATTTTAAATGCAGACTTAGAATTGAAAAAATATTTTAATATTCAACAAATAAAAATTATGAAAGAAGCAGTTGAAGATCATAGAGGTTCTAGAAAAGAGCCTCCAAGAAATATATATGGTAAAATCCTATCTGATTCTGACAGAGATTTTAATATTGAAATTTTAGCTAAAAGACAATTAGCAACTTCCCTAAAAAATTATCCTGAATTAATATCTTTTAATGAACATTTTGAGCGTTGTTATAAATATATGCTAACTAGAATAAATAATTCCGGTAAATTTAATCTTTGGACAGATAATCCAATATTAATAGAAAAAAGAAACAAATTTGAGTCAGATTTTCTTAATAAAGACTTTGCAAAAACAATATATTTAAAAGAATGGAATAAAATTTTGAATGATGGAACTATGGAAAAAATAATAAATTATTATGAGGATTTTTAATGCTCAATGATGATGTCATGTGCAAATGTGTTTACTAGTTTGAGTTTCCTATCAATCTGGTGCGCCTGGAGGGATTTGAACCCCCGATCTCGAAGTTCGTAGCCTCGCATTCTATCCAGCTAAACTACAGGCGCTTAAAGTGTATCTGAACACTTTAATATTATACTCGTTTTTTTCTAGTTTTTCAAGTATTTTTTTGATTTTTCCATGTGTTTAGCTGAATTTATTCGTATCTATCTAAATCTTCTGTTGCTGGTTCTGATATTAGTTTTCCTTTATAGTCATATCTTGAACCATGGCATGGACAATCCCATGTTTTTTCTAAGTTATTCCATGATAGCTCACACCCTAAATGCTTGCAATATGGTTTTACTCGGAAGTTTAACAGTTAATCAAATAAAAAATTAATATAAGCATTGAAAGTGCTTAATTTTTTTGTCAAATTTTCA
>CALXPS010000030.1 GCA_944390405.1 uncultured Clostridia bacterium | reverse complement strand
TTATCTGCTATTTTTAACTTTTTTATATCTATTGTTATATAACTTCCTATTTGCTTACCTAAGGCTTCTTCGCCTTTTTTATTTATTATTTTTACTCTTGAAATTTTTATTTTATCATCTATATCTTCTACTTCTGTTTCTATTCCTTCTACGTTATTTTCTATATTGTTTGCTTTCCTGTAAATGTCATTTCTTTCAACTGCTAAATCTGTGTTAAAATTTATCATAAATTCCTCCTAACTGTAATTAATTTTATTGTTTGTTATTATGATTTTTTTATGCAAAAAGCAAATTTTTTTAGATATTTTATCTAATATTTAATGTTTTGGGTATAAAATCCATTGAATTCAGGGATTATATCCTATCTATATTTCAATTTTTTGATTGAACTTATCTTTTATTTGCTCTTTTAATTTTATATTTTTTTCTTTTTCTAAATTTTCATCGTCATTTAATATTTTTATTGCTAGACTTTGTACACTTTTTAGCATTTCTATATCTTGAAATAGATTTGCTATTTTGAATTCTGGTATTCCATGTTGTTTTGTTCCAAAAAATTCTCCTGAGCCTCTTAGTTCTAAGTCTTTTTCTGAAATTTTAAATCCGTCGTTTGTTTCTACCATTATTTTCATTCTTTCTCTTGTTTGTTCGCCATTTCCTTTATATTTTAATATACAATATGATTTATATTTTCCACGTCCTACTCTTCCTCTTAATTGGTGAAGTGTCGCTAATCCGAAACGCTCTGCATTTTCTATTACCATTATTGTGCTATTTGGAACATCAACTCCTACTTCTATTACGGTTGTTGATATTAATACATCTATTTCTCCATTTTTAAATTTTTCCATTATGGCATCTTTATCTTTTTTGTTTAATTTTCCATGAATATATTCCACTCTATATTCTTTAAAAGTTTCATTTTTATATTTTTCCGCTATTTCTAATACTGATTTTGCGTTTATTGTTTCAGATTCTTCTACTAGTGGACATACTATATATGCCTGCCTGCCTTCATTTAATTGTTGTTTTATAAAGTTATTTACTCTTTCTTCTTTTGAAGGTGTTACTGCAAATGTATCTATTTTCTGCCTGTTTGGTGGTAATTCATCTATGATTGATATATCCAAATCTCCATATAAAATTAATGCTAAAGTTCTAGGTATTGGAGTTGCAGACATAACTAATATGTCTGGATTTTTTCCCTTGCTATTTATAATACTTCTTTGTCTTACCCCAAATCTATGTTGCTCATCTGTAATTACAAGCCCTAAGTTACAAAATTCGACATTTTCTTGCAATAACGCATGTGTTCCTATTATAATATTTATTTCTCCATTTTTTAATTGTTCTAATATTTTTTCTTTTTGTTTTTTTGTTGTTCCACTTACCAATAATTCGCATTTTATATTACAAGGTTCTAGTATTTTTTTAAAGTTTTCATAGTGTTGCTTAGCTAATATTGCTGTGGGTACCATCACTGCTACTTGATACCCTGATCTTACTGCTTTATATGCTGCACACATCGCTACTGCCGTTTTTCCGCTTCCAACATCTCCTTGTAGTAGTCTGTTCATTGATTTATTAGATTCCATATCTTTATCTATTTCTTCTAATACTCTTGTTTGTGCATTTGTTAGTTTAAATGGTAATTTATTAATTATTTCAGACATTTTTGCTTCTTTACTAAATTCAATTCCTTCTTTTCCATTATTATAATTATTTTTAAAGGCTAAAAGTGCAAGTTGCATTATTAGTAATTCTTCAAAAACAAGTCTTTTGCGTGCTTCATTATATTTTTGAAAATTATCTGGAAAATGAATTTGTTTTGTAGCTTCTGTTTTACTCATTATTTTATATTCTTTTATTAAGTAGTCTGGTAATGTTTCTGGTAATTCTTTTACCTCTATTAATGCATTTTCTATTATTTTTCTTAAATTATTTTGTGAAAGTTCTAATATACTTGGATATATAGGTATTATTCTTCCTGTATTTTTATTTGTATCTTTACTATCAAAAATTGGTGTCATTATTTCTATTTGATTTATTCTTCTTTTTACCTTGCCAAAGAATTTATAGGTTTCTCCAACTTTAAATCTGTTTTTTAAATAAAATGCATTAAACCATGTAAGTGTACAAGTTGCTGTATCATCTCTTACAATAAGTTTGTATATTGACATATTTTTACGTATTCTAATTTCCTGCATTTTAGAAACACATTTGGCCTCTATAAGGGCTTCTTCTCCATCTGTTAAATCTGCTATGTTTTTTTTGATACCCCTGTTCTCATACCCTCGTGGGTAATAGTTTATAACATCATTTAATGTGTATATTCCTAGTTTGTTTAGTTGTTTTACTCTGTTTGGTCCTACACCTTTTATATATTTAGCATCTTTTAATAAATCTACCATCTATACTCCTTATTATTTAGAAAGCTTTTTTATTTTATATTCTAACCCTGTATTTCTTTTTTTAGTTTCTGTGTTTTGTATCATATATTCTACTGTTTTTTTTGTTCCTAAAACTATCAATAGTTTTCTTGCCCTTGTTATTCCTGTGTATAGTAAATTTCTTGTAAGTAACATTGGTGCTGCTTGTGGTAAACACATTATTACTACATCAAATTCGCTTCCTTGCGATTTATGTATTGTTATACTATAACTGTGTTCTAATTGTTCTAGCTCATTATATTCATACCATGCTGTTTTTTCATCATCAAATTTTATTTCTATTTGTTTTGTTATATCATCTATTTTACTTATAGTTCCTAGTTCTCCGTTAAAAATTCCTGTTCCATTTTCTTTGTTTTTTCTTTCCCAATATATGTCATAGTTGTTTTTTATCTGCATTACTCTATCTCCAATAAGGAACGTTCTTTCTCCATGTTTTTTTTCTGTTTTTTTATTCTGATTTAAAACTTTTTGTAGCTCTATATTTAATTCTTTTGTTCCTAGTTTCCCTCTTTTTGTTGGTGTAAGAACTTGTATGTCTTTAAAGAAATCGTAATTGCCATACTTTTTTAATCTTCCTGAACATAAAGATACAACATCTTCTAGCATTTTTGCCATTGAAGGTTCATTTATAAAAAAGAAATCTTGTAATTTATCTTTTATTTCTTCTTTTGGTGTTTCTAAAAAATTTTCTCCATTATTTACTTTATGTGCATTTATTATTATTTGACTTTGTGCAGCTTGTCTAAAAATTTCGTTTAGCTCTATTACTTCTATTGTTTCTGAATTTATAATATCTTTTAGAACATTACCTGGCCCAACTGATGGTAATTGATTTATATCTCCTACTAATACTAGCTTTGTTCCTATATATAATCCTTTTAATATATAATTCATTAAGAATACATCTACCATAGACATTTCGTCTATAATTATTATATCACTATCTATTGGTGATATCTGATAGTCTACTCTTTCCATTCCTAATGTTTCTTCCATTTTACCTAATGCTAATAATCTATGTATTGTTGTTGCTTCTTCTCCTGTAGCTTCACTCATTCTTTTTGCAGCTCTACCTGTTGGAGCACATAATACCACTTTTTTACCTTCGTTTTTATATAATTCTATTATAAATTTTATTATTGTTGTTTTTCCTGTACCTGGTCCACCAGTAATAATACATACATTATTGTCATTTACAGCTTTTATTGCTTCTTTTTGTTTTTCTGATAGTACTATATTTATATTTTTTTCTTTTTGTTTGAATTTTTTTTCAAAATCTTTTATCTTTTTTATGTTTTTTGATTGTTTTAAAATAAGCAATTTTTCTGCTATATTTTTCTCACAAATATAAAATGTATTTAAATACACCCATTCTATTCCTTCTAAATCTTCTATTTCTATTTTTGTTCTTGCCTTTAAGTTTATTAAACTTGTTTCTATATCTTGTGGTTCTACATTTAATAAATTTCGTACAAATGTTATTAAATTCTGTTTTTCTACACATGTATTGCCATTGTTACTTGCTAAAGCTAAACTATATTTAATTGCACTTTCTATTCTTTTTTCATCATTAATTGCTAGTCCTAAGTCTAATGCCATTTTATCTATTTTCTTGAAATCCACACCATATGTTATATCTAATAACATATATGGGTTTGCTTCTATCTCTGATATTGCATCTTTTCCGAATGCTTCATATACTTTTTTACTATTTTGTGCAGATATTCCAAATTTTTCTAAGAAACCTACTATTTCCCATAAGCTCCATTTTTCTGTAAATTCTTCTGAAATTCTTATTGCTTTTTCTGTATTTATTCCTTTTATGTTTGATAATTTATCTGGTTCAAATCGCAAAACATGTATAGTTTCATTTCCAAATTCGTTGATTATTTTTTTTGCGGTCGCTGGTCCTACTCCTGTAATAATTCCGCCTGCTAAGTATCTTTCTAATGCATCTAGTGTTTCTGGCATTATTTTTTCAAATGTTTCTATTTTAAATTGTCTTCCATATTCTGGGTGAGTTACAAATTTACCCATTAGTTTTAAACTATCTCCATTGTTTATAAAAGGCAAATAACCCGTTATAACTGTTTCTTCTTCTTCTGTTTTAAATTCTGCAATCATATATCCATTTATTTCATTTTCATAGATTATATCTGTTATTTGTCCTTTTATTTCCAACATTGTTCTCCCTTTTGTTTTTTAAATTTCTATATAATCATGTGCACATGCACGAATTAGTCTATTCATAATAGCTAGTCCTAGACCTATTTTTTCTACTCCTTCTATTAATATTAAATCTGCTTTATATGTATCTGCTTTTCTTAATAAAGTAAAAATATTTTTACTTATCTCTTCTAGTGAATTGCCCATATTCAGTTTGTTTGATATATTATATTTTTCTAAATTTTTTGTTTTACATAGTACTACTACATTTTTATTTTGTGATAGTTCATTTATTTTTTGTACCATTTTATCATTATCTTTACTATATATTAATACACATTTTGTATTTGGTGAATAGTGTTTATATTTTATTCCTGGAGATAATATTTTTTCTCCTTCTTTATATTTACCTAATATTTGTTTTTCTATATGTACCGGAATTTTTAGAGCTTGTATATCTTCCGGTGTTATCTTGCCTGGTCTTAATATGTGTACTACTCCGTCTTGTACTCTTATAACTGTTGATTCTATTCCTATATCTACTTTGCCACTATCAATTATATATTCTACTTTGCCATCTAATTCTTCTATTATATCTTCTACAAGTGTTCCACTTGGTTTGCCAGATATATTGGCACTTGGTGCTGCTATTGGACAGTTTGAATATTCTATTAGTTTTCTTGCTATTTGATTACTTGGCATTCTTATTGCGACTGTGTCTAAACCACCAGTTATTATGTCTGGTACTATTTTTTTCTTTTTAAATATTATTGTAAGTGGGCCTGGCCAGAAGTTTTCTATTAGTGTTTTTTCTACTTTTCCTACTTTTTCTACAAGTTGTTCTAACATTTCCATATGTGAAATATGTGCTATTAATGGATTATCACTTGCTCTTCCTTTTGCAATATAAATTTTTTTAACTGCCTCTTCATTTAATGCATTTGCACCTATTCCATATACTGTTTCTGTTGGAAATAGCACTAATTTCCCTTGTTTTATGGCTTCTGCTGGAGCTTTTAATTCTTCAAAATTATTATTTTTTTTAAAATTTATGTATTTTGATTTCATTATTGTACTTCCTATTATTAATCATCTAAAAATTCTTTATATGTTTTTAAAATGTTTAAATTGAATTTGCCTGGTTTTACAGTAAAGCTTTGTTTTATTTTAACATCTACATCATATAAATCTTTTAATTTCTGCATATTTTCTTTTTTGTGTCCTATTATATTATTTGCATCTTCTGGATGTGCTTCTATCTCAATTTCTGCTACTTTTGTATTTACTTTTTTTATTGCTGATAATATTCTATCATACCATATGCTATCTTCCACAAGTTGTCCAAAAGCTTCATGATATGGTCCTGCTACTACTTCGCTGTTGATATTTTCCGGGTTTGATATTATATCTGTATTTTGTAATCCCATTCGTATTACTGTTATTTTTTTGCTATCAAAAAAGTAATATAATTCTTTACATCTTTCTACTGCCTGTTCTAATGTTATTGGATAATATTCTCCCTTTGCAAATTCTCTTTCTAGTTCGGTATGCTTTATTATTAATACAGGATATAGTCTTACCATTTTTGGTTTTAGTTTTGCTAAATCTTTTGCAGTATTTAATTCGTCTATCCAAGTACTTTCTGGAAGACCTATCATCATTTGATGTCCTAAATTAAATCTATATCTTCTTATTAATTTTGATGCTTTTTTTACATCTTCAAAAGTATGTCCTCTTTTTGCTTTTTTTAGTATGTAATCATTTGTGCTTTGAACTCCTAGTTCTATTGTTTTTACTCCATATTTTTTTAATAACTTTAATTTTTCTTTATCTATATAATCTGGCCTTGTTGATATTCTAATTCCATCTACTTGCTTATTTTGTACATATTTATATGCTACTTTTAGCAATTTTTCCTGTAATTCAATGTCTATTCCAGTAAAGCTTCCACCAAAGAAAGCAATTTCAGTATATAAATTTTCTTCTTTAAAGCTATTTAAAAATTCCTCTATGGTTTTCTCTACTTCTTCTTCTGTTATTTGTTTCATTTGTCCACTTATGCTTTTTTGATTGCAAAATATACAATCATTTGGGCAACCCAAATGTGGTACAAATATTGGTATTATGTATTGTTTAGACATCTTTTCCCTCCATTTTATTTTTTATTTTCTAAGGCAATACGTGCAGCTTCCATTTCTGCTTGTTTTTTTGTATTACCTTTTCCAGTTGCTAAATATTTATCATTACATCTTACCTCTGCTACAAATGTCTTATCATGGTCTGGCCCTTCTTCTTTTATTATGTTATACTCTATTTTTACACTACCATGCTTTTGTAGTTCTTCTTGCAATACTGTTTTATAGTCTTTTTTCCCTACATTTTTGCTTGCTTGTTCTATTGGCCCTTTTAAATTATCTATAATAAATTTTTCTGCTTGTTCTAGTCCTGCATCTATACATATAGCAGCTATTACGGCTTCTACACTATCTGCAAGTATAGCTGGTTTATGGCTTCCTCCACTTAATTTTTCACTTCTGCCTAAATATAATAATTTATCAAAATCATATTTTAGTGCTATTCCATATAAACTTTGTTCACATACTACTGTAGCTCTTACTTTGGTCATTTCTCCTTCTTTAAGCTTTTTATAGTTTTTATACAAATAATTGCTTACAATAAATTCTAATATACTATCCCCTAAAAACTCTAGTTTTTCATTACTTTCTTTTTTGTTTTCATTTGCATATGAAGTATGAGTAAATGCTGTTTTTAATAATTCTATATTTTTAAATTTATAACCTATGTCTTTTTCAAAATTTTCTAGTTTCATTTTGTTCCGTCTCCTTTATTATTTAATCTCTTGATTTTATTATGATTAATATGCCACTTGATAATTCTATTTCAGCATTTTCCTCAATTTGTTCATTGCTAATTCCTAAACTATTACCAATCTTTAAATTGTAATTATTTAAACTATATTTCATACCTTTCAAAGTTACCCCTGTCACTTCTGTAGTTAATGGTATGATGGATATGTATTTATATTTATTATCTTTTTTTATAATTGTTTTCTTATTTATTAATTGTATTTCGTTATTTCTATCTACTATTACTGCTTTTATATTGTTTTCCAATGCTTCTTTCAATATATGTACATTTGCCATAGTATGGTCTAACCTTGTTCCGTATACCACCTATTATTGTAACTTCTGTTACAGTTAATTTTATTGCTAAATTCAATGCAGCTTCTGTATCTGTAAAATCTTTTTCAGGAATTAACCTTTTAATATTTGATTTTAAATCTTTATATTTTTTTAAAATTTGTTTATCTATTGAGTCAAAATCCCCCACAATATAGTCTGGCTCTATTTGTAAAACATCTAAACTTTCTAAGCCTTTATCAACTGCTATTATTATATCATATTTATTTGTTTGTAAATGTTTTTTTAAAAAATTTTCATCTATTTTTCCGCCGGCTTATAATTAAAGAATTCAATTTCAACTCTCCTTTATAATATAAGAGGCTAGCTCATCTAACCTCTCACATCTCATCTCTAATTTCTGACCTCCGATTTTCTGACTTCTGATATCTAGTTAATCGCTTCCATAGTTTCTTTTGCTATTTCTAATTCCTCATTTGTTGGAATTACAATCATTTTTACTTTTGATTTTGGTTTGCTTACAACTCCTTCATATTGTTCATCACCATTATGTGAATCATCAAATATTATTCCTAGTGGTTCTAATCCTGATACACATTTATTTATAATATCTAGGTTATGTTCTCCAATTCCACCTTCAAATATTATTGCATCAACATTTCCTAAGGCTGCCATGTATGCTCCAATGTATTTTTTTACTCTATATGCAAACATGTCTATTGCTAATTGTGCACGTTTGTTTCCTTCTGCTGCTAATCCTTTTAAATCTCTTATATCTCCTGTAATTTGTGATATTCCATATAATCCTGATTTCTTATTTAGTACTGTCATCATTTCATCTATTGATAAATTTTCTTTTTTCATTACAAATTCTAATATTGCAGGGTCTAAGTCTCCTGATCTTGTTCCCATTATTAAACCTTCTAATGGTGTTAATCCCATTGAAGTATCAATACATACTCCACCTTTTATTGCAGCAATACTTGAGCCATTTCCTAAGTGGCATGAGATTATATTTATTTCTTCTTTTTTCTTACCTAATTTTTTTGCTGCCTCTTCTGATATAAATTTGTGTGAACTTCCATGTGCTCCATATCTTTTTATCGCATATTTTTCATAATATTCATATGGAATTGCATATAAACTTGCATATTCTGGAATTGTAGTATGGAAGGATGTATCAAATACTAATACTTGTGGTGTGTTTGGCATTAGTTCTAAACATGCATTTATTCCTTGTAAGTGTGCTGGGTTATGTAATGGCGCATATTCTATTGATGTGTTGTATTCTTTTAAAACTTCGTCTGTTACTAATGTTGTTTTTGTAAAGTTTGGTCCTCCATGCACTATTCTATGTCCTATTGCATCTATTTCACTTAATTTTTTTATTGCCCCTACTTCTGGGTCTAGTAGGTATTTCATAACTAGCTCAAAAGCTACTGTGTGATTTGGTAATGGAACCTCTTCTATAATTTTTTTAGAGTCTCTTTTATATTCTATAAATGGACTGTCTATAGATTCTACTCCTATTCTGTCGCATTTTCCTGATGCTAGTACTTTTTCATTTTCCATATCTATTAATTGATATTTTAGTGATGAACTTCCACAATTGATAACTAATATTTTCATTTAACTTCTCTCCTTTTTATTAGTGGCTTTAGAGCCATCTTTTATATTTTATTGAGCTTGAACAGCTGTAATAGCAACTGCTCCTACTATATCATCTGCCTTACATCCTCTTGATAAATCATTTACTGGCTTTGCCATTCCTTGGCAAATTGGACCATATGCTTCTGCTTTTGCAAATCTTTCTACTAATTTATATCCTATATTTCCAGCATTTAAATCTGGGAACACAAGTATATTTGCTGTTCCTGCAACATTACTACCTGGTGCTTTGCTCTTTCCAATTTCTGGTACAATAGCTGCATCTAATTGTAATTCTCCATCTAAAATTAAATCTGGTGTTTTCTCTTTTGCAAGTTTAGTAGCTTCTCTTACTTTTTCAACATCTTCAGATTTTGCACTACCATATGTAGAATATGAAAGCATTGCAATTCTAGGCTCTGCTCCAATTATCTGTTTATAGCTTTCTGCTGTTGATATTGCTATTTCTGATAATTCTTCACTATTTGGTTTTGGATTTAACCCACAATCAGCAAAAGCAAAAACCCCATTATTTCCATATTCACAATTTGGAACTACAATTACATTAAATGTTGATACTAGTTTTGTTCCTGGTTTTGTCTTTATTATTTGAAGTGCTGGTCTTAATGTATCTGCTGTTGAATGTATTGCTCCTGATACTAAACCATCTGCCTCCCCTAATTTTAACATCATCATTCCAAAAAACACTGGATCTAAAATTAGTTTTTTAGCTTCTTCTATCGTCATTCCTTTTGCTTTTCTTAATTCATAAAATGCTTGAACATATTCATCATATTTTTCTGATTTAGCTGGGTCAATAATTTTAGCTTTTTCAATATCTAAATCGTTTTCTTTAGCAATCTTTTTTACTTCTTCTTCATTTCCAATTAATACTATATTTGCAAAACCTTCTTTGCATATTTTGTCTACAGCTGTTAATGTTCTTATTTCAGTTGCTTCTGGTAATACTATTGTTTTTATTTGTTTTCTTGCTCTTTCTTTTATATCATCTATAAAGCTCATCTATTTTCCCTCCAATCTTGAACTTTAATATTATATAACAAAACTGTCTAAAATACAATATTTTAGACAGTTTTTCAGTAAATTTTA
>CALXPS010000029.1 GCA_944390405.1 uncultured Clostridia bacterium | reverse complement strand
ATAAAAAGAAATAATGAAAAAATTAATAGAAAAAAAGAATATCATGGAAAGCTTGAAGGTATCATCAAGTGTGGAGAATGTGGCAAATTTATGAGGGTAAGCGGTAGAAAAAGAGAAAATGGCAAAGTTACATTTAGCTTATATTGCCCAAATGGAAAAAATAAAAACAAGACTTGTAAAAATACACATACTATATCAATTAAAAAAATAGAAAATATAATTTATTTCAAATTAAACGATATTATAAATAACAAAATAACAAAAGATTATATTACCAAAAATGCAATTAAATATAGTGTAAATCTAAAGAAACATAAACACCAAAAGGAATATCTAGATAAAGAGATTGAAAAAAATAAGATACAAATTAAAAAACTATATTTAAATAAAACAAATAATTTTATAACAGTAGATGAATTTATAAAACAAAGAGAAAGTTTAAACAAACAAATAGAAATTTATGAAAAACAAAAGGAAGAATTAACTAAAGAAATAATATGTGAAAAAAATAAAAATGAAGTAATACAAAAATTTAAAGAATTTAAAAATAAAGACAATTTAATGAATTATTTAAATGAATTAGTAAGTGAAGTAATTTTTAATGAAGATAGAACATTAGAGATTAGATTTAATTTTAAGTTAAATTAAAAAATTAGTTTACTAAACTACAGTCAGCAGATGGAGATAGAAGATATAGTGAAAAATCTATGAAATATTATAAAAAAATGGGATTAGATGCTATTGTCAAAAATATACCAGAAAACAAACAAGCAATTGTAGTAAGACAACTATTAGAAAAATATAAGCCAGATGTGTTAGTAATAACTGGACATGATGCAATGCTTAAAAAAGGCATAAATTATTCTAACATATATAATTATAGAAACTCTAAGAATTTTATAAATACAGTAAAAGAAGCACGAAAATGGGCGAAATCATCTAACAGATTAGTAATTTTTGCAGGAGCATGCCAAAGCTTTTTTGAAGCTTTAATAGAGGCTGGAGCAGATTTTGCTTCATCGCCAGGAAGAATACTAATAGACTTCGTAGATCCACTTATTGTGGCAGAAAAAATAGCAGTTACAGATAGAACTAAATTTGTAAGCAGTTATGAAATAGCAAGAGAGATTAAGGAAGGTGAAGAAGGAATTAGTGGGATAGGTGCAATGGGTAAAAAAACAAGAGTAACAATCATGTAATATAAATGTAATACAAATGTAACAATAACAAAAAAAATCATGAAACTCATATAAGCGTAAGGATAGCAAAAAATGACATATAAAAACATTTTTTGACAAGAATATTTATCAATGATATAATCCAAGAAAATCAATAGAAGAGGATGTGGGTTCATATGATTTGCAAAGATGATATCTCAAACATTAAAACAGAACTTGATGAAAACATAGGAAGAAAAATTATAATAAGAGGAGCAATGGGACGAAAAAAATTTTTCGAAGAAGAAGCGGTTATAGAAAACACATATCCAAATATTTTTATAGTGAAAAATGAAGAAAAAGAAACAAATGCAAGTTACAGATACACAGACATACTTACAAATGAGTTGCAAATTTCAATATTTAATGGAGAAGAATACTTTCCATTAATTCCAGCAACATTAAGAACAAAATTTTAAAAATTCCTAAATTTTAGGAATTTTTTTTGTACTCCCTAATATAATGTAATAATTAAGGGGAGGTAATTATATGGTAGTAGAAACATCTAAAAATCAAATTATTTTAAATCAAATAGTAGGACAAAAGAAAGAGAGTCGCCTACTAGAAACAGATGTAATTGTAAATGATATTAAGCCAGATGTGCTAAATATAATAAGTACTAATGGAGTAGTGAGTGTTTATAAAAAGGAAATAATGGATGGAAAAGTAAGAATTGATGGATCCATTAACACATATGTAATATATATGGCAGATGATGAAAATGGTAGTGTAAGAAGTTTGAATACGAGTTTAGACTTTACACAAGTTATTGATATGGAAAACTGCAGAGAAAATATGGAAGCACAGATTAATGTTAGTATTAAGAATTTTGATACTAGAATAATAAATGGAAGAAAGCTGAACATTAAAGCAAATATAGATGTATCTGTTAATATATATTCTAATGAAACTTTCGATATAATAACAGGATTAGAAAAAGCGGAAAATATACAATTACTTAACAATACACAAACAATTACTTCATTAGTAGGTAATGGAACAAATAGAGTAGTAGCTAAAGATACTGTGGCAATTGATGTAGCAGATGAATTAGCAGAAATTATGAAAGTTAATTTCAGAATAGTAGATGAAGAAACAAAAATAAGTTACAATAAGGTATTGTCGAAAGCAGATGCTATAGTTGAAGTAATGTATTTAACAGAAGATAATAGAATAAATACAGCTATGACTAGAATTCCAATAATGGGATTTGTAGATATACAAAATGTAAATGAAAATTCAGAATGTGAGGTACAGAACAATTTAAGTAATTTGATAATTAAACCAAATAGCATAGAAGAACATTCAATATATATAGAAGCCGAAATAGAAGTAATTTGTTCTGCATATGAGACTAGAGAAATTAATATGATAGAAGATTTGTACAGCATAACAGATGATATAGAATTCACTAAAAAGGAAATAAATGCAGTTACGGAAAGAAATAAAATATGCGATGTATATACAGCTCATGAAAATATTAGAATCCCAGAACTTACAGGACGCGTATTAGATGTGCAAATTAATCCATTTATAAATAATACACAAATTAGAAATGGAAAAATTATTTATGAAGGAAATTTAAGTTTAGAAATATTATTTGAACAAAACACAGGAATAAACATGAGAGTTGTAGATTTACCATTTAATTTTGATGTGGTCTCAAATAAAATAGAAGACAAATCAAAAGTAGAGACAATTTTAAAAATAAAACAAAATGATTTTATAATAAAAGATGGAACTATTGAAATCACAGTAGGAATAGAATTTAATATATCAGAACAAAAAAACAGATTATTGAATATGATTGAAGAAATAAAAATGGAAGAAGCAAAAGAATGTAATACCTACAGTATGGTAATTTACTTTGTAAAACCAGGAGACACATTATGGAAAATATCTAAAATGTTTAAAAGTACAGTAGAAGATATAGCCCAAATAAATAATATAGAAGATATAAACAAATTAACTGTAGGGCAACAATTATATATACCAAGATTTTGCAAAAATAAAGTAGTTGTGTAAAATGGATAAAATATATTCAAGACGCAAAATAAAACTACCCAAAATTAAAGCAATAAAAACTCAAAATAAAAGGATAAAAAAAATATATTTTACAGTTTTAATATTAATAGTAGCAACTTTAACAGTATATAAAATAATGGAATCAATAGACCCAATTTTTGAAGGTTTATGCATATCAAAAGCCCAAGGTATAGCAACAGAAATAACAAATAGAAAATCTAGTGAGGTATTAGCAAAGTATAATTACAAAGATACAGTACAAATTATAAAAGATAGTGATGGAAAAAACAATATGTTAAAAACAGATATTGTAATGATAAATAAAATAGCATCAGATATCGCAATAGAAATACAAAAAGAGCTTGATGAAATAGAAAAACAAAGTATAGAAATACCATTGGGAGCACTAACTGGAAATCAATATTTCGCAGGTAGCGGACCTAATTTTAAAATAAAAATTATATCAGCAGGAGATATAACTACAGATATTAAAACGGAATTTAAGGCAGCAGGTATAAACCAAACAATGTATAGAATATACCTAAATTTAGAGTGTAAAATTTCAATACTTACATCTTATAAAACAATTAATAAGACAATTACTAACCAGGTATTACTGGTAGAAACAGTAATAATGGGAGAAGTACCAGAAACATATCTAGAATTAGAAAAATAATATTATCTATGAAATTAGAACTTGTATAAGAAAAATGTAGGGGGCGAGCATTGCTCGTCCTATTTTGCGGAAATATATAATTCTTGCATTTGGCTACTTTGCATTACTTAATGTAAATGGCATACTAAATGGTAATAATAAAGTGGATTTTTAGAAAAAAAGCTCTTGTAAAAAAATATAAAAAAATGTATAATTATATTATATGAAAAATGGAGGGAAGTATATGAAAGAAAAAGTAATGAATTTTTTAAAGTTAGCTAAACAATTTATACTTACAAATAAATCATTAGTTATGAAAATGATAGCTGTAATAATTGTAATTATTGCAATAATTGTAATAGCATCTAGCTTAAATGGAACAAAAGTAGGAAATGCAGCAAGTAATAGCCATAATTTAGGACTAGCTGTACAAGATGGAAGCTGGATATATTATGTAGCAGTAGATGATGATGAGCCTGTAGGAATATATAAAGTTAAAAATAATGGAAAGAAAACAGAAAAAGTAGCAGATGGATATATGTATAATTTGAATATAGTAGATAATTATATATATTGCTTAGAGTACAACGAAGATGAAGAAAGAAATGACCTAATAAAAATAAAAACTAATGGAAAAAACAAAGAAACATTGGCGAGAGACATAGATGAAAACCAAATTATGCTTGTAGATAAATGGGTATACTATTATAAAGACAATAGCTTATATAGAGTAAAAACAAGTGGAACAGATAGAGAAAAATTATCTGATAGAGAAATTGAATATTATCAAATAGATGGAAATTGGATATATTACATTTATGAAAATGAAGATTCACAATATATAGCTAAAATGAAATTAGATGGCGAAGATTCAATAAGAATAGCTAAAGCAGATTCATCAATGCAATATGAAGCATTATGTGTAAAAGGTGGAAAAATTTATTATATTGCATCTAAAAATAATGATAGTTATGATAGGGATTATTATTTATATAAGATGAATAAAAAAGGAAACAATACAGAACAAATTTGTAAAATAGATACG
Organism: uncultured Clostridia bacterium; assembly: GCA_944390405.1. Lineage (GTDB taxonomy): Bacteria > Bacillota > Clostridia > TANB77 > CAG-508 > UMGS1781. The sequence continues at coordinate 5,668 of CALXPS010000029.1, read as the reverse complement.
AATATTCAATATATTAATATGCAAGAAGATGCAATATATTATACTGTAACCGAGGATTATGAAGACAGTACAATAAAATACATAAAATATAATGGAACAGATAAGACAACCATTAAAAAAACAGAATATGCTACAAATATAAATGTAGTAAAAGATTGGGTTATATTCTTAGGAATGGATGACGATTATAATAGCTTAATGAAAATGATTAGCATAGATGGTGAAGAAGAAAAAGACTTATAATCAAAAACAATAGGAAGAAGCGTAAAGGAATGATGAAGTATGCAAATAGAATATAAAAATATAATAATGGATGTAAAACAGGGAACACCTGTTAACCAACTATTAAGTGAAGAGATACGAAAAGCAAAATGTAAAATAATTGCTTGTAAATTTAATAACGAAATAAAAAGCTTGAACTATAAAATAAAATCTGGTGGCAAATTAGAATTAATAGACTTAAAAGATAAAGATGGAATGAGAATATATAGAAGAGGATTAGTTTATATAATAAGTAAAGCATTTAATGAAGTATATCCGGGTGCATTAATGACAATTAATTATCAGCTAACAAATGCTATGTTTTGTACAGTAGATAACTTAGAAATAACGAATGAAGTCATAAAAAATGTAAAAGAAAGAATCCAACAGATAGTAGAACAGGATTTACCAATAGAAAAAAGATTTATGACAAAAGAAGAGGCAGTAAAATTTTATGAAAAAGAGAAAACTTTAAAAGGAAAGCTACAATTAGATTTAAAACAGAAGAAAGAAGTAACATTATACTATTGTGAAAACTATTACAATTATTTTTATGGTGTTTTACCTATATCAACAGGATTTGCCGAAAACTATGAGATAACCAAATATCATCATGGATTTATGGTAAGATATCCAAGCAATGAAACTCCAAATGAAATTTCAAAATTCCATGATACACCTAAATTATTTGCAACACTAGAAGAATATGATGAATTACATAAGATATTAAATATTAACACATTATATAAGCTAAACCAAATTATAAAATCAAATAAAATTGCAGAATATATATTATTAGATGAAGCATTACATGAAAAGAAAATAGGAACAATAGCGGATAATATAGCAAAAAATAAAAACATTAAATTAATCGCAATAGCAGGGCCATCATCTTCAGGAAAAACAACATTTGCAAAAAGACTAGAAATACAACTTAGGTTAAATGGACTAAAACCAGTCACAATTTCAGTAGATAACTATTTTGTGGAAAGGGAAGATACTCCTCTTGATGAAGATGGAAAATATGATTTTGAAAGTATACATGCAATAGACACTAAATTATTAAACAATGATTTATTGAAATTATTAAATGGAGAAGAAATAGAAGCACCAACTTTCAACTTCCATACAGGACATAAAGAATACAAGGGTAACAAAATGAAACTAGCTTCAGATGAAGTCCTAATAATGGAAGGCATACATTGTTTAAATGATGAACTTACATACTTAATTCCGAAAGAACAAAAATATAAAATTTATATTAGCGCATTAACAGTGCTAAATATAGATTATTATAATAGAATTTCAACAACAGATACAAGACTAATTAGAAGAATTGTAAGAGATTATCAATTTAGAGGGTATAATGCAGCACACACACTAGAAATGTGGTCATCAGTTAATAGAGGAGAGCAGAATAATATATTTAAATTTCAAGAAGAAGCAGATGTAATGTTTAATTCTTCACTAATATATGAGCTAAGTGTATTAAAGAAATATGCAATACCATTGTTAAAAGAGATAGATAGTTCATCTACATTATATTCAGAGACAAAGAGATTATTGTCAATGCTTTCATATTTTGAAGACATTCCAGACGAATTAGTACCAACGCATTCATTGCTAAGGGAATTTATTGGGGGAAGCATTTTTAGGGATTAATGAATAATGAATAGTGAATAGTGAATAATGAATAATTGCAAAATGCTTTGCATTTTGTAGGGGCGAGCATTGCTCGTCCGTTCTTTATAAAATAGATTATTTTGATTGTAGAAGGGAGAAAGGATGCATAGTTTATTTACAGAAATAGATGAAGAATTTGTTTGTGAGAATTGTGGGAATGTGGTGCCAAAGTTGGGGTATTCTTGTAGGAATCATTGCAATAAGTGTTTATATTCAAAACATGTTGATATAAATCCGGGAGATAGGAAGGAAACTTGCCATGGATTATTAGAACCAATAAGAGTAGAGATAAATTCTAAAAAAGGATATGTAATAGTGTATAGATGCAAGAAATGTGGAGCAATACGAAAAAATAAAGCTGCTAAAGATGATAATATGGATTTGATAATAAAATTAAGTGCTAATGTAGAAAATTAAAAAATTCCGCCAATAAGCGGAATTTTTTAATTTTTTATTGTATGTTTTGTAGAGCTTCAATTCTGTCATCTATACTTGGATGTGTATCAAATAAGCCAGCTTTCTTTTTACCATTCTTTTTTTCTCTAAATGGTGTTACAATAAATAAGTTAGCAGTTGCTTTATTGGCAGTTTTTAGTTCATTAGGGTCACTATCTAATTTTCTTAAAGCAGATATTAACCCTTGAGGATTTCTGGTAATTTCAGCAGCTGTTGCATCTGCTAAGTATTCTCTATTTCTTGAAAGAGCCATTTGCATAATCTTACCTAGAATTGGAGAAATGATTAATAAAATAAGTCCAATTACCATTAAAATGGCATTTCCTTTACTATCATCATCATCGTTTCTACCTCCTCCCCAAAACATTGAACGAACAAACAAATCAGAAATCATTACTAAAAAGCCAACCATAACTGATACTACAGATGTAAGTAAAATATCATAATTTTTTATATGTCCCATTTCATGAGCAATAACTCCTTCTAATTCATAATATTCTAACTTTTCTAAAAGACCAGTTGTAACACAAATAATAGAATGTTCGGGGTTACGACCAGTAGCAAAAGCATTAGGTTGAGGATCATCAACAACATAAAGTCTTGGTCTATGAGATAAACCAGAAGAGATCATAAGAGCATCTAAAATATGCACAATTTTTGTATCTTCTTCTAAAGTAGCAGGTCTTGCTTTTGTAACTGATAAAATAATTTTATCGCTATTATAGTATGAAGCAAATGTTGATAGAATAGAAAATAGCATAGCGATAAAAATAGCAGTAGGTCCACTAAAATCTAGTGCCATGCATACATAATAAATAATTAATGTAACTACAAGTATAAAACCTGCAACAATAATTCCTGATTTTATCTTATTTTTCTTAATATCTTCAAACATAAAAATCACCTAGAGATATTATAACACAATGTATATTAATTTACAATTAAACTTTACTTTTTAGATATAATATAATAAAATATATAAAAGTGAGGTAGAAATGAGTGTTTTAAAAGAAACTAGATTTATAATGGACAAATATCATATTTCTGCAAATAAAAATCTGGGACAGAATTTTTTAATAGATGATGAAACTGTTTTAGGAATAGTGAATGTAGCAAATATTTCTAAAGATGATTTGGTAATAGAAATAGGTCCAGGCTTAGGCACACTTACAAAAGAATTGCTAGAAAGAGCAGGACAAGTAACTTGTATAGAATTAGATAAAAGAATGATAGAAATTCTGCAAGACCGATTTTCTATGTATAATAACTTTGAACTTATAAATAATGATGTACTTAAAGTGGATTTAAAAGAAATAATAAAAAAATCAAATTTGGCAAATACAAAAATAGTAGCAAACTTGCCGTATTATATAACAACACCAATAATAATGAAATTATTAGAAGAAAGATTAGAGATACAAACAATAACAGTAATGATACAAAAAGAAGTAGCAGATAGACTTATAACTAAGCCAGGAACAGGAGATACAGGAGCAATTACTTATGCAATAAATTATTACTCGGAACCTAAAAGAGTATTAGAAGTACCAAATACAGCATTTATACCAGAACCAAAAGTAAACTCGAGTGTAATACAATTACAAATATTAAAAGAACCAAAAGTAAAAGTAGAAGATGAAGCAAAACTATTTGACTTAATCAAAACAGCATTTATGCAAAAAAGAAAAACTCTAGTAAACGGACTTGCGAATAGCAACAAATATGGAACAAAAGAACAGATAGAACAAGCATTAACTAATTTAAACATAGACCTAAAAATTCGACCAGAAAAATTAGCACTAGAACAATTTGCAGAATTATCAAAAGTATTATAAAAGTTAAAAATAAAACAGTTACCATTCAGACTTAAAGACATATAATCCGCAAAAAGCAGGAATTATATGTTTTTTCTCAAGAAAAAATCAAAAGGTCAATGCGGGTCACGAGTTGAGCAGCAGGCTGTTTGATTATTTTCTTTCGAAAAGAACATATAATTCCTGCTTTTTGCTACAAAGTGATATCAATTCTTTTAGAGTGAAAGGCAACATAAAACAAACAAAAATCGCTTGAAAGATATTGACTTCAAGCGATTTTGTAGTATAATTAGAAGATGGGGAAAGGTAAGGGAAAATATGTTAGTTTCAATAGGAAGTAGAAGTATACCAAAAATTACAGCAATAACAAGAGCTATTTCTCGATATCCAGAACTTTGGGTAGATAAAGATGATAAAATAGAATATATTATAATGCCAAAAGATGTTAGAAATGATGAAAAAATTGGACAAGATAAAGATAACTTTTCAGGAGTTTCTTGTAATCCATTAACACTTGAAGAAACAATAAAAGGAGCAAAAAATAGAGCCAAAAATGCATTTGAACATGCCGAGGAGAGATGCCGGCACATGCAACTTTGGTATTGGAATAGAAGCAGGGATGTATCCAGTAGAAGAAGTTGAAACAAAATACATGGATGCAAGTATTTGTGCCATTTATGATGGTAAAAGATATTATATAGGTTTTAGCCCATCATTTGAATATCCACAAAATGCAGTAACAAGAGTATTGCAAGGAGAAGAAATAGGATATATGCACGATATATTTGGAAGTACTGCCAAAGGACGCATTGGTGCAATTGGAGTTTTAACTTCAGGTAGAGTATGTAGAGACGAATTAGAAGAATATGCAGTTATCATGGCATTAACAAAAATCGTTTCAAAAGATATTTATGAAAAATAGGAGGAATTATTATGTTTAAAATAAAACTAGAAGGTGGAAAAACAATGGAGGTGCCAGAAAAGACATATTGGCATACAAGTTCACATATATTAGCACAAGCTATAAAAAGATTATATCCAGAAATGAAATTAGCGATAGGTCCAGCAATAGATAATGGATTTTATTATGATTTTGATACAGATAAGCCATTTACACCAGACATGTTAGAAAAAATAGAAGAAGAAATGAAAAAAATAATAAAAGAAGATTATAAAATAGAAAGATTTGTATTACCAAAAGAAGAAGCATTAGAACTTATGAAAGATGAACCATATAAAATAGAATTAATAAATGACTTGCCAGAAGGAGAAGAAATATCTTTTTATAAACAAGGAGATTTTACAGATCTTTGCGCAGGACCACATTTACCAAGCACAGGCAAGGTAAAAGCCATAAAACTACTATCATCATCAGGCGCATACTGGAGAGGCGACGAGCATAACAAAATGCTACAAAGAATTTACGGAATATCATTCCCAAAACAAAGTGAATT
>CALXPS010000028.1 GCA_944390405.1 uncultured Clostridia bacterium | reverse complement strand
GCACACATACTGCATACTTTTTTTCTTACTTTTCTGAATTTTGGATTGAATTCTTCATCGCCGTTGTTATTAAATCTTTTTTTCTTATTATTTCTATTGTTTGATTTTCTCTCTGCCATTTTATATCCTCCCTTCTATTTTTTAGAATGGTAAGTCATCATCTGATTGCACTGCAAATTCTGAACTTTCAGAAACTGAATTTCCAAAAGTATTTTCAAAATTTTCTGCTCCTCCAGCATTTTCTCTCTTGCTGTCAGCAAAATATGCTTCTTCTGCGACTACCTCTGTTACATAATGTTTAACTTTATTTTCATCTTCCCAATTTCTTGTCTGAAGTCTTCCTATTACTCCTACTTGTTGACCTTTTTTAAACCACTTGCTACAAAACTCGCCTGTTTTGTTCCAAGCTACGACGTTTATAAAATCTGCTTGTCTTTCTTCTCCTTGTTTTGCAAATCTTCTATTTACTGCTAATGAAAAATTTGCTACTAGGGTGTTTGTATTGCTTGTATATCTTACTTCTGGATCTCTTGTTAAACGTCCCATTAGAATAACTTTGTTCATATATTATTCCTCCTCTTTAACTACTATAAATTTTATGACTTCATCTGTAATTCTGTAGTTTCTTTCAAGTTCAGCAATTAGTTCAGGTTTTGCTTCAAATTTTATTACTACATAGAAACCTTCTTTTTGTTTTCTGATTTCGTAAGCTAATTTTCTTTTTCCCATTTCTTCTACAGATGTAATATTTCCGTCAGTATTAATTAAATCAGAGAATTTTTTTATTAAATTTTTAATACTTTCTTCCTCTAAATTTGGATTAACAATGACAACACTTTCGTATTTATTCATCATTTCCACCTCCCTCTTGGTTTATAACCCATATCGTCCTAATAATATGAGTAAGGTATTTAAGTAGCCATAAAAATAAGGCTACCTTTTGCAGCCTTTTAATTTTACCATATAATTCCTATAAAATCAAGCTTTTGAAAAAGATTTTGCTAAAATATTCTTGCTATATCGTTATATGTTACAAATATTGTTAGCCCTATTAGTAGGAAGAATCCTGCCATTTGTATTCCTATTTCTGTGTTTTGTTTTAGTGGTTTTCTTCTTATTGCTTCTATTAGAAGTAATAAGATTTTTCCTCCATCTAATGGTGGAAATGGTAATAGGTTAGTTACTCCTAATGATACAGATATTACTGCTAGCATATACGCAAAATCCATTACTCCTTGTGTTTCTACTACCATATCTGATATTCCTACTACTCCTACTAATTGGTCTGTTCCTATTTGTCCTGTAAATAACTGTCCTATTCCTTGGAATGTTGCTTTTAAAAATTCTCCTGTGAAAAGTACTCCATTTTTTATTCCTAATATGCTTGAAGCTATAATTGCACATACTATTAGTCCAAATATAATATTTACTATTCCTCCTGCTAATAATATGCATATTTTTTTAGGAATACTCTTTTTGTTATATGCTCTTTCATCTTCTACTGGTTCTTCTTCTCCTAGCATATTTACAAATCCGCCCATTGGTATGGCTTTTATTTCATATGATGTTTCTTTCCCTTGTTTTTTCCATATTGTTGGTCCAAATCCTATAGCAAATTGCTTTATTTTTACATTAAATAATTTTGCTACCAGAAAATGTCCTAGTTCATGTATAAATATTAAAAAGCCTAATAAAAATGCTATCTTTAAAAAACCTATTATCATATCATTCCTCTTTCCTTTTGCACTAAAAATCGAGCATGTTTTATATTAAAATTAATAAAAAGTACGCAAATGGTGCCATAAGCAAAATACTATCTATTCTGTCTAACATTCCTCCATGCCCTGGTATTAATTGGCTAAAGTCTTTAATTCCGGCATAGCGTTTTATGCTTGATGCTGCTAAATCTCCTATTTCTCCTAATATGCTTAATATTATTGCTATTCCTGATATAGCTAAATATGATATTTCTAAATTAGCTGTTTTATTTATAATATATGTATAAATTAGTGAAAGTATAACTGCTCCTACTATTCCACCTACACTTCCTTCTACAGATTTTTTAGGGCTTATTGGTGTAAGCTTATGTTTTCCAAATCTAATTCCTATTGAATATGCAAATGTATCTGTTCCCCATGCAGCTATTGCTAAATACCATATTAGAAATTTTCCATGTTCTGTAGCATATAGTAATGGTATGAATATTAAAAATCCAATTATATATATCATTCCAAAACCTATTACAGCAATATTTTCATAGTTTGTTTTCATTTCTGTTATTATAACTTTAATAAATAATAATACAATTGTAGTTGGAAATATTAGTATTAATATCTCTATAGGCAGTTTGTCTAAAAAAGCTATTAGAATTGCTAATATATCTCCTATAATTCTGGTTACTTTATCTTTATTGCCTATGCAATTAAAATATTCGTTTATTGCAAGTAATGCTACAATTGACATTGTTATATTCACAACTGTTGTATTGCCTAATATTAAAATTATTGCTACTATTGCAAGTAATACTACACCTGATATAATTCTTTTTACATTCATTACTTCTTCACCTCATCTGGACGACCGCCAAACCTTCTATTCCTTTTTTGATATATTTTTATTGCTTCAATTAAATCTTCTTCTTTAAATTCTGGCCAATGTTTTTCTGGAAAATAAAATTCTGAATATGTAAGTTGCCAAGGTAAGAAATTGCTTGTTCTTAGTTCATGACTTGTTCTAATCATTAAGTCTGGATCTGGTTGATTTGCTGTATATATGTTATCTGATATCAGTTTTTCATTAATATCTTCTATTTTTATTTCTCCATTTTTCACTTTTTCTGCAATTTTCTTTGTTGCACTTACAAGTTCTGCTCTTCCTCCATAATTAAATGCAATATTAAGTGTTAACCCTGTATTGTTTTTTGTTTTTTCTACTAATTTATCAATTTTTTCTTGAATATCCTTTGGAATATTCTCCTTTTCACCTATTACTCTTATCTTTATATTTTTTAAGTCCATTTTTCTAAGCATTGAGTCTAGATTGGCCTTTAATATAAACATTAATGCTGAAACTTCTTCTTTAGTTCTTTTCCAATTTTCTGTTGAAAATGCGTATACTGTTAGATATTTTATTCCTATTTCATTACAAAATACAGCTATAGTTTCTAAATTTTTAGAACCTGCTTTATGACCATCTTTTGTAGTTAGTCCTCTTTGTTTTGCCCATCTTCTATTGCCGTCCATAATGATTGCTATATGTTGTGGTAAATTTTGTTTATCAATTTCTTCCATATACTTCTCCTTTTTCCTTTTGTACTATTCTATCATAAAATTCGGAAAAAATGAAATGTTTTTGTGATTTTTTTAAAATATATTTTTTAAACTTAGTTTTTCTCTTTCTTTTACATGTTGTACAAAAAATATTGATGTTTCTATTTCTTGCAATGCATCTTCTAATTTTCCATCATTTATGCTAGATTTTGCTTTTGTAAGTGCTTGCTCTATATTATCTAATTCTTGATGTACTACTATAATTGACCAAGTTTTATTTATATCGTTCCATTTTGCTTCAATTTCTTCCATATTTGATTTTATCTGTTCTCTATTCCCAGTTGTTTTTGCTAACTTTGTGTTTTCCTTTAGATTTTCTAATTTTTCTTTTAAATCTGCTGATGTTCTATCCAAATATTGTTTTGTTACAATATCCCCACCTAAAATTACGGCAATAATAACAATTATAATAATTGTATCTCTCATTTTTATCTCATCCTCCATTAAAGCATAAGCCTGAAATTAGTTACTTTTCCTTTCCTTGGCAAAATATTTGTCCTTTACCATCAAATGTTACAATTAATGCATCTTCTGGTTTTATTTTGAATTTTTCAACTTCTTTTTTTAGCCATTTTTCATCTCTTCCAATTTGCTTTAAGTTTTCATTCATTACTTTCCCATCTATTATTAAATCATACGGTATACCCTCATATTCGGGGATTATATTAAAATCTTCTGGTATTGTATTTCTCTTTTCTGGTTTTTGTATTACACTTATTTCTCCACTTGTTTCAAGTATTGCATATTCCACGTCCCCTATTGTGAAAATTCCTTTTTCTCTTAATCTTTCTTGTAGCTCATTTATAGTAATTTTCTCTTTTTTTAAAGCTTTTTCATCAATTTTTCCTCTATATATTAAAATTTTTGGTTTACCACATATTACTTTTCTTAAATTAATACTTTTTAAATTTATAATTGATATAATTAATTGGAATAATAATAATGCTAATATAGGAATAATTCCGCTAAATATTGGTATACCTGTATCTGACATTGGTACTGATGCTAAATCCGCTATCATTATTGCTATTACTAATTCAAATGGTTGCATTTGTCCTATTTCTCTTTTACCCATTATTCTCATTACTACTAAAACAAGTATGTATATTATACTTACTCTTATAAATGTGTTTAACATTGCCTATTTCTCCTTCATTAAATATATAAATTATATTTAATATTTTAATTTTTTGCATTTTTTTTGAAAATATTCAAGATTTTTTTTGAATATTTATTTATTATTTGAAAATAATATATACGAAACCTAAAAATCAAAGCAAAATTAGATATATATATTTAAAGTGAGGAGGTTTTGGGTAGATGGCAAATAATGATCAAAATGTTCAAACATCAAATGGTACTAGTACAGTTTGGCAAATAGTTGGTAGACTTATAACTGCTGCTATAGTTCTTGGAATTACAGCTTTCTTTACACCTGGATTTCAAATTGCAAATTTATGGTCTCTAGCTGTTGCAGCAGTAGTGCTTACTATAATTGATTATTTGGTTTCAAAATTTACTGGTATTCAAGCTAGTCCATTTGGTAAAGGATTTGTAGGATTTGTTTTATCTGTTATAGTACTTTATGTAACACAATATTTTGTTGCTGGATATTCTGTTTCTTGGATGGCTGCAATTATTGGTGCTCTTATTTATGGTATTGTAGATTATTTCCTACCAGGTGAACAAAAAATGTAGTTTTACAAAAAAAGAAAGAAGGCTTTAAATTACCTTCTTTCTTTTCTATCCTTGGTTTAAATCTACTGTTATTAAATTTCTTAATTCTAAATATTGTAACAAATCAAGTGTTTGTTCTTGTACTTCAACTTTATATTCTACTTCTCCTAATTCATTTACTGAATATAACTTGTCTAGGTGATCACATGGTAGAAATGTTTCACCTGTTTCTAAATATATAAGTCCATATTTTCCATTTTGTTTTACAACTATTGTTTTTTCCGTTTCATTTTCTAATTCTGGTATTATTAATGTATATAATATGTTACTTTGAGGTTCTGCTGGATATCCTATTTCATCATATATTATTTGGGTAAGCATTGTTCCATCTGATTTCATTATACCATACTGGCTATTATTTTTTACTTTGTATAACATATTTTCATAATTTAATGGTTCTAATCCATCATATTTTAGCGATTGCTCTATCACTCCTGTATTATCTATAATTCCATATTTGCCATTTGAATTTGAAACTATATAATTCAAATTGATTTCATCAAAATATATACTTGCAAATTTGGCACCAATGATTTCTTCAAAATTTGTATTTAGAACACTCCAAACATTATCTTTGCTAACTATTATCCATCCATATGCTAATGCTTTCTGATTATTTTGGTCTGTTGCAAGAGTATATCCTCTTTCTTGAAGTTGTTGTTGATAAGAATTTGATAAATATGCCATTGTACTTATTCTTATAACATTATTTTCATCAATAGTACAATATAAATTTAGTGCTTCTATTAAATCATCAAGTGCAATATACAATTTATTATCATTATTATTATTATATATTATAATATTATGGTTTAAAGTATAATACTGATAATCTAAATTTGTCCCTATCTCATATTTATACATTCTATTAGAATCCAATTCAAATCCAGATATCAAATTTTCATTTCTTATATAGCATTTTGTAGTATCTACTCCATATGTTTGATATTCACTATTATCGAATTGATATCCTAGCATGTGGGCTAACCTTTCTAATTCTATATACTGATTTCCTTGATTATCTTGAATAATTAAATTGTCTGATATTTCTTGTTGTTGATCATTTATATATAATGTAATTCCTACTGTTTCTTGAGAACCTAAAACTATCATTAAAGCTATTATTATAATTACTAATACTATTGATAGAATTAATAATATTAAAACAATTTTTTTTCCTTTTGGTTCTTCTGTTTTTTGATATTGATTTTCATTCAGCAAATCCATACATATCATCCCTTTCATGATTTCAATCTTTATTCTTCTGTTTCATATCCATATTGTTTATAGAATTCATTTCTAAAATTCAATAAATTATCTTTTTCTATTTCTTCTCTAACTCTTTCCATAAGTCGTGTTAAAAATCTTAAATTATGTATTGAAAGTAACCTAATTCCAAGTATTTCATTGGTTTTAACAAGATGTCTTATATATGCTCTTGTATAGTTTTTGCATGTATAGCAATCACACTGCTCGTCCAAATTTCTCCAATCTCTCTCATATGTTGCATTTCTTACAACTACCTTGCCATGTGAAGTTAGTGCTGTTCCGTTTCTAGCTATTCTTGTAGGTAAAACGCAATCACACATATCTATTCCTCTTAAAACTGCTTCTATTAAATAATCTGGTGTTCCAACACCCATTAAATATCTTGGTTTGTCCTCTGGTAAAAATTGTGTTGTAAATTTTAGCACATCACACATCAATTCTTTTGGTTCTCCTACACTTAATCCTCCTACTGCGTACCCTGGAAAATTCATTTCCACTAAATCTCTAGCTGATTTTTCTCTTAAATCTTTATACATTCCACCTTGTACAATTCCAAATAATCCTTGTTTTTCTGTATTTTTATGTGCTGCTTTGCATCTTGCTGCCCATCTTGTTGTTCTTTCCATAGATTGCTTAGTATATTCATATTCTGCTGGATATTTAACACATTCGTCAAATGCCATCATTATATCTGACCCTAAGTCGTTTTCGATTTCCATTACTTTTTCTGGTGATAAAAAATGTTTACTACCATCTAAATGAGACTTGAATTCCACACCTTCTTCGCTTATCTTTCTTAAATCCCCTAGGCTAAATACTTGAAATCCTCCACTATCTGTAAGAATTGCTCTATCCCAGTTCATGAATTTATGAAGTCCTCCTGCTTCACGCACTAATTTACTTCCTGGTCTTAAATATAAATGATATGTATTTGATAATATAATTCGTGCCTTAACTTCTTCTTTTAATTCCTCTGGAGTCATTGATTTTACTGTAGCTTGTGTTCCTACTGGCATAAATACTGGTGTTTCAATATCTCCATGAGGAGTATGTATTACTCCTCTTCTAGCTCCAGTTTGTTTACATATATGTTTTAGTTCATATGTTATTGCTTCCATCTAATATTCCTTTCTAATATTTATTTATATTCACTATTCAGTTGGTGTTTCTGGATTTTCTTCTGCTGGAGTTTGTGGTTCAGTTGGTATCTCCTCTGCTGGAGTTTGTGGTTCAGTTGGTATCTCCTCTGCAGGTGTTTCTGGTGTTGTTGGAGTTTCTTCCACTGGCGTTTCTGGCTGTGTTGGTGTCTCTACTGGTGTTTCTGCTGGGGGAGTTGTTGGTTGTGTTTGCGTTGTAGCTTTATACCCTCTTCTTACTATTTTATCTAATGGACTATAAGTATCTGTTGATAATAATTCTCTTGATACTTCTTGACCATTTAATTTAATTATTCTATATGTTTGACTTTTGCAGCCTTTCAACCCATATTGTGATACTCTTTCTTGACCTGGTGCTAAACTAGAATCATTTTGATATATTACATCATATGGTGTATAATTTAAAATAGTTGTTACAACTTCAACCTCGTATTCTACTTCTTCTTTTATTCCAAAGATTTTAATATCTGCTACACCTGCACTACATGTTGTTTTTATCATTATAGGATATTGTCTTGTATTTTTAAATTTAAAATCTAATGAACCATATACAACTGTAGCATCTTTTCCTGGTTCAACATATTCTGCTTGGAACATATGGTTATGTCTCTCTACTATTTCTAGATTTGCGTATAATACTGCGTCATATAATGTTGAAGAAATTTGGCAAATTCCACCTGCCAACATTGGAACAACTTTGCCCCCTGCAAATCCGTTTGCATATTTATATCCCTCTGCTACCGTTCTTTCTCCCAATGTTTCATTATAAGAAAATACTTCTCCTGGCATCACTACAACACCATTAAGTTTAGACATTGCTATTTTTAAATTAGTTGATCTTGATACATTTGTTTCGTCATATTTAGTTGAAAATGAACTTAGTAAATCTGGAAAAGCCTCTTCACCTATTTCATTAGTAAGTATTTCAGGTTCTGTTATTATTAAATTGATTATATATTCTTCTTTTTCTTCGCTAATAATTTGTTTAGCTTCTTCTACATTAAAATCTATTCCATTTTTATGAGGTATTATTTCAAATGGATCTTTTTTATATGATGCATCTTGCGGTTCTGTTTTTACTTCTGAATGTATTTTTTCTATATCTATTTCTGGACATTCAACGTATTCTGTTGCTAGTTCTATTTCTCCACTATTTCCTGTTTTTATACTATCTAATATTAATTGTTTAGCATTATCTGTATCTATTACTATTCCTGCTTTTCCTTTTGTTATTATTAATTTATCTTCTTCTATACGATATGTATTATCTACCATAGCATCTGGAAGTTTTGCACCAAATTCATTTAGTGCTTCATTTAATAATTCTTCGTTGTAAGTAAATTCTACATCAATATTATTTTCTTCTAACATTGATTTTAATATCTCAAAATTATTTTGGAATATGTTACCATCTCTACCTATTTTATAAGCTTCTTCTATTGCTTTTTCTATATTATATTGTACTCCTATTTGTTCTGGAGTTATTGAAAATGTTTCTTCATTTATTTTTAATAATATTTCTCTTGTTTTTTCATTCTCTAGTTTTTCATTAAGCACAACTGAAGCTTCTTCTTCAGTTAGCCCTTCTACTAATGTATTTTTTATCGAAATACCACTTAAGATTTTATTATTACTAGAATTTATTAGTGCAAAAATTGTAGATAATATTAATGCTAATATAGCAAGTACAATTAATACTACAGCAATTACAGCAAATTTATGTTTCTTTTTAGGTGTTGATGCTTTTTTAAATTTATATGTTTCTTGTTTTTTTTCTTCTTCTTTAATTTCTGTTTTGTTTATATCTGCTTGTGGATGATTTTCTTGTTCTGTTTTTTTATCATTTTTCTGTGTATTTTCTTCTTTGTTTATTGTTTCATCTCTCTCTAATACTGCAATAGCACTCTCTTCTTTTTTAGATTTTTCTTCTTCATTTTGTACTTTCTTTGTTTCATTATTTTGTTCTTTTGTTACTTCATTCTCTAATTTTTTTTTGCTTTCTATAATCTCTTTTTCATCTTTTTTTCTTTTTTTGTCCATATACTTTACACCCTTTCGTATTTTTTATCTCCTTTTGTTTAATATTATCATAATTTGTCTTTTTTTACAATATAAATTGCAGAATTTTAGTAAGTAATATGAACATTTTTCTTGTACACATCTTTTGCAGTGATTATTTCTCTTATAATGTTATTATTATTGATTAAAAAATATTTCAAATATTGTTTTATTTAATGCATTTGCAATCTTTTCCATTACTTCTATAGAAGGATGTGCTCTTGAGCCATTTTCTAAGTGACATAAATACCCAGCAGACACTCCACATAATTCTGATAATTCTTCTAATGTCATTCCTTTTTCTTTTCTTATTTTTTTCAATTTATTATAATACATATATAGTCCTCCTTTGTCTAATTAACAATTATAATATCATATACCAATTTGACAAGTCAATACTTTTTATGATATTTTTTTATAAAATTATATATTTTTTTTATTTACTACTAGACAATTTTCGTTTTATTTAGTATAATAGTTTAAAATTAATTATAGAAATGAGGTATTTAACATGATTGGAGATATGATTGCAAAAATTAGAAAAGAAAAAAATATGACCAAAACAGAATTGGCCAATGCAACTGGAATTAATATTGGTCATTTAACACATATTGAAAAAGGTGAAAGAAATCCAAGCCATAAAGCTCTTCGTAATATTTGTAAAGCATTAGATATTCCTTATCAACAACTAATGTACACATACGATAAAGAATTAAATGAAGATCAAGAAAAATATGGAATGGTAGAACATATTTCATATAATAAAGTGCTAGCTGTTGATAATATAAATTCATTCATAGATTGTCCTTCTTCTGCACCATCTGCATCACTTGCAATAAAAGTACCAGATGATGCCATGGATAATTTATTTCCAAAAAATACGTATGTTTTTATAGAATTTAATTCTCCTTTAAATAATAAAGACATTGGATTATTTAGTATTAATGGTGAAATAGTAATTAGAAAATTCTTCTTTAAAAAAGGAAAATTTACTCTAAAAGCACAGAACAAATCCTTTAAAGACATTGCAATAACTGACTCTGACGACTTTTATATAATAGGTAAAGTATTAACATAATTATATTTTTGGAAAATTTTTAAAAATTTTGTAAAAAATACTTGCATTATATCTTTTTTAATAATATAATCCTGAGTTTGACAGTTAAAAAAGGAAAAAAGCTCGTAACACATTGGTATTTGTGATATACGAGCTTTATT
>CALXPS010000027.1 GCA_944390405.1 uncultured Clostridia bacterium | reverse complement strand
TTACGCACTTAAAACTTAGTTATACCAACTAGTTTAAGTGCGTATTTCCATTATTTTACTGTAAAATTCAGGTTATAACATACTTTTGTCGATTTTTGATACTTTTTTTGTTATTTTTTTATATAAAAATCTGTTACTGTACAGACCAAATTAATTAATAGCACTTTGTAGCCCAACGCAGGATTTTTATATTTAGAATAAATTGAGGACCCCCGAAAAACTTCGTAGGCGTTTCCGTCGTGGGCTCGATTTATTCTAAATATAAAACTCTGATAAGATTGGGCGGATTTTATAGTAGTAATTCTGAATGATAACTAAAATCCCATGTAAAAACTTACATAGGATTTTGTGAATTATTTTTTAACATCTATCTTTATGTGTATATCTCTTAATTGCTCTTCTTTTACTGTACTTGGTGCTCCCATTAATGCATCTCTTGCTTTTTTATTTTTTGGAAATGCAATGACTTCACGTATATTTGGTTCATTTGCTATTAACATTACCATTCTGTCAAATCCTGGAGCTGCTCCTGCATGTGGTGGTGTTCCGTATTGGAATGCATTATATAGTGCTCCAAATCTTTTTTCTACTTCTTGCTCTGGATATCCTGCTACTTCAAATGCTTTTACCATTATTTCTGGATTATGGTTTCTTACTGCCCCAGAAGCTACTTCATATCCATTGCACACAACATCATATTGATATGCTAATATTTCTAATGGATTTTTATTTAATAAACTTTCCATTCCTCCCTGTGGCATTGAAAATGGGTTGTGATTAAAATCTATTGTTCCCTCATCTGATAATTCATACATTGGGAAGTCTACTATTAAACAAAATCTATATGCGTCTTTTTCTATTAAATCTAGTCTATTTGCTAACTCTATTCTTATTTGTCCTGCTATTTTTTGTGCTGTTTCAAATTCATCAGCTATAAAGAATATGCTGTCATTTGGTTTTGCACCTATTTCTTCTAATTTTGTTTTTATTTCATCTGTTACAAATTTTGAGATTCCTCCAGAAACATTATTTTCTGCATCGATTTTTAGCCATGCTAAGCCTTTTGCTCCAACTACATCTACTGCATATGCTGTCATATTATCAAAGAATTTTCTGCTTTCTTTTGCTCCATCTGGAACTATTATTGCTTTTATTGTTTTATCTTTAAAACCATTAAATTCTGTACCTGCAAAAATTTCAGTTACATCTTGTATTATAAGTGGATTTCTTAAATCTGGTTTATCTGTTCCGTATTTTTCCATTGCTACTTTATATGGTATACGTTCAAATGGTCCTTCATCTACTTTACATGTTGTAAAATGTTTAAATGTTGAAGTAAATAATTCTTCTAATACTTTAAATACGTCTTCTTGTGTCGCAAAAGACATCTCAAAATCTATTTGATAAAATTCTCCTGGTGCTCTATCTGCTCTAGGGTCTTCATCTCTAAAGCATGGTGCTATTTGATAGTATTTGTCAAACCCTGATACCATTAATAATTGTTTGAATTGTTGTGGTGCTTGAGGAAGTGCATAAAATTCTCCTGGGTGTAATCTACTAGGCACTAAAAAATCTCTTGCTCCTTCTGGTGATGAGTTTGCAAGTATTGGAGTTTGTATTTCAGTAAAGCCTAACTCGTCCATTTTATCTCTTACAAACTTCATAATTTTAGAACGAAGTATTATATTATTGTGTATTTTATCATTTCTTAAATCTAAAAATCTATATTCTAATCTTAAATCTTCTCTAACTGTTGATATGTCTATTTTTTCTGAATTTATTTCAAATGGAAGTATGCTTTTACATTTTCCTAATACTTCAATCTTTTCTGCTTGTAATTCTATATCTCCTGTTGGTATTTTATTATTTTTACTTGTTCTTTCTATTACTGTTCCTTCTATTGAAACTACACATTCTGTTACAAGTTTTTCTGATTGTTCTTGCAATTCTTTATTTTCTGATATAATTATTTGTGTAATTCCATATTGGTCTCTTAAGTCTATAAATTTCATTCCTCCTAAGTTTCTTATTTTTTGTATCCAACCTGCTAATCTTACTCTTTCCCCTACATTTGACAATCTCAATTCACCACAGTTATGGGTTCTGTACTTGTTCATATTTTCCTCCTATTTTATATTATTTTTTAACCATTTTACTCTTTCTTCATGTAATTTTTTACCAAATTCAATCCCTGGTTTTAAATTATACTTATTTATGATATATTCTCCATCAATGGCTTTTAGCATTTTTGTTCCTATAGTATAAAAATTGTATTGTTCATCTTTTATTTCTTCCTTAGTACTATCTGTGTTTCTGCTTCTGTCACAATATACCACTATTTGCAATCCTTTTAATCCTAATGTTGTTTTATCTATTTTCTCTATAAAGCTTACTTTTTTTGCCACAGTCATGTGAGGGAATATTCCGCCCTTCATGTGTTCTAATACTGACGTTAATCCACTTTTTTGCCATTCATTTGGGCAACCTAAAGTTTTACACATTTCTTTTAGTGGAGCCACTCCTCTTTGCTCATGGTTGTAGTGATGTGGATACATTTCTTTCGGTGTTCTTCCTTTTCCTAAGTCATGTACTAATGTACAAAATCTTAATTTTACATCTTTTGTTATTTTTGCGCTATTGTCTAATGCAAGCATAGTATGATTATAACTATCTCCTTCTGGATGATATTTTACTGGTTGTATTGCTCCAATTAAATCATATATTTCTTTAAAGTGTATTTCTAATACTTCTGCCTCTTTTAATATATTAAAAAATATAGATGGTTTATCTGCTCCTAATGCTTTTCTAAATTCTGTAAAAACTCTTTCTTTAGATAATGTTAATAGCTCATCTTTCAACTTGTTCATCATGTTTAGTGTTTTTCTTGATACTTTGAATTCTAGCATTGCTGCTATTCGTGCTACACGATATACTCTTAAAGGATCTTCACTAAATTTTTCACTTGTTGCTCTAATAATTCCATTATCTAAGTCGTCTTTCCCACCAAAAGGGTCAATTATTTCTTTTGTAAGAACATCTTGTGCTATTGAATTTATTGTTATATCTCTTCTTTTTAAATCTTCTTCTATTGTAATTTCATCACTTGTGTTTATTTCAAACTCTTTATGCCCTTTACCTACTTTTGTTTCCTTTCTTGCTAAAGCAAATTCTTTCCCTTCTAAATCGAAAACCTCAAAAGATTTTCCTCGTATTCTTGCTTGTGGAAATAGTTTTAAAAATTTTTCAGAAGTAAACCCAGTTATACAATAATCTTCATCTTTAATGGGTTTGTTTAATATAGCATCACGTACTGCCCCACCTACTAAATAGGTATTCCCGTCCATTTTGTTTAATTATAGTTGCTATTTTATCTATCTCCATATCTCCTCCTAAAAAATATTACACTTTATTGTATATCGAATACATTAGAATGTCAAGGGTTTGAGAAGAATTAAAGGAAAAAGTCGTTGCTATTCACTCTAAAACGTTGATACCACTTTATAGCCAAAAACAGGAATTATATGTTCTTTTCGAAAGAAAATAATCAAACAGCCTGCTGCTCAACTCGTGACCCCTTGACCTTTTGATTTTTTCTTGAGAAAAAACATATAATTCCTGCTTTTGGCGGATTTTATGCCTCCTGGTCTGAATGCTAGCAAAAAGTCAACAAGAATACATTTATATTCTTATTGGCTTTCTCCTATTAAATCATAATTCTTTACATCTTTTATTTTTGTTTTTGCCCAAGTATTTTCTAGGTTTGGTTTCGTGTTTGGTATAAATACTAATCCATCTGTTTCTGGTATGTCCATATATGTTCTTCCTATATAATATTTTCCATCAAATGTTTTATTTTCTATTAAAACTTCATATTCTTTCCCTATTTTTTCTTCTAATTTTTCTCTTGAGATTTTTTGTGCCAGTTCCATTATTTTATTATGCCTTTTCTCTTTAGTTTTATAATGTATTTGCTCTGGCAATCTTGCTGCTGGTGTTCCGTCTTCTTTTGAATATTTAAATACTCCTAACTTATCAAATTTTGCTTTTGCTACAAAGTTATATAATTTTTCAAAGTCTTGCTCTGTTTCTCCTGGGAATCCCACTATAAGTGATGTTCTTAAAACAACTTCTGGTATTTCTTTTTTTATTTTTTCTATTAAATTTTCTATTTCCTCTGCTGTGCTTTTTCTATTCATTCTTTTTAATACACTATTTGATATGTGTTGAATTGGTATATCAAAGTATTTGCAGATCTTATCATTGTTTTTCACTGTTTGAATTAGTTCATCTGTAATACTTTCTGGGTAAGCATATAAAAATCTTATCCATTTTATTCCATCTATTTTGCTTAATCTTTCCAACAGTTTTGCTAAACGTGATTTGCCGTATAAATCTATTCCATATTTTGTTGTATCTTGTGCTATAACTATTATTTCTTTATATCCTTGTTTTTCTAATTTTTCCGCTTCTTCTATTATATCTTCAAATGGTCTACTTACATATGGGCCTCTTATATATGGTATTGCACAATATGTACATCTATTGCTACAACCTTCTGCAATCTTTAGGTATGTTGTTGTTGCTCCTGTTGTTATTACTCTTTTTAGATAGTCTAAATTACTTGTTTGTAATTTTTGTGATTTACTATTTATTAATTTTTCTATCTTTTCCCAAAGTTTATCATATTCTTTAATTGATATAAATAAGTCTACTTCTGGTATTGCTTTTTCTAGTTCTTTTTTATATCTTTCTACTAAACATCCCATTACAATTAAATATTTGCAATTTCCTTTTGTTTTATATTCTGCCATTTCTAGTATTGTGTTTATTGCTTCTTGTTTTGCACTTTCTATAAAACCACATGTATTTATTACGATTATTTCTGCTTCGTTTGTATCATTTACAATAGTATATTTATGCTCTTTAAACAGACCTATTGTCATTTCTGTATCTATTAAATTTTTAGAACATCCTAGTGATATAAATCCTACTTTCATTTTTACTCCTCATAATAATCATTATTGCACATATTTTTTCGTGTCATTTCGAATAAATTCAACTTTGTAAATCCTGCTAATTGTGTTTTAGCTCTATCTTTTTTTAGTTCATCTTTTAATAATTTTTCTATTTCTTCTTTATTTTCTTCCTTGTGCATATCTATATAATCTATTACTATTATTCCGCCTATATCTCTTAGTCTTAATTGTTTTGCTATTTCTATTGTTGCTTCTTGGTTTACTTTAAATATTGTTTTTTCTAAATCTTTTTTACCTGTATATTTCCCAGTGTTAACATCTATTGCGGTTAGAGCTTCTGTTCTATCTATTGTTATAAATCCTCCACATGATAGCCATATTTTTCTGTTTTCCATTTTTTCTATTTGGTTATTTAGTGAATATATGTTAAATAAATCTTCTTCTCTTAGTTCTATTTTTATATTCTTCATGTTTTCTAGAACTGTTATAATATCTTCATATATTTCTTTATCATTTACTATAATTTTCTCTAATCCTCTATCTAATATATCTATAACGGTTCGTCTTATTAATGCTTTATTGTCATATAATAATTGTGGTACAGTTTTGCTATTTGTTGCCTTTTTCTTTATTTCTCCCCATGTTTTATATAGTTCTTCTATGTCATTTTTTATTTCATCTTCTGAAGCATTTTCACTTGATGTTCTAAGTATTGCTCCTGTATTTTCTGGTAAATTTTTTTTTGCTATTTCTACTAACTTTTGTCTTGTATTTTCATTTTCTATTTTTTGAGATACTGTTATTATATCTGTATCTGGCATTAATACAATAAATCTGCCGGATAAGTTTATATGAGTACTTACTTTTGCTCCTTTACTTGCAGTACCATCTTTTTTTATTTGTATTAAAATTTTGTCTCCTTCTTTTAATATTTTCTCTATTGTCTCTTTTTCTATTGATTGCTTCGCTATATTTACTTTTGGTAGCACGTCTTGTATTTTTATTAAACTACGTCTTTCTTCTCCAATATCTATAAACGCAGATTCCATTCCTTTTAATACATTAGTAACTTTGCCTAAGTATATATTACCTTCCAGTCTTCTTTGATTTTCATGTTCTTCATGTTTTTCTACTAATATTCCATTTTCTACTAACATTATTGTTTTTAAATTTTCTTGTTTATTTATTAATAATTCTAGCACTTTAATTTTCCTTTCCATTAAATTTGTTCATTGATATATCTATACCGCTTTTTAAGATTTCCAGAACCGCTTCCGCTGCCTTATCTATACCTTTTTGTAATATTTCTTTATCATTTTTGCTCATTGGTCCTATAACATAGTTTATAAGGTCTTCTCTATATGAAGGTTGTCCTATTCCTACTCTTATTCTTATGAAATTATCTGTTTTCATACAATGTACCACAGATTTCATCCCATTGTGAGTTCCTGGTCCACCTTTTTTTCTAATTCTAATTGTTCCTGGTGCTAAATCTATATCATCATATATCACAACCACATTTTCCTCTGGTATTTTATAAAAATTTTTAAATTGTATAATACTTTCTCCACTTGAATTCATATATGTTTGTGGTTCTAATAATATTACTTTTTCCCCATTTATATTTTCTATTGTATATAATCCATTAAATTTAGACTGTGTTAGTTTAATATCACAGTCTTTAGCTATTTTATTTATAACATTAAATCCCATGTTATGTCTTGTGTTTTCATATTCCTTCTCTGGGTTTCCAAGTCCAACTATTAAATACATGTTTTTCTCCTTATTTTAATTTTTAGTATATTTGCTATAGTCTGGTCTTGCCATTCTTTCTCGTTTTTCCCTTGTCATATATTCCCTTGACTCTGATAATATTTTACAATACTTTAAAACATTATCATATTCTTCATTAATAATTGCATCAGTTGCTATATCAATTATTGATGAGGAAATTGGCATACCAATTTCTTTCTTAATATCAAAAAACCATTTCATTTCTTTTAATATTTTTATTTTTTCTTTATCTGTTAGCATTATGGAGTCTACTAATTTATAAAATATATAGCAAATGCTTTTTGCATAATAATACCTATAAAAATCCATTTGATTATATTTTTTAAAATTGTCATAAACCATCTTATATGCTTTATTCACTTTTTTAAAATAATCCACTGAGCCATTGAATGATATTGATAAATTCCCCTTTTTAGTTTCTCTTTGTCTATAATTATAAACTACATCTTTTAAATAATACGTTTTCTTAGCTTTTAAAAATGCCAATGTTGTAAAAACTGCATCCTCTGCTAATAATCCAACCTTAAATTTTAATTTATTTTTATCTAAAAACTCTTTTTTAAAAATTTTATTCCACACCGTAGAATTGATTAGATAAAAAGAATATAAATATTCATCTATGTTTAAATATCTACTCTGGAATTTTTCACTAAACATTGGTTTTTTCCATGGTATACCTTCATTATTTGTGAATATAAAGTTTGCAGAAACAAATTCTACATCATGTTCTTTTATTGCATTATACAATAGTTCACAACTATTTGGTGTTAAGAAATCATCTGAATCTACAAACATTATATATTTCCCTGTTGCTTTTTCTAGACCAACATTTCTAGCATCACTTAGTCCACCATTTTCTTTATCTATTACTTTAATATTCTTATTCTTGCTCGCATATTCTTTACATATATCCAATGATGTATCTGTTGAACCATCATTTACTAAAATAATCTCTAGATTATTATATGTTTGATTAACTATTGAATCTATGCAGTCTCTTAAATACATTTCCACATTATATATGGGAACTATTACTGATATTTTTTCCATATTTACATCCTTTACAATAAATATTTTTTACATGTATTTCTCTTTATGCAAAATATTCATCTATTTTCTTAAATTGACCTTGTGAAGCTTGTCTTATATAATCTATGTTTTGAGTTTTCTTAAATTGCTCTAGATTAATTAATGTATTTTCTTTTAATTCATGAAGATCCAATGTCTTAATACTAAATTCTAAATCCTTAATAACATTGTCTATTTTTTTACTATATGACATCACAAACATTTTTTGTTTACATATAGCTGATAATATCATAGCATGAAACCTACTGCAAATCATGTACTCTATACGTTTATATTTATCAATAAATTTCTGTATATTGCCATTATACTTAATTACATGTACTTTATCTAAATAGTGTTTTGGTATATGTTTCTTTAATTTACTTATAGCTTTTTCATCGCCTTCATATTTGCAAAATGAAATTAGAGCTATTTCATATCCATTATCTACATAGTTACATATATTGGATGATAAAGTCTTATAGTATTCTTTTTCTAAGTACTTTAAATCTTCTCTTATACTTAAATCTATTACTGAAATACCTATAGTATTTTTCTGTTTCTCAGTCTGCTCTATATTGTACGTAAAAATAGCATCTGGTGCATAAGTTACTGTTTCTATATCTTTGAATAACTCATATGAATATCTGTCTCTAAAACATATTTCATTGCAATTACTATATATTCTTCTAGCCAAGTTTACATATTCTTCTGTTTTATATGGTCCAAAGTTTGAACTTATATAGAAGAATGGAATGTTTTTTTCTTTGCATTTTTCCATAAACTTTTCTGCATGAGAATCTATATTATATACTGTTCCACCTTCCATAAATATTGATCCACCTATATATATATATCCATCATATTCTTCAGGTTTTCTATTTTCAAATGTCTCTGGCTGTTTTTCTACAATAGTTACATTTTTATGATTTTTTACAATATGTGAAAACTCTTTATCAATATTTATATAAAACTGCACATTAGAATATCTTTCTAATAATATTTGTAAGAATAAATCATCTCCTAAGTTTGCTCTTGCATATAGCATAACAAAAATTTTTTTCATTCCATCACCTAATATGTAACATTTTTTAATTTGTTCCAAAACTCATTAGTTTTTAGATACTCTTTATAATGTTTTACTACATTTCTATCATATTCTTCTAAATCTTTGATTAAATCAGTAAAATTATCACTTTCAAATAATTTATTTATTTTAGGAACACTTCTTTCTAATTTTTCTATTGCTTCTTTTATATTTTTTTTATAATTCTCTTTATCTTGTATATACATAAATAGCGGTTTGTATTTTATCCAACCTTTTGATGCTTTTAAAAATCTGCTTTCTATATTTTCTTCTTCTGTTTTTATTTTTCTAAGCTTCTTTGGATATCTTCCTTTTATAATGCCTGTGTATTTTAAAAATCCATCATGAAAATGATATACTGGTATTTTTAATATTTTTGCATCTTGTAATAAGATAGAGAAAAATGTATCCTCTCCTCTTGCTAGAGGCGGATTGTAAAAGGCTGGTATTTTGTTTAAATGTCTTAAATTTAAACATAATGTAGAACCTGAAACCCATTTTTCCTTTAATTCATATAAACCTTTTCCTTCTGCTATCTCTTTATCTGCATATGTAATACCATTATTATCTATCATTTTATGTTTTATTGATTCCCAAGATACTAGTTCATTGCTTATTGCTTCTATATAATTTTTGAAATCTTCTTCATTTATTTCTTCTCCTAATTCTACATATGGTATTGGAGAAATATATCCACAATGATAACCAATAGTAATATCTGCCTCTCCAATATGCTCTAAATGTTTTAATAAGTTGTCTTGTGGCATCCATAATAACTTGTCTTCTTCCTTTATGGTTGCAACAGGATATTCATCGTCGTCCCAGAATAGTAAATAATCTATTTTCCACTTTAATGCATAATACATTATTGTATTTCGTCCTTTAGCATGTCCATTTCCTAAAAACAAATTTACTTCTTCTTTCGAAAAACCGTTTCTGGATATTAACTTTTTCTTCTCTTCTTCTATGTTTTCTGGTGTTATGTATTTTATTTTAATATTTTTATATGCTTCTGGTATTATGCTATAAAAGTCTGTTCTTATAGTATATTGGTAATTTAAATCATACAATAAAAATATTGTTAAATTTACGTTTTTACCTGTTTTTTCTAATTGTTCAATCATATTTTTATAATAGCTGTTTATAATCTTGCACACATTCGGTCTTCCTGCAACAAATCCTATTCCGAATTCTATTGTCTCATTCATTTTTACCCCCAATTAATATGCATATTATTGCCTCATATTTTCTTTTTCTATTTCTTCTATAACTTCAATTCTTTCTTTATATCTACCACCTAGTACTTCTGTTCCTATCCAACCTCGTATTATATTTATCGCTGTGTCTAAATTTACGAATTCTGATGGTATCGCTAATACGTTAGCGTTGTAGTGTGCTTTTGCTCGCTTTGCTCCATCTTCATTAAAACAGTCTACACTACGAATTCCTTTGAATTTATTTGCTAACATTGCCATTCCAAATCCACTTCCAGAAACTAAAATTCCTGAGGAGCATTTCTTGTTTTGAATACATTTACATGCTTCTTTTACTGCTTCTGGGTCATCTAATGTTTCTTCATCATATGTACCAAAGTCCATGTATTCTATTTCCTTTTCATCAAGATATTTTTTAATCTCTTCTTTTAATTTGTATCCACTACAATTACAGGCTATAGCAATCATAATATCTACCTCCTTTAAAATGTAAATTACATTATTTTTCTTTACATTTTTCAAGTTTTTCTAATATTATATCATAAATTTTTTATGTTGTAAATTTTTACTATTTTATTAATACTGTATTAATACTTTTCTCTTATTGAAAAGGTTTCATTTTATTTAGTAACTACAAATTTCTTGCCATTTGTATTCCAGAGCATGATGCCATCATTAATCCTCTTGTCATTCCTCCGCCATCTCCTATTGAATACAATCCTTTAATGTTTGTTTCAAATTGTTTGTTTATTACTACTCTGTTACTATAGAATTTTATTTCTGGTGCATATAGTAAATTATCTGGTGCTCCAAATCCTTCAACTATTTTATCTACTGCTCTTATAAATTCTAATATACTTACCATTGTTCTATAACCTAATGCAAATGTTATATCTCCTGCTACTGCTGATTTTAAAGTTGCTTGTACTGAATTTTTTTCTAATTCATAATCCCAAGTTCTTTTTCCTCTATATATATCTCCTAGTCTTTGCACAACTATATTTCCTGCTCCTAAGTCGTTTAGGTTTTGAGCAACATTACGACCATATTCTATTGGTCTTTTAAATGGACTTGTAAAATGATGTGATACTAATATTGCTAAGTTTGTATTCGTGCTTTTTCTTTCCTTATATGAATGTCCATTTACAAGTGTTAAGTTGTTGTCATAAACTTCTGCTGAAACAAATCCACTTGGATTTTGGCAGAATGTTCTTACTTTATCTCTAAATGGTCCTACTCTTCCTATAAATTTTGCTTCATACATGTATTTATTTACATCTTTCATTACTTCATCTGGAAGTTCATATCTAACACCTATATCAACAATTCCTGTTTCTGTTTCTATATTGTGTTTGTTTGCCATTTCTACTAGCCAATTAGCACCTTTTCTTCCAACAGCTAGTACTACCTTATCTGCAAAAACATCTTGTGTTGGATGTTCTTCATCATCTATGTATTTCGCTTCTTTTATTTTTACACCTTTTATCTCATCATTATCTATTATCAAATCTGTTACTGTAGTTTGGAACATCATTTCTACACCATTATCTTCTAGGTATTTTTCTAGTCTTCCATACACTTCATGGCTTTTTTCTGTTCCCAAATGTCTTATTGGAATATTAATTAATCTTATTCCTTCTTTTTGCGCTCTATCATTTATCTTTGCTATTTCTTGTTTGTATTCTGTACCTTCTAAATGTTTATCTGCTCCAAAATCTAAATATATTTTATCTGCATAGTCTATTATTTTCTTAGTTTCCGGTACTCCTATAATTTTATGTAAATTTCCACCGACATGTATATCATTTTCTTCTGCATTGTATAATGATAACTTACCATCTGAAAATGCTCCTGCTCCTGAAAATCCATTTGTTATATTACACATTGGTTTACAATGTATACATTTTTTTGTTTGCTCTATTGGGCAATTTCTATCTTCTACTCTTTTACCTTGATCTATTAATAATATATTCTTATATTTTTTTAGCTGGATTAGTTCATAGGCACAAAAAATAGAACTTGGTCCCATTCCTACTACAATTACATCATATTTATTTGACATAAAAATCACTCCCCGACTTATCAATTATATCATAGGAGTAATTTTTTTGCAACACAAAAAAGAAGATATCTCTTTTGATATCTTCTCCCAATATAATAAATATTCTATTTAAATGTTTTCTTTTATATATTCAACAACGTCACCTACTGTTACTACTTTTTCTGCATCACTATCTGGTATTTCTAAGTCAAATTCTTCTTCTAATGCCATTATTAATTCTACTATGTCTAAAGAATCTGCTCCTAAATCATCTATAAAAGAAGCTTCCATTGTTATTGCTGTTTCTGCAACACCTAATTGTTCTATAATTATTTCTTTTACTTTATCAAAAATTTCTTCTGAGCTCACTATTAACACCCCCTTTTAATTTTGCTATAAACTTTATCTATAATAAGATATTATATCAGTTTAAAAATGTCAATAGTTTTTATATATTTTTTTCAAATTCTTTTTTTATTATATCTACTGTTCCACTTTTTGCAAAATTTTCAGCCTGTTTTATTCGGAAGTTTAACAGTTAATCAAATAAAAAATTAATATAAGCATTGAAAGTGCTTAATTTTTTTGTCAAATTTTCA
>CALXPS010000026.1 GCA_944390405.1 uncultured Clostridia bacterium | reverse complement strand
AAAATAAAAGTAACATGCAAAGTAAAACTACCAAACATAGAAAAAGAATATATACAAACAGAATGTTATTATGGAAAAATACAAGATAATGGAATAGTAGAGGATATAAATATTGTACCAATGGAACTAATATCAGAAGATAATGAAAATAAAACATATGAATATGAAGCAAAAATAGAGTTAAAAACAGGTGGAAATTTCGGATACACATTTAGAGTAATGCCAAAACATGAAATGTTACTAGACCCAGCAAATTTAAATCTAGTAAAATGGATAACAAAATGATAGCTATAATAATTTTGAGAGGATGATTATATTGAGAAAAACAAAGATAGTATGTACATTAGGACCTGCAACTGATAATGAAGAGATCTTAAAAGAACTTATGATAGAAGGAATGAATGTTGCAAGAATTAACTTTTCACATGGAAATTATCAAGATCAAGAAGAAAGAATAAATATGTTTAAAAAAGTAAGAAATGAGCTTAGAATGCCGATTCCATTACTGTTAGACACACAAGGACCAGAAATAAGAATTGGAAAATTTGCAGATAATCAAATTTTCTTAGACAATGGCCAAGAATTTACATTAATAAATAATGACGAATTAGGAGATAAAACAAAAGTATCAATAACATATAAAACACTATATAAAGAAATTAATGTAGGTAGAACTATTCTTGTAAATGATGGCACAATTGAATTAAAAGTAAAAGAAATAAGAGATAAAGATATAGTATGTGAAGTTATACAAGGAGGGAAACTTACAAATAGAAAAAGTATAAACATACCAGACTTTTGTGTTAATCTTCCGGGAATTACAGATAAAGATGTAGCAGACATTAAGTATGGAATAAAAGCGGGATTTGACTATATTGCAGCATCATTTATCAGAAAACCACAAGATGTACTAGAAATAAGGAAAGTGCTACAACAAAATGGAGGAGAACATATAAAAATAATTTCAAAAATAGAAAACAGAGAAGGAATAGATAATTTTGATGCAATATTAGATGTATCAGATGGAATAATGGTAGCTAGAGGAGACTTAGGTGTAGAAATACCTATGGAAGAAGTACCTATTTATCAAAAACAATTTATAAAGAAGACATATAGACAGGGAAAACCAGTAATAACAGCAACACAAATGTTAGAATCTATGATAACTAATCCAAGACCAACAAGAGCAGAAGTAAGCGATGTAGCAAACGCTATATATGATGGAAGCAGTGCAATAATGTTATCAGGAGAAACAGCATCTGGAAAATATCCAGTAGAATGTGTAAAAACAATGAACAAAATTGCAATAAAAATAGAAAGCTCAATAAAATATTGGAAAAGATTTAGAACAAGAGAATATGACTTAACTAATACAGAAAGTGAATTTATTATGAATTATGCAGTATGTACAACAGCAATGAATGTTAATGCAAAAGCAATTATTGCATATACAAATACTGGAAGTACAGCTCGCATGGTATCAAGCTTTGGACCAGGATGCCCAATATTTGCAATAACACAAAATAAAATTATATATAGACAATTAGGTTTGGCATGGGGAATAATACCAAAATTATTTGAACCACAACCAAATATAGATGTATTATTACATAAAGGATTTGATAAATTAAGAGAAGAAAATTTCTTAAAACAAGGAGATAAAGTTGTTGTTGCAGGAGGAACAAAGGTGCTAACAGATATAC
Organism: uncultured Clostridia bacterium; assembly: GCA_944390405.1. Taxonomy (GTDB): domain Bacteria; phylum Bacillota; class Clostridia; order TANB77; family CAG-508; genus UMGS1781. The sequence continues at coordinate 13,767 of CALXPS010000026.1, read as the reverse complement.
CAACAGAAGAATTACAAAAAAACGGTGTAATAGGAGGAGTAGTAGAGATATAGATGGAAGCAATAGTTGTTGTAGCATTAATGCTTGTATCAATAGTTCTATTTAAATTTATATTTAAGATTGATTTTAAAAAAATAGAACCATTAAAAGAAAATAAAGAATTAGAAGAATTTACTGATAAATTTCCAGAAAATGTGCAAGTTGCAAAAGAAATGCTAGAAATGTTGGAAAATAGTAAAGTAAAAATAGAAGAAGCAAAAAATACACAAACTAGTTTGTATATCGCAGTTACAGATAAAATATCAATAGCAGATATGAAGAATAATTATGCAAGGATACAAACAATAGCACATGAATGTTTACATTCAGTACAAGATAGAAGATTACTATTATTCAACTTTATATTTTCAAATATAATAATACTATATTGGGTAATTATAGCAATATTAACAATTACAAAAGTTATTCAAAATACATTTATTCCAATGTTTGTACTATTATTATTAACCACTATAAAATTTGCAGTACGTGGTTTTCTAGAAATCGATGCAATGACCAAATCGAGATATCTTGCAGAAAAATATATTAAATCGAAAAATATTATTACAGAAAAGGAAACAGAACAATTATTAGAAAGATATGATGAGATAAATAAACTTGGAGTACCATTCACAATAGTACACATATTAGTAGGTTCATTTGCAGGAATCTTAATGTATGCTATAATTTCGTTATTATAATAAATTTAATTATAAATATGCAATCAAAATGCAAGTTTTGAATTGCATATTTTTTTGTATGTAAAATACAATTAAACAAGGGGGAAAACAAAAATGAAAAGAAAAAACAGACTTAACCAAATGTTAGAAATGCCAAGAGAAATTGATAATAAAGAACCTAAAATAACAATAATTTCATTTGATGAAATATATATAGAAAATTATAAAGGAATATTAGAATACGAAGAATTTTTTATAAAAGTAGATACAGAAATAGGAACCATTAATATAAATGGATATAAACTCACACTAAAGCAAATAAGTGAAGATGATATTGGGATAAAAGGAACAATAAAAAGCATAGATTTAGAAAAAAATGAAGTGGGGTGAAAGAATTGTTTGTAAGGACAGTATCAAATTACTTTACTGGATATGTAAAAATTAAAGTAGAAGGATTTTATATAGAAAGATTTATAAATATGTGTATAAGTAAGAAAATTTTACTTATGAATATAGAACGTGAAAAATCAACTATAATGTATGCAAATGTTGGATTAGCTGATTATAGAAGATTAAGGCAAATAGCAAAAAAAACAAAATCAAAAATAAAAATTCAAGGGAAAAAGGGACTACCATTTACGGCACATAAATATAGAAAGAGAAAAATATTTGCAATATTATTTTGTATAGTTATTGCAACAATAATAATTTCTTCAAATTATATATGGAACATAGAAATAACTGGTAATACTAGCATTAGCACAGAAGAAATATTAAGAGACTTAGAAGAAAGTGGATTGTCAATAGGATTATCAAAAAATGATATGGATATAAATGCAGTTATAAATAAAATAAGGCTAAATAGAGATGACATTGCATGGATAGGAATAACAGTAAAAGGAACAAATGCAATAGTGAAAATAAAAGAAGCAGAAAAGGCACCTGAAGTTTTAGACGAAAATGAATATTGTGATATTGTTGCCGATAAATCAGGTATGATAACAAAAATAAATGTACAAAATGGGACTGCTACTGTTAAAGAAGGAGATATAGTAGAAACAGGAGATATATTAGTTAATGGATATATTGAAGGACAATATACAGGAACTAGGTATGTACATAGTGCAGCTACAATAGAGGCAAAAGTATGGTATACGAAAAAAGCAAGAGAACCTCTTACACAAGAAGTCCAAGTAGAAACAGGAAATACTGAAAAAAAATATAGTATAAAATTTAAAAAAAATCAAATAAATTTGTTCAAAACCCTTTCAAAATTTGAAAAATATGATACAATTAATGAGAGCAAAAAAATAATGTTATTTTCTAATTTTTATTTACCTATAGAAATAATAAAAACAACAAATAAAGAATATGTACTCCAAGAGAAAACTTTTACAGAAGAAGAATTAACAGAAAAATTAACAGAAAAGATAGAAAACGAACTACTACAAGAAATAGAAGATACAAACAATATAGTAAATACCAATATTAATACATATTCAGATAATGGGTATATAGAGGTGGAAGTAACATATGAAGTTTTAGAAAATATTGGTATAGAGCAACAGATAAATATTTAAGAAAAAGGGTGATTATATGGAACAAAGAAGTTTAAGAGTAGTCGAGACTAATAAAACGTTTTTTGCAAAAATAAGTTCTACAATTTCAAAAATACTTATTCCTACAAGAGTAGGTCTAAACTCTATAATGATTACCATAAAAAGAAACAGTATGATAAAAGCATACAATAACTATTTAAACGATAACCGCGAAGAAAATGCTAAAAAATACGAGGATAGTTACGCATTATACTTAGAAGCCATAGACAAATATATAATGGATTCATTATATAAAAAAGTAAAAAATAACACAGCAACAAATTTCGAAAAAGAAGCAATATCAAAGTATTATCTTGTGGTAAGCTTAAAAGATAAAAATTATTTAGAATACAAATATAGAAAACAAGAATATTTGCTACGTATAGACTATGAAACTGTGAGCACTCTTAAAAATGATAAAATTGTTAACAAATACAAAAAGTTTTATATTGAAAAAATGGATTCATTATATAAAGGTATATTGAAGAATTACTCAATAGGAATAGCAGATAATGTGCATACGAAAGGGGATGAAATATATAATAAAATTTTTAATACATTAGAAAATTATATAATGGAAATATTACCTATAAAGATAGAGCAAGGAGATGAACTTGCTAAAGAAGAATACGAAAAATATTTACACACAACAGTTGGCAAACTAGATGAAAGAGATAAAATAATGCAAAAGGTAGTATTGTTAGGAGTAAGTAGAAAAATATTTATACATAGTTTACCACTAGCAGCAACTGAAAAGTGCTATATACAAATATTAAAACAAGCAAGAGAATTAATAGTAAATAGCAAAAATGAGATCAAAAGAGAAAAAGCATATGAAACATTATGTGATGTAATAGAAGATTATAATGTAAAAATATTATCAACTAAAGTATATTGGGACAGGCCAGAGGAAAGACAAGAATATAAAAAGTTCTGGGAGAAATACGAAAAAGTAAAAGATAATCCAGACAAGAAACAAATCCTATTTTTAAAAAATGATATAAAAAAATTAAATGTAAATAGAAAAAAATATGAAAAAATAATAAATCTACATAAGCAAAAATTATTAAAAATGGGGGCATTGAAAACAATAGGAACATCAATAAAAACACATAAAAAAATGATATATAATAAGAGGTCAGCATAATGGATATATTAGAATTGAATTATTTAGATGTAGAAGAAAAAGAAGAATATAAAGAGTTAATAGGTAAAGTACTGCAAAAATGTTTTAATGAAGAAAACCTAGAGAATAAAAAACTATATGTTAATGTAGTATTAACAGATTCTAAAAATATAAAAAATATAAATAAAGAACACAGAGGGATAGATAAAGAAACAGATGTATTATCTTTCCCGATGTATGAAAAAAATGAATTAGAAAATATACATTTAGAGAATGAAGATATTTTAGGAGATATGGTAATATCAATAGAAAAAGTGCAAGAACAAGCTCAAGAATATGGGCATAGTTTTGAAAGAGAGTTAGCATATATGATAGTACATTCATTTTATCATCTACTAGGATATGATCATATGAATGAAACAGACAAAAAAGAAATGAGAGAAAAAGAAGAGTTCATATTAGGAAAATTAAATATAAAGAGATAATATAAAGGAGGATATAAAAAATGAGAAGCAAAAATAAAAATAAAAGGAATAAGCTAACAAAAATATTAGTAATAGTATTAGTTTTAATAATAGTAGTTGCAGGTGTAATTTTAGCGGTAAAAATGATGAAATCAGATGAAGAAAAAGAAGTGGTAGGAAACGGAGAACAAGGAGGAACAGAAGCACCAGAGGTAAAAAAATTACAGATAGTAAATGAAGAGTCTACATCAAGACCATATGCAGTAATGATAAATAATAATCATGAAGCATGGCCACAATGTGGAATTCAAGATGCATACATAGTATACGAAATTATAGCAGAAGGTGGTATAACAAGAATGATGGCACTATACAAAGACCAAGACACAGCTAAAATTGGTTCAGTAAGAAGTGCAAGACATTATTTTATAGATTATGCAGAAGAAAATGATGCAATATTTGTACATTGGGGAGCAAGTCCACAAGCATATAGAAGATTGAATTCAGTAGATAGCATGGATGGAATTGCATTAGAAGGAAGTGTATTTTTCAGAGATAGAACATTAGATAGAGCATATGAACATACAGGATTTACAAGCATGGAAAATGTAATAGAATATGCTAATAAACAAGGATACACAAGAGATACAAATAAAGATTTATTATTAAACTATAGTGTGGATGAAATAAATATGGCAGAATTAGATGGGGCAGAACCTGCAACATCTGTAGAAATAGAATATTCATATTATCATACAACAAGTTATGAATATGATTCAGAAAATAAAGTATATAAAAGAAGTATGAGTGGCAAGCCAAATGTAGACTTAGAAACAGGAGAGCAATATACAGCAAAAAATATAATAGTATATAGTGTAAGAAACTATACATTAAATGATGGAGAAGATAAAGGTAGACAAGAATTGGATAATATTGGAAGCGGTTCAGGATATTTAATAACAGGAGGCTATGCAGTTCCAATAACTTGGGAAAAAGAATCACATAGTGAACAAACTATATATAGATATGCAAATGGAGAAGAAATAGTTGTAAATGATGGAAATACATTTATACAAATATGCCCTAGTGATGCTGACATCACTATAGAAGCACCAGAAGAAGTTGAGACTACTAATAATACAGTAGAATAAAATCATATGAAGAGCAACGTAAATTCGTTTGCTCTTCTAAAAAACAAAAAAGGAGAAACATAATGGCAAAATTTAAATCAGGTTTTGTATCAATAATAGGTAGAACAAATGTAGGAAAATCAACACTTGTAAATAGGTTAGTTGGAGAAAAAGTAGCAATAACAGCCAACAAATGTCAAACAACAAGAACAGCAATTAAAGCAATAATAAATAGAAAATATTCACAAATAATATTTATAGATACACCTGGTATACACAAACCAAAAACAAAGTTAGGTAACACTATGCTAGAAACAGTTTGGACAACCATTCCAACTTGTGACATAATTCTTTTCCTAATAGATGCTACTTCTCAAAAAATAGGAACAGGAGATAGAATAATATTAGAAAAAATAAAAGAATTAAAACAAAAAACTATTCTAATTATTAATAAAATAGACCTTGTTCAAAAAGAAAAACTATTAAAAATCATAGAACTATATAGAAATGAATATGAATTTGAAGCAATAATACCAATAAGTGCAACAGAAAATGAAAATATAGAAGCAATATTAGAGGAAATAGAAAAAGCACTTCCAGAAGGACCAGCTTATTATGATATAGACGAATATACAGACCAAACAGAAAGACAAATAGTAGAAGAAATAATAAGAGAAAAAGCATTAAAATTATTAGACGAAGAAGTACCACATGGGATTTATGTAGAAACTCAAAAAATGAGATTAAGAAAAACTGCTAAAAAAGAAGATATATATGATATTGAAGCAATAATATATTGTTTAAGAGAATCACACAAAGGAATTATAATAGGAAAAAATGGTGAAAAACTAAAAAAAATAGGAATGTATGCAAGACAAGATATAGAAAGAATGTGGCAAAAAAAAGTGAATTTAAAAATATGGGTAAAAGTAAAGGAAAACTGGCAAGATAACAATTCAATAGTAAGCAAATTTAAATTAAAATAAAATTGTAAGTATAAAAAAATATAAATTACAAAAAATATTTTTAGACTGAAAACAGGAGATGAAAGTATGATAAGACAAATTGCTTGGAATACATTCAAAAATACAGGAAATATAAACACATTTTTGGAATTAAAACAAGTACAATATATAGAAAATGATATAAAGGTGAAAGAATATGAGAACAGTCAAAACAAAAGGAATAATAATTGCTGAAAAAATGATGTCTGATTTTGATAAAATACTTACAATATTAACACCAAATATGGGGAAAATTGAGTGTGTCGCAAAAGGAAGTAGAAGGCCGAAAAGTCTTTTGATGGCAGGCACTCAATTTTTATGTTTTGGAGAATATGTATTATATAAAGGCTCAGATAATTATAGTATGAATTCATGTGAGACAATAGAGTTATTTTATAACATTCGAACAGATTTAGACAAACTAAAATATGCAGTATACATAACAAAAATAATAAACGATGTAACAACAGAAAACCAAAATAATTACAAAGTATTACAACTATTTTTAAACACATTATATGTAATATCAAATACAGACAAAGACTTAGAATTTGTAACATCAGTATTTAGAATAAGATTACTATCAATAATAGGATATAGACCAGAGATAGAAGAATGTAAAATCTGTAAACAAAAAGAAAATCTTGCCAAATTTAGTATAAAAGATAACGGATTTAAATGTGAAGCTTGTGGTAAACAGGACAAAGGTGCAATAGATATGAATGAAACAACAAAAGACGCCATAAGATATATCATACTAGCAGATGCAAAAAAAATATATTCATTTCAAATATCAAAAGAATCTATAGAAGAACTAAAAATAATATCAAAGGTATATTTAACAGAGAAGTTAGAAAGAGAATATAAGTTATAACTATAGAAATAAGATAAAACAAAAGAAACGTTACCGTTCAGACTTAAAAATATATAATTCGCAAAAAGCAGGGATTATATGTTTTTTCTCAAGAAAAAATCAAAAGGTCAATGCGGGTCACGAGTTGAGCAGCAGGCTGTTTGATTATTTTCTTTCGAAAAGAACATATAATTCCTGCTTTTTGCTACAAAGTGCTATCAATTCTTTTAGAGTGAATGGTAACAAAGAAACATATAAATAGAAGAGAAAATATTTACAAAATTAACATAATGTGATAAAATAAATAATGGAAAAGCACTTTTTGCTATTCTAATAAAGTAATAAGGAGAAAACAAACATGTACGGAAACAGGCAAAGTAGAATGGAACGGTTCTGTGAAATGGCTATGATGGCAGCAACAGCAGGGGAAAAGAAAATTAGTAGAAAGGTTTACCGGTCTGAATATAAAAGGCTAGTTAATCAATTGGGATTGACTGTGACCGAGACAGGTCTGGAAACCAAAAACTTAATTCCTGTTGTAGTATCATGGGAAGAAAGTTACAACTACCTCATTCAGCAGAGAGACCAGAACGGTGGCAATTTAGCCCAATATGCTAGAAACTTTGCAGATCAATTAGCATTAGAAACTTTGAAAGCAGAGGGAAAAAATCCTTATTAAACTTGCAACCTCACCCCAAAATGGGGTGGGGTTTAATTAATGTATTGACAAATACCTAATATGCTGATAAAATACGTATATACGGTGAAAGGGAAAATATGAAAGATATAGTAGTTATTCGGAATAGAAACAAGTTGTGATGAAACTTCAGTAGCAGTAGTAGTGAATGGCAGAAAAGTATTATCAAATGTTATAAATTCACAAATAGATATACATACACTATATGGAGGAGTAGTACCTGAAATAGCTTCAAGGTGCCATGTTGAAGTAATTAATCAAGTTGTGAAAGAAGCTTTAAAACAAGCAAAAATAAAATTTGAAGATATAGATGTAGTAAGCTGTACATATGGACCAGGATTAGTTGGAGCGTTATTAGTAGGTGTGTCATATGCAAAAGGATTAGCATATGCTATTCAAAAACCGCTAGTGGGTGTAAACCACATTGAAGGACACATAGCTGCAAACTATGTAACATATCCAGAACTAGAGCCTCCATTTTTGTGCTTAATAATCTCAGGGGGACATACTCATTTAGTAAAAATAAACGACTATACAGATTTTGAAATAATAGGAAAAACAAAAGATGATGCAATAGGAGAAAGCTATGATAAAGTAGCTAGAGTAATAGGACTTCGGATATCCAGGGGGACCAAAAATAGATAAATTGGCATATGAAGGAACAGCCAATATTGATTTGCCAAAATCAAAAATAGAAGGACTAAACTTTAGCTTTAGTGGTATAAAAACAGCTGTTATAAATTTACACCACAAAAATCCAGAAATAAATAAAGCAGATTTATGTGCAAGCTTTGAAAAAGTAACAACCGAAATGCTAATTGACAATGTAAAAAAAGCAATAGATAAAACAAATATGAAAAAAGTAGTATTAGCTGGAGGAGTTTCAGCAAATTCATATATTAGAAAACAATTCAAAGAATTAGGAGAAAAGGAAAAAATTAAAATATATTATCCTGAATTAAGTTTATGTACGGATAATGCTGCAATGATAGCAGTGGCAGGATATTATGAGTATATATCAGGAAAAAAATCTGAGCTAAGTTTAAATGCAATACCAAACTTAAAATTAGGAGAATAATAATATTTGATGTATTCTAAAAATATAAAAGGGAGGATAGTTAAGTGGCAATTTATACAATTTCAGATTTACATTTATCTTTAGGTATGGATAAGCCAATGAACATATTTGGAGACAACTGGGAAAATCATGATCAAAAGATAAAAGCTAATTGGAACAAAAAAGTAAAACAAAATGATTTAGTATTATTGCCAGGTGACTTTTCATGGGCTATGTATATAGAAGATGCCAAAAAAGACTTTGAATATTTAAATGAATTGCCAGGAACAAAGTTATTATTAAAAGGAAACCATGATTATTGGTGGGAATCACTTACAAAAATGAGAAAATTTTTAGAAGAAAACAATTTTAAAAACATAGACTTTATATATAATAACAGCTATATATGGGAAGATAAAATAATAGTTGGAACAAGAGGATGGTCAGAACAAGAAGAAAATGCAGAAAAAATAATAAGACGAGAAAACCTAAGATTGGAACTTTCGATAGAAGATGGTGTACAAAAATTTGGAAAAGACAAAGAAATAATAGTATGCATGCACTATCCGCCATTTAATAAATATGAAAAATTAGAGTTAAACTTTATAAAAACAATGAAACAATATAATGTGAAAACGTGCATATATGGACATATACATGGAGAAGCAACAAAAGAAGCAAAGCAAGGAAAAATTGATGGAATACAATTTATAATGGCAAGTTCAGATTATACAAATTTTGACTTAATAAAAATATAAGCTATTGATTTTAATGTAGGGGCGAGCACTGCTCGTCCGTTTTTCAAAGCATAATTACAAAAATAAAGAAGGGAATGAAATTAATATGAAAATTCTATTAATAGGCGATATTGTAGGGCAAAGTGGAGTTAAAAAAGTTAAAGAAGTTATACCCGAATATAAGAAACAAAACAATATAGATTTTATAATAGCAAATGGAGAAAACTCAGCAGAGGGAATGGGTATAACATCAAAAATATATGAAGATCTAAAAAAATGTGGTATAGACATGGTAACAATGGGAAATCACACATGGGGAAAAAAAGAAATATTCTTATTTATAGAAGATGAAAACATAGTAAGGCCAGCAAACTATCCACCAGGCATACCAGGAGTAGGATATAGAATACAAGAAGTAAATGGAAAGAAAATTGCAGTTATTAATTTAATAGGGAGAGTAGATGTAGCAATACTTTCAGAAAACCCATTTTTAAAAGTAGATGAAATTCTAGAAAAAATAAAAGATGAAGCAGATATAATAATTGTAGACTTTCACGCAGAAGCAACAGCTGAAAAAATAGCAATGGGATATTACTTAGATGGAAGAGTAACATGTATGTTTGGCACACATACACATGTACAAACAGCAGATGAAACTATATTAGAAAAAGGAACAGGATATATTACAGATATAGGAATGACAGGACCTAAAAAATCAGTTATAGGAATGGATGTAGCAGCATCAATAAAAAGATTTGTAACAACATTACCAGAAAGATATAAAGTAAGCGATGATAGAGAAGTTATTTTAAGAGGATGTTTATTAGAAATAAATGACGAAACATGTCGAATACAAAAAATTAATAGGATAAAATTGTAGAAAAGCGAGAAATAGAGCGTTTTGTGCGATGAAAACTTCCAGAAAATTCCAAAAATATATAGACAAAATCTTAAAAATATAATATAAGTATATTGTAACAAATGAAACAAAAAACAAAGTTACAAAAAATATTTTTAGGAGGAACGATATGGAAGTTTTAAAAATTTCATCAAAATCAAACCCAAATTCAGTAGCAGGAGCAATTGCAGGACTAGTAAAAGAAAGTAACAAAGCAGAAATGCAAGCGATTGGTGCAGGAGCCTTAAACCAAGCAGTAAAGGCGGTTGCAATAGCAAGAGGATTTGTTGCACCAGCAGGAGTAGACCTTGTATGTATACCAGCCTTTGCAGAAGTAGAGGTTGAAGGAGAAAATCGAACAGGGATGAAACTCATAATTGAGTCTAGAAAATAAATAAATTAAGTGGTAGGACATTTTGCCCTACCATTAATTGTATTTAAAGAGATAAACATATTATTTAAAACGAAGGAGAATTTATTATGAGTTTGAAATATTTCAAAGGGATTTTTATAGCTATAATTATATTACTAATTATAGCGGGTATATATATCATTTATATAAAAGATAATGGAAAAACAGGTGATGTACAAGCTCAAAATAGAGAAACAAAAATAATTAAGGAAATTTTAATAGGAATAACAGATTTTGATACAATAAACCCAATATTAACTAAAAATTTAGAAATTCAACATTTAACTAAATTAATATATGAACCATTAATAAATATTTCAAAAGACTTTAAAACAGAACCAGGATTAGCTGAAGAATGGTCAAAAATTGATGAACTTACATATATAGTTAAATTAGATGAAAATAAAAAATGGGAAAATGGAGAAAACATAAAAGTAGAAGATATACAATTTACATTATTAAAGATACAAGAAGAAGACACTATATATAAAGAGAATATAGAAAAAATTCAAAATATAGAAAAAATAGATGACACTACTTTTAAAATACATCTAAAAGAAGCAGTAAATTTTTTTGAATATCTATTATGTTTTCCAATTATAGAAGAAACCACATATAATGAAGAAATACTAATGGGAACAGGAGAATATAAAATAACTCAACTAGACGAAAAGCAAATAACGATAGAAAACGGTAATACAAAATTAATTGTAAAAATATATAGAAATACAACAGAACTTTACAATGAATTTACAAAAGGAAATATAGATTTAATAGTAACACAAAATGCAAAATATGAAGAATATATAGGGAATATCGGATTTGAAGAAAATATTATTGTGGGCAGAGAATATTATTATATTTCATGCGAAAACATAGAAGATAAAAATACTAGAAAAGCTATAAATTATAATATTAACAAAGAAAAATTAATTTATGATTTATATAACAGAAAATATATATTAGCAGATTTTCCATTGGACTATGGAAGTTATTTAAATAAAACAAAAGTGGGACAAGAAGAAGTTAAAATTAGTGGAGGTGAATTTACTCTATCTACATCGAAAGAAAATAGTGAGATAGCAGAAAAAATAAAAGAACAATTAGCAGAAAAAGGAACAAAAATAAATGTTCAAAACTATCAAAATGCAAATGCAGATTTAATTTTAAAAACAGAAACAGTACCAATAACACCAGATATAACTAAGTATTTTAAAGATGAAAGCATAAAAGAAACACTCCAAGAAATTGAAAAAATAGAAAATAAAGAGGTATTAAAAGAGGAGTACAGTAAAATAATAGACAAGTATTATGAAGAAATACCATTTATAAGTTTATATTTTAATAGTTATATAATATTACACACAAACAAACTAAAAGGTGACTTTTCAGGGAATTGGTATAATATATTTTACAATATAGATAGCTGGTATAAAATTTTGTAATTATTTAAATCAAAAGAGGATAATTCCTGAATCGAGCTACTTTGTGCTATTATTTAACTTGATACTGAATGGTAACTTTAACTGTAACAAAATTCTATAAACTAGTAGTATTTATTAAAATTTTATGATATACTAAATAAATAAATTTATAAATGAGGGAAAAATATGTTAATAGATAAATGGATAGAATCAAGAATTAAGGTATATGCATTTGTTGGACCATCAGGAACAGGAAAAAGTTATAGAGCACAAATGGTAGCAAATGAAAATGGAATAAAATATATAATTGATGATGGACTTCTTATAAAAGAAAATGAAGTTATAGCTGGAGTTTCTGCAAAGAAAGCACCCACAAAGATAGAGACAGTAAAAGGAGCACTATTTTTAGATTCAACAAAAGCAGAAGAAATAAAAAAAGCTTTTAGAAAATATAGACCAGAAAGTTTACTTATACTAGGTACTTCAGATAATATGATAACTAAAATAAGAGAAAATCTAGAACTTCCAGAACTTACAAAAACAATATACATAACAGATGTAGCAACAGAACAAGAAATGGAAGAAGCAAAAAGAATGAGACAAACAGAAGGAAAACATGTTATCCCTGTACCAACATTTGAAATAAAAAAAGACTTTTCAGGATATATATTAGATCCATTACAAATATTTAAATCAAAAGGAAAAGATGAAAAACCATATATATCAGAAAAATCTATAATAAGACCAACATTTAGTTATTTAGGAAATTATACAATATCAGATGGGGTGTTAAAAGATATTATAGAACATATAGCAAGCAAAGTGGATGCAATTTATAAAATACATAGAACAAGGATAGAAAAAACTTCAACAGGAGTATATATCTATATAGAAATAATTTTAGTATATGGATTTAATATTATAACATCTTTACAGAATTTCAAGAAAAAATGTATAAAAGAAATAGAAAATTTAACAGCTATGAATGTAGAAAAAGTACAGATATTAGCTAGAGGCATACAGAAGCCAGAACAAGGAGAAAAATAATGGGATTTGTAGTAGGGATAGATGGAACAGCAGGAAGTGGAAAAGGAACAGTAACCAAAAGAATAGCCAATAAATTAAATTTAGTAAATATAGACACAGGAATTACTTATAGATGTGTAGCTCTAGCTGCTTTGAATGTAGGAGCAATAGAAAAAGGCATAATAGATGAAAAAAAAGTAATAGAACTATTAGATAAAATAGAAATATCTATAAATAATACACCAGAAGGAGATATTGTTTATTTAAATGGTAAAGATGTAACAAAAAAAATAAGAGGAAAAGATGTTTCTCAAGTAGTATCACAAGTGTCTTCAATAAAAGAAGTAAGATATAAAATGGTAGATTTGCAGAGAAAAATGGCAGAAGGAAAAGATGTAATAATGGAAGGAAGAGATATATGTACATATGTCTTTCCAAATGCAGATGTAAAAATATATTTAGATGCTTCAGAAGAAACAAGAGCAAAACGCAGACTATTAGAAATGCAAGAAAAAGGAATAAACATAACATATGAAGAAGTAATGGATAATATAAGAAAAAGAGACTATAATGATAAAACAAAAGAAATAGGAGCATTAAAAGTAACTCCAGAAAGTATAGT
>CALXPS010000025.1 GCA_944390405.1 uncultured Clostridia bacterium | reverse complement strand
TGATATTATAAACAAAACTTCAAATATATTGGTGATAATTATAACAGCTATTTCAAGCATACTAATATTGATATATAGAAATATAGGATTACTTTTAATTATAATATATTTGTGGGTTATTGTAATAAGAGAAAATAATAAGTACATATTAAAAAAACGAATATACAAAATAATAAAGAAATAATAGAAGTATTTTATGCTGAATTATTCAAGATATATACTAAATGATAATATATAATATGTTGAATCAGAAATTATATGTTTTTTCGAAAGAAAATAATCAAACAGCCTACGGCTTCACTCGTGACCCACATAGACCTTTTGATTTTTTCTTGAGAACAAACATATAATTCCTGATTCAACTGATTTTATACTCATAAATCTAAATAGTAACAATAAACTGTTATCATTCAGATTTAAAACTATGAAGTCCGCCAAATCTCGTCGGAGTTTCTATTTATCTAAAATTGAGCCCACGACAGATACGCCTGTCGATGCTTTTCGGGGGTCCTCAATTTTATCTAAATAGAAAGCTCCTGCGTTTGGCTAGTTTGTGCTATTATTTTACTTGATACTGAATGGTAACTAGTTATTCATAAATAATTCAAAAAATTACTTGACTTTTTATAAATTAAGTGTAAAAATAAATATATAAAAGTATGAGATATGGGAGGTACCAATGAAGAAAAATATATTAAAAAATAATAGAGGAATATCATTAATAACGCTTATAGTAACTATAATAGTACTTGCAATTTTAGTTAGTCTGTCAATTAGAAATATGGATACAGGAACAGATATAAGAAACTATAATTATATGTGTGCAGATATAGAATTGCTAGAAACAAAAATAATGACATATTATAATGATAGAGGAACACTTCCGGTTAAAGGTGAGCCTATTGCAAATGTAAAATCAACATTAGGTGAACAAGCAAGTTCAAGAGATAATGACATTTATTATCAAATAGATGTTAGTCAATTATATAATATTACATTAAATTATGGGGGAGGAACTGTAAGCAACAAAAATATATATATAATAAATGAACAAAGCCATGAAATATATTACTATAGAGGAATAGAATACGAAGATAAAACATATTATAAACATATGTAAAATATAATAATAAGCTAATATAATCATCTTGCAGAATGTAAGATGATTATATGTTGCATTATATTTTAATTTATTTTTAAGGAAAAATATGGTATTATTAAAGTAATATCTAAAATTAGGTGGTGAAGACATATGGCATATATTGAATTTGATAATATAGGTAAACAATATAAAATGGGAGAAGTAATTATAGATGCATTAAAGAATACTAGTTTTACAATAGAAAAAGGTGAATTAGTAGTAATTGTAGGACCAAGTGGAGCAGGAAAAACTACAACTTTAAATATACTAGGAGGAATGGACACAGCAACATCAGGAAAAGTTATTGTAGATAATAAAGAAATAACAAAATTAAAAAATAAGGAGCTTACAAAATATAGAAGAGAAGATGTAGGCTTTGTTTTTCAGTTCTATAATTTAGTTCAAAATTTAACAGCAAAAGAAAATGTAGAACTTGCAACACAAATATGCAAAGATAGTTTAGATGTATCAAAGATATTAGAAAAAGTTGGATTAGGAAATAAAAAAGACAATTTTCCATCACAATTATCTGGAGGAGAACAGCAAAGAGTAGCAATAGCAAGAGCAATAGCTAAAAATCCAAAGTTATTGCTATGTGATGAACCAACAGGAGCACTAGACTATAAAACAGGAAAACAGATATTAAAATTATTACAAGATACTTGTAGAAAGGAAAAAATGACGGTTGTTATAATAACACATAATACAGCGATAGCACCAATGGCAGATAAAATAATCTATTTTAAAAATGGACAGGCAGAAAAAACAAAGTTAAACAAAAATCCAACATCAATTGATGATATTGAATGGTAGGAGGAGTTATGAAAAAAGCATTGTTAAAAAACAGTTTAAAAACAATAACCAAAAATAAAAAAAGATTTTTATCCATGTTTTTTATGGCTTTATTAGGTGTTGGCTTTTTCTGCCGGATTAACAGCTGCAAGTCCTGATATGGAGGACACTTTAGATAAATACTTAGACGATACAAAGACCTATGATATAAGTATTTTAGCAACACTTGGCTTAACAGATGAAGATATAACAAAGCTTGAAGAACTAGAGCAAATAGAAAAAGCTTATGGTGTACAAAATAAAGATTATATAATCGAGATGGCTGGAAAAGAATATGTTGCACAAATTATCGAATATAATGAAAATGTAAATACCCCGTATCTAGTGCAAGGTAGAATGCCTGAAAACAATACAGAATGTTTAATAGAAAAAGAGTTTTTAGAATATAACAAGTATAATATTGGAGATAAAATAATTATAAAAACAGACGAAGAAGAAGTAGTACAGAAAGAACTAACAATAGTAGGAATATGTGAAAGCTCTTTATACATTTCAAATGAGAGAGGAAATACAAGCTTAGGAACAGGAACAGTAAACTGCTATATATTTGCTAAAGATATATTTAATTTCAATTATTATACTACAATATATGCTAAAGTAAAAGGAGCACAAGAACTAGAAACATACAAGGATGAGTATGAAAACTTAGTAGAACAAGCAGAAAACAAAATAAAAGAAATACAAACAGAAAGAGAAAATGCAAGATACAATGAATTAGTTGGAGAAGCACAAAGTAAACTAGACGAAGAAAAAGCAAAATTCGAACAAGAAAAGGCAGATGCACAAGCAAAAATAGATGATGCACAAAATAAAATTAACAATGGCGAAAATGAAATTAATGTAAATCAAAACAAACTTAATACAGCAAAGCGAGATTTAGAAACTCAAATGGCACAAGCAGAACAATTAATTGCCGAAGCACAAACTCGAATAACACAGAATGAAGCAGCTTTGGAAGCGTTAAAACAAAGCGAACAAGCTGCAACTGAAGAAGGACAGCTTCAAATAGCACAAATGGAGCAAGCTATTAGTGTAGCAAAGACACAATTAGAAGCACAAAAGCAAGAAGTAGAGAATTCAAGAATTTCAGCAAATAACGAAATAAATAATTCACAAGCACAAATAAATTCAGCAAAGGCAGAACTTGAAACAGCAAGGCAAGAGCTAGAAACTGCAAAACAAGAATATGATACAAAAATAGCAGATGCAGAGAAAAAGATAGCAGATGCACAAAAAGAAATAGATGATATAGAAAAAAACAAATGGTATATTCAAACAAGAGATGATAATACAGGATATAGTAACATATTACAAGCTATAGAAAGTATACAAAATTTAGCTACAATTTTCCCAATAGTATTTTATGCAATAGCAGTATTAACAAGTTTAACTTCAATGACTAGAATGATAGAAGAAGAAAGAACAGAAATAGGAACATTAAAGGCGTTAGGTTATTCAAATTTAAGTATTTTATCTAAATATATAAGCTATGCATCAATTGCATGTATACTAGGTGGACTAATTGGAATGAGTATATGCTTCTATTTGTTCCCAACAATAATTTGGAACACGTATGGGCTATTATACAAGGTACCAAACCTAATGACACCATTTAGATTTGAATATGGAATAATTGGACTTGGTATAGCATATATCTGCATTGTTGGGGCAACATTGATAGTAAGCATAAGAGAGTTAAAAGAAATGCCAGCAAATCTAATGAGACCCAAAGCACCAAAATCAGGTAAGAGAGTATTATTAGAAAAAATAAAAATAATATGGAATCATTTAAGCTTCTCAAGAAAAGTAACAGTAAGAAATTTATTTAGATATAAGAAAAAATCATTAATGACAATAATAGGAATTGCAGGTTGTACAGCACTAATTTTAGTAGGGTTTGGAATAAGAGATTCAATAACGCAAATAGTAGAAAAACAATATGGAACAATCCATACATATGACAGTATGATATATGTTGATAATGATGTAGATGGTACAATAGAAAGTTTGAAACAAAATAGTGAAATAACAAATATAGTAAAAGTTACAGCAGAAACAGGGGAAATAGAAAAAAACGGAACAAAAAAATCAATTAATATAATAGTTCCAGAAGATACAAAAGAATTTGAAACAGTATGTAAACTATATGACGTAGAAGAACAAGAAGTACATTTAGAGGATAATGGAATAATAATAACAGAAAAGATTGCAGAACTATTAGATATACATGAAGGAGAAGAAATAACATTAATACTAAGTGGAACACAAGAATATAAATTCAAAGTTCAAAAAATAGTTAAAAACTATATAAACCATTATGCATATATATCAAAGGCAACATACAATCAAGTGATAGGTGATACAGATGTAAATGTACTTTGGACAAATTTAGCAGATTTATCAAAAGAAGAGCAAGATGCATTAGTAGAAAAAATTTTGCAAAATGATAATATAACTTCAATAACTATGCTAGAGACTATGATAGAAACTGTAAATGATATGTTAGGAGCTTTAGATTATGTAATAGTAATACTAATATTATCTTCTGCAATACTAGCTTTCACAGTATTATATAATTTAGCAAATATAAATATTAGTGAAAGAAAAAGAGAAATTGCAACACTTAAAGTATTAGGATTTTATGATAGAGAAGTAGATGCATATATTAATAGAGAAAGTATAATCTTTACAATCATAGGAATAATTGTGGGATTGATTATAGGATACTTTTTAACACATTTCATAATAGCAACATGTGAAACTGAAAGTTTTAGATTTATAAGACAAGTACATCCATTAAGTTATCTATATTCAATACTTATAACAGCAACATTCTCAATTATAGTTAACTTTATAATACATTTTTCTTTAAAGAAAATAAACATGATAGAGAGTTTAAAAAGCATAGAATAAGAAAAAATATTTTGGAAAAATTTTATCTTGGTATGTATACAAAAATATCTCAAAGTAGTAGCTTTTCAAATCAGTTTATGATATAATAAATTTGTAAGTTACAAAGGAGATAAAATTTTAGATGAATAATATATTGAAAACTGAAAGAAAAGTTGTAAATAATAAAATAGAATTTTTTAATATTATATCAGATATAATTAATAATGAAACTGTACAAAAAATGAAAGAATATAGGCAACATTGTGATACATCTTGCTATGAGCATTGTTTACACGTTGCATATTATAGCTATGTAATTGCTAAAAAATTGAATTTAGATTACATATCAACAGCACGTGCTGCAATGTTACATGATTTGTTTTTATATGATTGGAGACAAAAATATGTAGAATCCAAAATACATGGACTTCATGCTTTTGCTCATCCAAAAATAGCATTAAGGAATGCACTAATGCTATTTAACTTAAACGAACTAGAGCAAGAAATTATAGTAAAACACATGTGGCCAGTAACAATAGCTTTCCCAAAACATAAAGAAACGTATATAGTAACATTTATGGATAAATATAGTGCTATAAAAGAAACATATATGTATATGAAATCAAAAATAAAAAGAAATAGTTTTTATAGATATGCATACATATTTTTAAGTTTAGTATTGATAAAAATATAAAATCACATAAAAGTCAGTGAATAAATTCAACTGACTTTTTTAACATGCAAGTTAAATTAATATTAGAAAAATATATTATAAATTCCAGTCGTAATCATACAAAGTATTATTCCACAAACAGTAGGAAGAGCAAAGGCTAGTAAAGTCCATCTAATGCTTTTGGTCTCTTTCTTGATAGTCATAAGAGTAGTGCTACATGGAAAATGCAAAAGGGAGAAAATCATTGCATTTATTCCAGTAAGCAAAGTCCAGCCATTTTCAGTAAGAATTTTACCAATTGCAAAAGTATCTTCCAAATTAACTAATGTTCCGGTTGACATGTAACTCATTAAAATTATAGGAAGAACTATTTCATTAGCAGGGAATCCTAAAATAAAAGCAGTTAAAATATATCCATCAAAACCAATAAGCTTTGCAAATGGTTCTAAAAAATTAGCAACATATGTTAATATTGAAATGCCTCCAAAGTGTACATTAGCAAAAAGCCAGATGACTAAGCCAGTAGGAGCAGCAATAGCAATAGCTCTACCAAGTACAAATAATGTTCTATCTAGTAAAGAACGAACTAAAATCTTCCCAATTTGAGGTTTTCTATAAGGTGGTAGCTCCAAAATAAAAGATGATGGAACACCTTTGAGTACAGTTTTAGAAAGAATTTTAGAAATGAAAAGTGTAAGGAAAATTCCTAATAAAATTAATAACAAAACAAAAATAGTTGATACAAAAGATGAGACAGAACTTGCGAAAAAAGTTCCAATAAAAATTGTAGCCATTGTTATTAAAAAAGGGAATCTTCCGGTTACAAGGTACAAAATTATTAGTTAAAATTGCAATTAAGCGTTCACGTGGAGAATCTATAATTCTACAACCAACTACACCAGCTGCATTACAGCCAAAACCCATACACATAGTTAATGCTTGTTTTCCAGAAGTACAGCATTTCTTAAAACATTTATCTAAATTAAAAGCAATTCTTGGTAGATAGCCTAAATCTTCTAAAAAGGTAAATAAAGGAAAAAATATTGCCATTGGCGGTAGCATAACAGCAATTACCCAGGCTAATGTTTGGTAAACCCCATCAATCAAAAGACTTTTTAGCCATAAAGGACTGTGTAAATAATTAAAAATCCAAATAAGCTTTTCTTCTAATATTCCAAAAAGATGAGAAAGCATTTGAGAAGGGTAATTTGCACCAACAATAGTAATCCAAAAAATTAGGCATAAAAATAGTAGCATTATTGGAATACCAAATTTTTTTGAAGTAAGTATTTTATCAATTTTTCTATCGCGTATGTTATAGTTTTTATCTCTTAAAATACAAACCTTTTTATTTATATCTTCAGCTTTCTGAATGATAGATGAAACTAAAGTGTTCCTAAAATTAGCTATGTTTGAAATAACAGAACTAATAGTAAATAATTTATCTGTTATTTCAGCACAGAACAATTCTATAGATAAATGCTTTTGAATAGAATCTAATATTTTAGGGTCATTATCCATAAGTTTTAACGCAATCCATCTACTTATGTATTTATATTTATTAGGTAAAACTTTATCAAGGCTAGGTGATAAAATATCTATGGAATTTTCAATATCATCAGAATATCTAATAAGTCGAGGAGAAGGCTTTATATTTCCTACAACTACATCATTAATTGTAGAAAGCAATTGTCTTAAACTTTTCTTTTTTCTTGCAACTGTTCCAACAACAGGCACACCTAAAAGAAGACTAAGTTTTTCTAAATCAACAAAAATCCCTTTTTTCTTAGCTTCATCTAATAAATTAACACAAACAATAACATTTGGGGTAAGTTCCATAGTTTGATAAACTAAATTTAAATTCCTCTCCAAACAAGTAGCATCAATTACAACAACAGTAACATCCGGAGAACCAAAACATATATAATCTCTAGCAATTTCTTCCTCTTGTGAGCTAGACATTAAAGAATATGTACCAGGTAAATCTACTAACAAAAAGTTTTTTGATTGAAAGCTGCAAAGTCCAGCTGCATTAGAAACTGTTTTACCGTGGCCAGTTACCAGTATGTTGATGTAAGCCAGTTAAACCATTGAAAACAGTACTTTTACCAACATTTGGATTACCAGTAATAGCAATAGTATAATCACAACCAATAGCTTTTTCAAAAATGTCTTGCTCAGAGATTTTTGAACCTGTTGAACTTTTGGTAAGTCCCATAAAATACCAATCCTTTCTAATAAATTTATACTAATGTATGAAGGCAAATGAAAAAGTGTGAAAAAAGATTGACTTTAAATGTGCAAGTATGATATTATTATGCATATAGTAAAATGAAAATAAAATAATAAGGGGGATATGTTATGGAAGAAAATTTTGAGAAAAAATCGTCTAAAAAGGTAGGCATTATAATTACTGTTGTAGTAATTTTACTAATAATAGCAGCAATGGTAGGAGGAGTTACTTATATAAATTCTACTAGAAAGCCTGAAAAAATATTTGCTAAAACAATAGAAGATGTATTTGAAATGGTAGAAGTAACGGATTCTAGAAAAGAAAAAGCAGAGGTGGAATTATCAGCAGAATTAGAAGCAAATGATCCTGAAGTAAAGGCAATAAATGAATTTTTGAAAGTAATAAAATTAAAACTTACAACGGAAATAGATTTAGATAAAGAAATATTTAACGCAAATATACTAGCTACATATAATAATATGCAAGTAATAAGTTTAGATACATTAATACAAAATGAAAGAGCATATATTTATTTAAAAGATTTATATAGCAAATATATTGAATTAGATGAAGAATATTTAGAAGGAGTAGATTTATCTACATTGTTTACAACTCCAAAAACAATTAACGAAGATTTAATAACAGATATAAAACAAATTATACTAGATGAAGTAAATTCAAGAGAATTTACACAAGAAAAAATAAAATTAAATGATGAAAATGTTCTAAAAACAACATTAAGACTAACACCAAAAGAAGTATTAGAGATATCAATTAAAATGTTAAATAAAATAAATGAATATGAAAATATACCAGAATTTGAAGAAGCAATAGAAGATTTAAAAATGGAAATGGAGTACTTAGATGAGACAGAAAATTATTTAGATATATCAATATATACAAAAGGACTAAAAAATGAATTAGTAAAAGCAGAATTTTTAATGATAAATAAAGAGGATGAAGAAGCAATATCTCTTGAAATTGAGAAAAATGAAGAAAAAGAATTTATTATTAGAAGTTATTTAAATGAAGAAGCTACATCAATTAATGAAGAAAATGAAATTATGTCAATCACAATAAGCAAAGAAGACAAAAATAGAGGTACAATAAAGTTAAAATTTAACGTCGAAGACCAAGGTGCAGTTATTTTAAATATCAAATCTAATATAGATAATAATGTAAATATTGAAGAAAGAAATGTATCAAATAGTATAAAAGCAAATAGTTTAACAGAAGAAGATGCGATGGAAATTATGGAAAACATGGAAAAAAATGATGTATTAAACATGATATTAAATTATTTCCTAACAAACCAATCATTTATTGATGAAACAATGGATAATAAGGAACAGTTAGAAATTCAACAACAAATGGACGAACAAAGGATAAATGAAATAGAGAATATCATTGAAAATGAAGGAATAATGTATTAATAAATGAATTGAAAGAATGAAAAATATTGTATAGTAAAATTTTGAAATTTTTCTATACAAAAACATAGAGACGGAAAACTATAAACCCGTCTCTAAAATTTTAAAGAGGTAAAGAAAATGGAATTATTTGATTCACATGCACACTATAATGATGAAAAATTTGATGATGATAGAGATACTATAATTAAAGAGGCATATAACTCAGGAATAACAACAATAATAAATGCAGGGTATAGTTTAGAAAGCTCAAAAAAAGCAATAGAAATAGCAAATCAATATAAATTTATGTATGCAACAGTGGGGGTGTCTCCAAATGATATAGAAGATTTGAAGGGAAACTATATAGAAGACATAGAAGAATTAGCTAAAAGCTATAAAGTAGTTGCAATTGGAGAAATTGGTTTAGACTATTATTGGAATAAAGAAAATAAAGAAAAGCAAAAAGAAATATTTATGGAACAAATAAAATTAGCAAATAAATTAGATTTGCCAATAGTTATACACACAAGAGAAGCTGTGATGGATACAATAGATATATTAAAGAAAATAGAATGTAAAAAAAGAGGAGTATTTCATTGTTGCCCACTAAATAGAGAACTAGTAAAAGAAGCGTTAAAATTAGGATTTTATATATCATTTGCAGGACCAGTAACATTTAAAAATTCAAAAAATGCAGCAGAAATTATTAATCTCGTGCCAATAGAAAGAATATTAATAGAAACAGATTCACCATATTTAAGCCCAGAACCTGTAAGAGGAACACGAAACGATTCACGAAATGTAAAATATATTGCACAAAAAATAGCAGATATAAAAGGATTAACAGTGGAAGAAATTGCAAAACAAACATATAAAAATGCACAGAAAATATTTGAAAGGAAAATTTAAAATGATTGATGAAAAAGAATATAATGAATTCTTAGAAAAACATGAAAAAGGACATTATGCTCAATCTTTAGAGTGGGCAAAAGTAAAGAGTGATTGGAAAAATGAAATAATAGTAGTAAGAGATGAAAAAGGGCAAATAAAAGCCTCTTTAAGTATATTAATAAGAAAACTTCCTTATATTAATTATTCAATAATGTACGCACCAAGAGGACCAGTATGTGACCTAGACGATGAAAAATCCTTTAAAGAACTTATAGAAAAGGCAGATAAATTAGCAAAAAAATATAAAGCATTTATGCTAAAAATGGATCCAGATATATTAGCAAGCAATAATGAATTTAAAAACATGGCAAAAAAATATGGTTTTAAAGTAGAAGAAAAAATTAAAGATGTAAACACATTATTGCAACCAAGGTATGTATTTAGATTAGATTTAAAAGGTAAAACGGAAGATGAAGTCTTTTCAGCATTTCACTCAAAAACAAGATACAATATAAGATTAGCAACAAGAAAAGGAGTAACAATAAGGGAAGGAAAAAGAGAAGACTTACAACAGTTCCAAGACATATTAGAAACAACAGGAACTAGAGATGGATTTTTTATTAGAAAAAAAGAATATTTTGAGCATTTATATGATAGTTTTGATAATAAGCATTTAAAATTAGTATTTGCAGACTATCAAGGGAAACCAATAGCATGTGTATTAAATATATTTTATGGTAATAAAGAGTGGTATTTGTATGGAGGAAGCTTAAATGAGCATAGAAATGTAATGTCAACATATTTATTACAATGGGAAATGATAAAACAAGCAATAGAACGCAAAATGGATTGCTATGATTTTAGAGGTGTTTGTGCAACAGATGAAACTCATTACAATGAAGGATTATACAGATTTAAAAAAGGATTTAATGCAGATTTCGTAGAATTTATGGACATGCATAAGGTATATAATAAATTCATATATTTCTTATTCGAAAAATGTGCATACAAGTTAAGAGATTTAAAATTAAAAATATCAGGAATATTTAAGAAAGAAAAAAAATAAAATTTGCACAATTCAAATATTGTAGGGGCGAGCATTGCTCGTCTAAACTACAAAAAATAGCTATATATTCAAATTAAATTATA
This sequence comes from uncultured Clostridia bacterium, assembly GCA_944390405.1. Lineage (GTDB taxonomy): Bacteria > Bacillota > Clostridia > TANB77 > CAG-508 > UMGS1781. The sequence goes on along the minus strand of CALXPS010000025.1, from coordinate 5,535 downwards.
GAATAAAAAACACTGCAAACATACTATTTGCAGTGTTTTGAAACTTATTTACTAAAATCTACTTTAACATTTTTTCTAGCTTCTTCACTTTCTGCTTCAAATAATTCTTCAGGTTTAAAGTGGAATAATGAAGCAATTATGTTAGAAGGAACAACTTCTAATTTAATATTATATTTTGTTGTAATATCATTATAAAATTGTCTAGAAAAAGATATTTTATTTTCAGTATTTTGTAATTCTTCTTGTAACTGAGAAAAGTTTTGATTTGCTTTTAAATCTGGATAATTTTCAGAAACAGCCATAATTGTTTTTAATGCACCTGAAAGTTCAGTGTCTAATGCGGATTTTTCCTTAACAGTTTCAGCATTTGCCCAAGAACTTCTAAGATCTGTAACTTTAGTTAAAACTTCACTTTCATGTTCCATATAACCTTTAACAGTTTCTATTAAATTAGGAATTAAATCAAATCTTCTTTGTAATTGTACATCAATTTGACTCCAAGCATTTTTTACTTTTTCTCTTAAACCAACTAAATCATTGTATAATTTAATAATGAATAATATAAGTACAACTACAATAGCTAAAATAATCCAACCCATAAAAAACCTCCTATCAATTTATATTTTTGTACAATCAAATTATAACACAAAATATAAAATAAATGCAATATATTTGAAATGAAATTATTAACATTTGATTAGCAGTTGGTATCATCCAGAGTTATGAGTATACAATCCGCTGAATTTAGGAATTATATGTTTTGTTCTCAAGAAAAAATCAAAAGGTCAATGCGGGTCACGAGTTGAGCAGCAGGCTGTTTGATTATTTTCTTTCGAAAAAACATATAATTCCTGAATTCAGCTACTTTGTACTATTTGATGTCATTTAATATGTTATAAATAGAATAGTTTTAATAAAAGAGAAATATTGTAAATAAAATTAATAAAAATGTAGAAAAAAATCGCACGAAAGTCTTTCCTCCGTAAGCATATTTTGGTACAAGCTGCATATAATATTATTATAAATATTACAAAATTGTTACGAAAAATTGACAAACGGATAAAAAAATAGTATAATATAAAAGGTTGGTCCAAGGAGGGATTAAATAAATATATGAAGAATATTTTAAAATCTTCTAATATTAGAAAAATAGTATTTATTAGTTTAATATTTATAATAATATTAGGGCTATCTGTACTAGCAGGAAATGTTAAATTAAGAAATGTAAATATAAAATTTTCAAACAATCAAGAAATAACAGTTTTAACATCAAAAACAAAAATATCTGATATTTTAGAAGAAAATCATATAGTCTTAGAAGAAGACGAAACTGTAACACCAGGACTAGATGCAGAAATAACAAATACAAATAAAATAGTTATTACATTAAAAGGTGAGGAACCATCAGAAATAGCAGAAAATGCAAATACAGAAATAAATACAGAAGAAATCATAGAAGATTATACAAATATTACAGAAAAAATAGAAACTGTGATAGAAGAAATTCCATTTGAAACAGTTACAAAAGACGTTTCTAATGGTTCAGCAACAACAAGGAATGCAATTATACAACAAGGTGAAAATGGAGAAAGAAAAGTAATATATAAGGTAACATATAAAGATGATATAGAAATTTCAAGAGAAGAGTTATCATCAGAAGTAATAAAAGAACCAGTAGATAAAATAGTTCAGGTTCAAACAAAATCAGTTATCACAGCAAGAAGTGGATATTCAAGAACCTCTGGTATATCAGGACAAAGTGGTATATATAAAGTAACAGCTTACTGTGCCTGTATGCAATGTTGTGGAAAAACAAACGGGATAACAGCATCAGGAGCAAAAGCTACAGCAAATCATACAATAGCAGCACCTTCAACATTCGCTTTTGGAACAAAAGTTGTAATTAATGGTATAACATATACAGTTGAAGATAGAGGAGGAGCAATACAAGGAAACAGAATAGACATATATATGGACACACATGCAGAAGCATTACAGTGGGGAGTAAGATATGTTGAAGTTGAAGTATTAAATTAATATAGCTAAAAAAGAACACGTGTAGCGTGTTCTTTTTGTGTCATTTTTTGTCGAACGATTTTTGTTGCAAAATTAATAAAAATATGATATACATATTGTTAATTAAATCTAATAATTTTATTCAATGACAATTCGTCTAAAAATTTCAAAGTAGAAAAGGTAATTTAAATAGGAGGAAATGATGTTATCAATAGTAAAAAGCATGGCTTTACATGGACTAGATGGATATTTAGTTGATGTACAAGTTGATGTATCAAGTCGGACTTCCAGCTTGGGAGGTTGTTGGACTTCCAGATACTAGTGTAAGAGAAGCTAAAGAGCGAGTAAAAACTGCAATAAAAAATTCAAACATAGAATTTCAAAGCAAAAAAATTATTGTAAATTTAGCACCAGCAGATACTAAAAAAGAAGGTTCTAGTTATGATTTACCAATTGCAATAGGCATATTGATTGCAATGGAAGTAATAGAAAAGGTAGATATAGAGAGTATAGCATTTATAGGCGAACTATCACTAGATGGAAAAATTACTAAAGTAAATGGAATTTTACCAATGTGCATAGAAGCAATGAGACTAGGAATAAAACAAATAGTAGTTCCAGAAGAAAATGCTAAAGAGGCTGGGATAGTAAATGGAATAGAGATATTACCTGCTAAAAATCTATTGCAAGTTATAAATTTTTTAAATAAAACTGAAAATATAAATTCAATAAAATTAAATACAGAGGACCTTTTTCAAACAAATCAAAAATATAATTTTGATTTTTCTGAAGTAAAAGGTCAAGAAAATGTTAAGAGAGCACTAGAAGTAGCTGCTGCAGGTGCACATAATGTGCTACTTATTCGGTAGTCCAGGTTCACGGAAAGACAATGCTTGCTAGGAGATTACCAACAATTTTGCCAGATTTAAGTTTTGAAGAGGCATTAGAAATAACTAAAATACATAGTGTAGCAGGAACATTAAAATCAGATATCCCATTAATTACAACAAGACCTTTTAGAGCACCTCATCATACAATTTCGGGAGTTTCTTTAGTAGGAGGAGGAAGAATTCCAAAACCAGGAGAAATAAGTTTGGCACATTATGGTGTATTGTTTTTAGATGAACTTACAGAATTTCAAAAAAGTACATTAGAAGTATTAAGAGGTCCATTAGAAGATAGGCAAGTAACAGTATCGAGAGTTAATGGAACATTTACTTACCCAGCAAATTTTATGTTCTCAGCAAGTATGAATCCATGCCCTTGTGGGTATTATGGCTCCAAAGAGAAAGAATGTACTTGTTCAGAAACAGCAATATCTAAATATATGGGAAAAATAAGTGGGCCATTATTAGATAGAATAGATATATGCATAGAGGTAAGCCAAGTAAAATATAGTAAATTAGATTCTAACGAAAAAATAGAAACATCAGAAGAAATAAAAAAGAGAGTAGATAAAGCACGAAAAATTCAGTTAGAAAGATATAAAAATAATAAAATCTTATCAAATTCTGAGTTAACTCCGAAACTAATAGATAAATACTGTAAATTAGATACAAATGGAAAGAAAATATTAGAAAATGCATTTAACAAATTAAAACTAAGTGCGAGAGCATATGGTAGAATATTGAAAGTAGCAAGAACAATAGCAGATTTAGAAGCAAGTGAAAATATTCAGGTAAAACATATTGCAGAAGCAATACAATATAGGTCAATAGACAGAAAATATTGGAGTAATTGATATGAAAGTTAAAGAAATAGAGATACAAAATAAATGGTACCCAAAACAGTTAAGAAAAATAAATAATCCACCTAAAAAATTATATGTATTAGGAAATCACGAAATACTAAATACAGATAGTTTATCAATAATAGGTTCAAGATGTTGTACAAGCTATGGGGCAGATATGGCAAGAGAATTTGCAAGAAAGTTAGCTAAAAAAGGGATTACAATAGTAAGCGGTATGGCTAAAGGCATAGATAGTAATGCACATTTAGGAGCAATAGAGGCGAACGGAAAAACAATAGCAGTATTAGGTTCAGGATTTAACCATATATATCCAGACAAAGAAATATATGAAAAAATATTAAAAAACGGAGGAACTGTTATTACAGAATATAGTGAAAATGTAGGAGTTTCACCGCAAGGTTTTAGAGATAGAAATAGAATAGTAGCCGGATTATCACTAGGTACATTAGTTATAGAAGCGAAACAAAGAAGTGGTACAGGAATTACAGCAAATTATGTGAAAAGATATAAAAGAAAATTGTTTTGTATACCACATGAAATAGAAGATAAATCAGGTGTAGGAACAAATAGACTGTTAAAAAAAGGAGCTATATTAGTAACAGAAGTTAAAGATATATTGCAGTATTTTAAAACTATTAATAATGAAGAAAAAACAGAAAAAGAACTGGAAATAGAAATGCCAGAAGAATATAGAAAAATCTATGAGCAAATAAAAAAGCAAACAGCAACAGCAGAAGAAATTAGCAAAAAAGTGAAAATGAGTATAAGTGATGTGAACACCATACTTACTATGTTAGAGTTAGAAGATTATATACAAAGTCTTCCAGGAAATCATTTTCAGGTTAAGAGGTGTTAAAAATATATAAACGACATATATTGGGCAAAAAAGGCGAAGATGTAGCAGTAAAATACTTAGAAAAAAAAGGATACACAATATTAGAAAGAAATTTTATGTGTAAACAAGGAGAGATAGACGTTATTGCATTAGATAAAGAATATATAGTATTTATTGAAATAAAATCAAGAACTAATACAGAATACGGACTGCCGTCAGAAGCGGTTACAAAGAGAAAATTAAAACACATATTAAAAGTAGCAACTTATTATCTGTACATAAGAAATTTGGAAAATGAAAATGTTAGAATAGATGCAATAGAGATATATGCAAAAGAAGGTAAGTATTATATTAATCATATAAAACAGATAGTATGATTCTAATAAAACATTCAAAAATATAGAATAATATCACTTTTATTTGTAAAAAATAATATAATAATTCTAGAAATATGTTGACGATGTAAATACAATGTGCTACAATTAAAACAAATGGAGGTGGTAACAATGGCTAAAACAGATACCTTAAATATAAGAATTGAGCCAAAACTAAAAAAAGAAGTGGAAGCAACTTTAAATGATTTAGGAATGAATATAGCTGATGCAGTAACAATATTTCTAAAACAAGTGGTAATGACTGAAAGTATTCCTTTTGCAATAAAAAAACCAAAACTTAATGAGGAAACAATAAAAGCAATAAGAGATGCAGAAAATGGCATGAATTTAAGTAAAGGATACACAGACTTAGATGAAATGTGGAAAGATATAGAGAAAGAGGATTAAACAGTGCTAATAGTAAAATATACTAGTTTATTTAAAAAAGATGTATAAACGGATATAGGGAATGCCATATACAATCAGATTGGCTTTTAATATATTCAATAAATAAAGAAGAACTAATATTGACAGCTTTCAGAACTGGCTCACATTCAGAC
>CALXPS010000024.1 GCA_944390405.1 uncultured Clostridia bacterium | reverse complement strand
GTATACCTTTTTAAAGAAGGAAATGCAAATATGCGTGAATTATTAGGTGGAAAAGGTGCTAACTTAGCAGAAATGACTAACTTAGGATTACCAATACCACAAGGATTTACAGTTACAACAGAAGCATGTACAGAATACTACAATGACGGTAAAAAAATAAATGAAGAAATTCAAGAACAAATCTTTGCCGCATTAAAGAAACTAGAAGAGATGCAAGGGAAAAAATTTGGTGATAATAATGACCCATTATTAGTATCAGTAAGAAGTGGTGCAAGAGCATCAATGCCTGGTATGATGGATACAATATTAAACCTAGGTTTAAACGATGTTGCAGTTGAAGGATTTGCAGCAAAAACAGGAAATCCAAGATTCGCATATGATTCATATAGAAGATTTATTCAAATGTATTCAGATGTTGTTATGGAAGTTCCAAAATCATATTTTGAAAAAATCATAGATGAATTAAAAGAAGAAAAGAAAGTTCACTATGATACAGAATTAACAACAGAAGACTTAAAAGAATTAGTAAAAAGATTTAAAGCTGTTTACAAAGAAAACATGAACGGGGAAGAATTCCCACAAAACCCAACAGAACAATTAATGGGAGCAGTTAAAGCTGTATTTAGAAGTTGGGACAACCCAAGAGCTATAGTTTACAGAAGAATGAATGATATACCAGGAGACTGGGGAACAGCTGTAAACGTACAAGCAATGGTATTTGGAAATATGGGAGAAACATCAGGAACAGGTGTTGCATTTACACGTAACCCAGCAACAGGAGAAAAAGGAATATTTGGTGAATACTTAATAAATGCACAAGGAGAAGATGTTGTTGCAGGTATCAGAACACCACAACCAATATCAAAACTTGCAGAAGATTTACCAGAATGTTATAAAGAATTCATGAATATTGCAAACAAACTAGAACAACATTACAAAGATATGCAAGACATGGAATTTACAATACAAGAAGGAAAATTATATTTCTTACAAACAAGAAATGGAAAAAGAACAGCTGCAGCAGCTATAAACATCGCATGCGATTTAGTTGATGAAGGAATGATAGATGAAAAAGAAGCTGTTTTAAGAATAGAAGCTAAATCTTTAGATCAACTATTACACCCAACATTTGATAAAGATAGCTTAAAAGAGGGAGAAGTAATAGGAGAAGCTTTACCAGCATCACCAGGAGCAGCTGCAGGAAAAGTAGTATTCACTGCAGAAGACGCTAAAATACAAGGTAAAGGTGGAAAAGGTGAAAGAGTTGTATTAGTACGTCTTGAAACAACACCAGAAGATATCGAAGGTATGGTAGCATCTCAAGGTATCTTAACCGTACGTGGTGGTATGACATCACACGCAGCCGTTGTTGCACGTGGTATGGGAACATGCTGTGTATCAGGTTGTGGAGAAATAAAAATAGATGAAGAAGCTAAGAAATTTGAACTTGGTGGATATACATTCCATGAAGGAGATTATATCTCATTAGATGGAACAACAGGAAAAATCTATAAAGGAGATATAAAAACAGTTGAAGCTTCAGTTACTGGAAACTTTGGAAGAATAATGGCTTGGGCTGATAAATATAGAAACTTAAAAGTTAGAACAAACGCAGACAACCCAAGAGATACAAAAAATGCTGTTCATTTAGGAGCAGAAGGTATAGGTCTTTGCCGTACAGAGCATATGTTCTTTGAAGAAGACAGAATACCAAAAATCAGAAAAATGATTCTTTCAGAAACAGTAGAAGCTCGTGAAGCTGCATTAAACGAATTAATACCATTCCAAAAAGGTGACTTCAAAGCAATGTATAAAGAATTAAAAGGTCTACCAATGACAGTACGTTATTTAGACCCACCTCTACATGAATTCTTACCTACAGAAGAGGAAGATATTATACAATTAGCTAAAGACATGGGAGTTACTGTAGAACACTTAAAAGCAAAATGTTCAGAATTACATGAATTCAACCCAATGATGGGACATAGAGGATGTCGTTTAGCTGTAACATATCCAGAAATAGCAAAAATGCAAACAAGAGCATTAATGGAAGCAGCAATAGAAGTTAAAGAAGAAGATGGATATGACATAGTTCCAGAAATAATGATTCCATTAGTAGGAGAAAAGAAAGAATTAAAATTTGTAAAAGATATAGTAGTAGAAACAGCAGAACAAGTTAAGAAAGAAAAAGGTTCTGATATGGAATACCACATTGGTACAATGATAGAAATACCAAGAGCTGCTATTTTAGCAAACGAAATAGCAGAAGAAGCTGAATTCTTCTCATTCGGAACAAACGACTTAACACAAATGACATTCGGATTTAGCCGTGATGATGCAGGAAAATTCCTAGATGCATACTACAAAGCAAAAATATATGAATCAGATCCATTTGCAAAACTAGACCAAAATGGTGTAGGTCAACTTGTAAAAATGGCTGTAGAAAAAGGAAAAGCAACAAGACCAGACATTAAACTTGGAATATGTGGAGAACACGGTGGAGAACCATCAAGCGTAGAATTCTGCCATAATATAGGCTTAACATACGTATCATGTTCACCATTCAGAGTTCCAATTGCAAGACTAGCAGCAGCACAAGCAGCAATAAAAAATCCAAGAGCATAAATAGACAGGAAAATCGGAAGTCAGAAATCAGAGGTCTGACCTCCGATTTTTGTAATGAGTCTAAATGATAACAAAAAAATAAAAAAAATTTAAAAAAAGTATTGACAACTATAAAAAAGTGGTTTATAATTAGAAACTGTGAATAGGGAATGCAGGTGTAGTTCAATGGTAGAACCTCAGCCTTCCAAGCTGATGACGTGGGTTCGATTCCCACTACCTGCTCCAATTTATAACAACTTACAAACTATAAGGTTTGTAGGTTGTTTTTTTATATAAACTCAAAATGTTCTCTTGACCAGAAAGGACATTTTTTATGCTTGAATTTAAGATAATACAAGAATTAAAACCTAATAAATTAGCATTATATTTATTTAATAGTATTGACTATCCAATAGAAAAGATGCATAAATTTGGATAAATTGCTTGACAACAACAAACAAATGTTCTATAATGTTGCTAATCTAATGCAAGGATGTGAATTTATGGAAGAAAACAAATTATCAATTCAAAATGAAATATCTAATGAAGAAATAAAAAATTTAATATATACAATAAGAGGAAAACAAGTGATACTAGATAGTGATGTAGCAATGCTATATAATTATGAAACTAAAAAAGTAAATCAGGCTGTTAAAAGAAATATAGATAGATTTCCAGAAAGATTTTGTTTTCAGTTAACAGAAGAAGAATTAGAAATTATGTGGTCACAAATTGTGACCACCTCAAAATTAGAATATAATAAATATAGGAGCAAAAAATATTTACCTTATGTTTTTACAGAACAAGGAATAGCTATGTTATCAGGAATATTGAAAAGTGAAGTTGCTGTACAAGTGAGTATTAAAATTATGGATGCTTTCGTAGAAATGAGAAAATTTATAAGTATAAATAAAAGTTTATTTGAAAAAGTAATTTCTATTGAAAATAAGATAGATAAGAAATTTATTGAACAGGATAAAAAATTCGATGTAATATTCGACCAATTACAACTTGAAGAAAATATCAAGCAAAGAGTATTTTTCGAAGGTCAAATATATGATGCATATAGTATCATTATTGATATTATTAAAAAAGCAAACAAGAAAATCTTAATTATTGACAATTATGTAGATGATAGCATTTTAAAAATGTTAACAAAAAAGAAAAGTGATGTAGAAGTACTTATCTTAACATCTAACAAAAGCAATATTCAAAATATAGATATTCAAAAATTTAATAAAGAATATCCTATATTAAAAGTTGCTAAAACAAACAAATTTCATGACAGGTTTATAGTAATAGATAATAGAGAAATGTATCATTTAGGAGCCTCAATCAAAGATTTAGGAAGGAAATGTTTTGGAATTAACAAAATAGAAGATAAAGAGATTATAGAAAAAATAGTTAGATTATAAACATAATAAAAATAATAGATTTTAATATTTTACAAAAAAATAAACAACATATAAAAAATGTATATTTTTGCTATATTTGAATATAATAATCATAATAAAAGAACTATGGAGGTTATAGTTATTATGAAAATATTATATTATATAGCATTAACACTAGTAATTATTGGAGCTTTAAATTGGCTTTTAATAGGACTTTTTAGTTTTGACTTAGTTGCTACATTGTTTGGAGAAATGAGTATGCTAAGTAGAATAGTATATTCATTAGTTGGAATTAGTGGACTAATTTCAATAGGTCTTTATTCTAAAATTGATTAATAGTTTTATATGTAGTAAAAGAGTTAGGTTTCAGGCATATTAACATATACTGAAAAATAGCTCTTTTATTTTGGTTAAAAGGGTTATATTAAAAAATCATATTAAAACCTTGACAAAATATTACAAAACTATTAAAATATAATTAAAATTATACGAAAACATACAAAAACTTACATAAAAAGTTGCAATAGACATAAAAAAATGCTATAATAAAAGAGGTAGTAAAGGTTGGGGGTGCTAAAGAAATGGTAAAAAAGATAAAATTAAATAAAAAAATTATAATTTCAATAGCACTAATAATTATGATAATATTTATATTAACAAATAATGTATTTGCAACATTTAATCCCAATGATCCTAAATGGAATCCAAATGCATATGTAAAAAAAGGAAATTTTACAGCAAAGGCAGGAGTAATATTAGGTTGGATTCAATTTTTTGGAATGTTAATATCAGTAATAGTGCTTGCATTTATAGGATTAAAATATATGCTTAGTAGTGTAGAAGAAAAAGCAGAATACAAAAAAACAATGATACCATATGTAGTAGGCTGTTTTATGCTAATGGCTATTTCAGTAATAATAGAAATAATAGAAAACATTGCAAAAATATAAGAGGTGATATGAATGTTAAAAAAATTAGTAATAAGCTTAATTTTAGTGGCATTTGTAACAGTGTTGTGCTTACCAAACATGATATATGCAATGGATGATATTATAGGTGCAGGAGGTAATTTTATAGGCAAAGCAAATGAAACTGTTATAGATGAGACAGAACTAAGTACAACTTCAAACTACATATATAACATTTTATTTACAATAGCAGTCGTTTTAGCAATAGCAATAGGAATGGTAATAGGAATACAATTTATAATGGGAAGTGTGGACGACAAAGCGAAAATAAAAGAAACTTTAGTTCCTTATATAATAGGAGTATTCATAGTATTTGCATCTTTTACAATTTGGAAAATAGTTATAACAATAGGAAATGATGTTACAGAAGCAGAAGAAAGTATGCCTACATATGGGATAATTGACGTTAACAAATTAACAAATGAACAATTAAAATCAGAATGGAATAAAAATGACATCACAAAAAGTATAGGAGAATTATATAGTTCAGGACTAACATTAGAGCAAGCGATTAATGCTTTGGATGACTATGAAAGAGCCATATATAATACATGTAAAAATAGAGGACTTTTAGATGAACTTGGAATAGTATTAAAATAGTTTTTAACATTTTCTTAAAGAAATTTAAGAAATTCCAATAAAAAATATAATAAAGAAAGGGGAAAAAAAATGAAAAAATCAATAAAAATACTATCAATACTAATGATGGCTATTATGATAATAATGGTAGCAACACCAGTATTTGCAGGTAACACAATAACACCTATTGCACCTACAGATACAGGCAATATACTAACACTTGCAGGTAAAATACTTGGATTTTTACAATGGATAGCATTAATTGGTGGTACAATTATTATAGCAATTTTAGGTATTAAATACATGATGGGAAGCTTAGAAGAAAAAGCACAATATCAAAAATCTTTTATACCACTAATTGTTGGTATAGTAGTAGTAATGGGAGCAGTAACAATTGCTAATTTAATAGTTAACACATTTACTACATAAAACAAATAAAAAATCTGGTCTTCGGACCAGTTTTTTTTTTCTAATTTCTCATATCTAAATTCTCACTACTCACCTCTCAATATTACAAAAATATTACAAAAATATTAAATTTTCATTACATTAACTTAAAATGTTACAATTTAAGACAATATGTGTTATCATATAAATAAGTAATATTTATAAAGGAGGAATAATTGTGGCAACACACAATATACCAAGAAATGTAAAAGGGGAACGGAAGAATATTGATGATTTTTACTACAAAATCATTAATATATACATGTGCAACAGGAGTTATAGGCATAATATTTTATTATATATTTGGAGGATTATTAGGGCTAACATGGCTAGGAATAGGCTTAGCGTTAGCTTGTGCTGCTATTGGATTTGTAGTAGGTACTTTTAAAATTCCAGATACAGATTCACTTGAAATAACAAGAAAAGCAGGTGGAGAATATATAGATAAAGCATTTTTGAGATGGTGGAAATTTAAAAAAAGAGGAAATGTTATATATACATATTTAGGAACAAAAGATAATATATCTACAAAGTAGAATGAATTTACACTAGAAAAAGGGGAGATAAATAATGGAAGTGTTAACAGTAATTTTGATATTTTTAATAATGGCTATTATAGGGCTTGCTCTTTTATATTGGTATATGTCATATAAGGATAAGAAAAAAATAGAAGAAGAAGAAAAAATTACTTCTGGTACTTCTACAAAAGTAGCAGTACAATATACTAAAAAATCTATTTTTAAATTTATGCAATTTGATAAAATTGAAGATAATATGATAGTACAAGATAATGGGCAAAGATATTTAATGGTAATAGAGTGTGAAGGTGTAAATTATGACTTAATGTCTCAAGTTGAAAAAACAGCTGTTGAATCTGGATTTGTTCAATTTTTAAATACACTAAGATTTCCAATACAATTGTATACACAGACTAGAACTGTAAATATAGGAGAAAGTATACAAAATTATAAAAACAAATTAGATATTACAAAAAAAGAACTAGATATTAAACAACAAGAATATGCTAGATTTTTGAAAAGTGATAATTATAACGAAAAACAAGCAGAATTAATGAGAAAAGAAGTATTAAGAATGAAAAACTTATATGAATATGGCAGAGATGTTATAGAGGATATACAAAAAACCAGCCAGAACAGAAATGTATTAAGAAAACATTATTATATTGTTGTTCCATATTATTCTGCTGAAATTGGAACAGACTTATTAGATGAAGAAGAAAAGAAAGCTATGATTTTCTCAGAATTATACACGAGAGCACAAAGCTTAATAAGAGCACTATTTTCTTGTGAAATGAAATGTAAAATATTAAATTCAAATGAACTAGTAGAATTGTTATACATAGCATATAATAGAGATGAATCAGAAATATATAGTGTAGATAAAGCAATTAAAGCAGGATACAGTGAACTATATTCAACAGCACCAGATGTATTAGATAAGAGAATGAAAGCAATAGATAAACAAATTGAAGAAAATGCAGTGCAATTGGCAAGAGATGCTATAGATGAAGTAAGAGCTGAAAAAGAAAGAAAAATAAAGAAAAAAGAAAAACAATTTGATGAATTAGTAAGACAAATGGCAGAGGCATTATTAGAGGACAACAAAAAATATGTAGGCCAAGAAGTTACAGAAAAAGCCATAAAAAAAGTAAATAAAACAGAAGAAGGAGGAGAAGATGATGGGCAAAAAACAAAAAAGAGAACAAGAAAAGTATCAAATGCAGAATAGTTTACAGCAAAATGAACCTGAGTATGATATATTAAGAAAAAAGACAATAAAAGAATTGATTGCACCATCAGGAATAGATGCATCAAATATTGACCACTTAGAAATCATTTCTAATACGACTAGATATGCTAGAAGTTTTTTTGTATCTAGTTTACCACGTATGTGCACATTCCCAGAACTATTTAGAGATATGTATTTATTTGGAGATATAAATACATCTGTATATATAAATCCAGTTCCAGAAGCAAAATCACAAAATGAATTAAACAGAGTAATAAATCAGTTAGAAACAGAAAGAATAGTAGCAGCAGATAGAGGAAATATAAATCGTGAAAGTATTTTGTCACAGAAAAGATTAGAAGCAGAAGGACTAAGAGATGAAATCGCAGCAGGGTTTAATAAGCTTTTTGAAGCATCGGTTGTGGCAACACTTTTTGCATATAATTTACAAACACTAGAAGCACATTCTAAATTATTAGCAACAGAACTTTCTAAAACATTAGTAGGAATAAAATCAGCATGGGCAATGCAAGATGAGGCATTTCAATCAAATGTACCACTCATGAAAAATTCTATAAAAAAAGTACATACATTTGACCGTAACTCAATGTCAACAGTATTTCCATTTACAACATCAGAAGTAGGACATTTAACGGGAATTCCATTGGGAATAAATAAACAAACTGGCGTACCAGTGTTATTTGATAATTTTCACCAAAGTTTAGCAAATTATAATATGGTAGTGTTTGCAAAATCTGGTGCAGGTAAATCAGTTACAATGAAAACATTAATATCACGTTCAGCAGTTTTAATGGGAATTGAAAGTTTAGCATTAGATGCAGAAGGTGAGTATAAAATAGTTGCTGAAAGTTTAGGCGGAATAAATGTTGTTATAAGCCCAACATCACAAACAATAATTAACTTGTTTGATATAGAAGAAGAAAAAATAAAAGACGAAATAACAGGAAGAGAAAGAACAGTGTTAAATGTAGAAAATAAAATAGAAGACGTAACACAAGCATTAATAACAATGGCAAGAGGAAGTACAAGAAGTGAAGAAGTAAATGAGCTTACAAAACAAATAATAGCAGAAGCAGTTGCAGAAGAATATATGAGATGTGGAATAACTGCTGACCCAAATAGTTTATACGAAAATTCTACATCAGGTACAATTAGAATAGGTGGATTATCAAAAGAAAAGAAAAAAATGCCAACAATAGGCTCTTGGTATAAAACATTATTAAAAAAAGCAGAAGAAAATACAGATGAAAATTACACATTCCATTATAGTTATCTAAAGAAAGTTATGAAACAATATGTAAGAGAATTAAATGGACAAATGGCATATTTTGATGGACAATCTACATTTGATTTATTAGAAAATGTACCATTTATTAATCTTGATATTTCACAACTAGAAGAAAGATTTGCAAGACCACTTGCACAACAAATACTATTATCTTGGATATGGGAAAAATTTGTAAAGAAAAATAGTGAAGATAGGAATAAAGCAACTAAAAAGAGAGTTTTAGTTGATGAAGCATGGATGTTGTTGCCATTCCCAGAAGCAGTAGACTTTTTAAATAAAATGGCAAGACGTGCAAGAAAAAGAAATGTTTCATTAGCAATAGTATCACAAAGATTTCAAGATTTCTATGAGAAACCAGAAGCACAAGCTGTACTAACATCATCAGATACAAAATTATTTTTAGCACAAGATAAATCAGAAATACAATATGTAAAAGAGGTATTCAAATTAAGTGAAGGAGAAGCAAACTTTTTAGTAACTTGTACAATAGGAGAGGGGTTATTTAAAGTTGGCTCAGATACAGCAATACTACAAATAACACCAACAAGAAAAGAATTTGAATTTATGGAAACAAATTTAAACAAATTAGCGGAGAAAAATGGATAGAGGAAATATAATAATTGGGGTATAAAGATGAGAAATAATTTTTTAAAAAAAATATTATTGATACTTCTAAGCTTAACAATTATAGCAGAATTTATAATACCTAATTATTCATATTCAGCAGAATTGATTGAACCAATACCAGAATATGATGGAGATGAAACAGTTAGCCAAGAAGAATTGACAAATATCATTCAATCTATATTAGATACAACAAAAGAACAAGATGAAGAAAAAGAACAAGAAGAAGGTGGAGTATTATTTACACCAATTAGTCAATTTATATTAGGAATAGCAGATGGAGTGATGTCAACATTACAAGCTACATTTATTGGAGATGAAAAATTTTCAAATATTATAACTGCAAATGCAATAAAAGAAAAAACACCAGGCAATAATGGTGGAGCTGGTGTAACACTTTATAGAATAAAATATTCACCCGCAGTAATTTTTTCAGGAAGAGTAGCAGCATTTGATATAAATTTCTTTTCTCCACTTGGAGATGAGAATGGAAAAGTAAAATATTATAAAACAAAAACAGAATATATACCTATTTCACAAAATATTACATATGAACAATGCAAAACAGATTATGGAGCTACAAATCCTTTACAATCTGTTAGAGATAAAATGAGTTTAACTGAACTTTTAGCACATCGAATTGCAATTATAGCAGTTATAAATGCAATAGAAGCACTAGCTAATACAGATTGGGACTATGCTACATATGGAGGAGGTGCAGCAGGAGCAGAAACAACATATAGTATACCAATGCCAGTTGATTCAGGTTTAGTTTCTATAGGAATATTTCTTGGCGCAGCAGCAATATCCGAAGGAGTAGCTTTAGCAGACAGACTAAAAGACAAACATTTATATTATATGCAATGGCAGTATAATAATGAAACATATTTTTATATATGCGATTCAGAACCATGGATGGATATTAATCAAAGAGAGACATTACAAGGATCGTTATATAAAGTAACAGAAACAAAAATAGAAGATGCAGAAGAATATGAAAAAACATCAACAGCATATACATTAAGACCTATAATAGCAACTTGGTATATTGCATTAAGAAATCTTGCATTAATAGGTTTATTATCAGTATTATTATATATTGGTATTAGAATAATAATTAGCAGTACCGCACAAGATAAAGCAAAATATAAGAAAATGTTATTAGACTGGTTCACAGCTGTATTAATATTATTTGTATTACATTATATAATGGTATTTATAATAAATGTTACACAAAAATTAACAGATATTTTTACAGTAACAAATATTTCAGTTGATGGTACAGATAAATTTATTACAAACATTAGAAATATGGCAACGGGAAATAATAATGAATCATATTTTACATATTTTGGTTATGTTATAATGTATATTGCATTGACTATATTAACAATTGTATTTACAATACAATATATAAAAAGGTTAGTATTTATAGCATTTTTAACAATGATAGCACCATTAATAGCTCTTACATATCCTATAGATAGAATTAAAGATGGTCAAGCTCAAGCATTTTCTATGTGGATTAGAGAGTATGTATTTAACTGTTTGTTACAACCAATACATTTATTACTATATACTATTTTTATAGGAACTGCTAGCGAATTAGTTAATGTAAACCCAGTATATGCAATTATTGTACTAGCATTCTTTACTCCAGCTGAAAAATTTTTTAGAAGGATGTTTGGATTTGAAAAAGCTACATCATTAGGAACAATAGGGGCAGCAGCTGGTGGAGCTATGTTAATGAATATGATGAACAAATTACAGGGGAAAGCAAAATATTCTCCAAATAATACACAGCAGAATATTAAAGATAAAGTAAGAACAGCAAAAGAGAACATTAACAATAACAAGACAAACAATATAGGCAATGATAATACAAATAAAACTAGTAGAAACAATAAAATGCAGGATATTACAGGAGAAAATATTTCACATGAGGAAAATAGTACAAATAATTCTTTAAATTTAAATAACAATGTAAGTAGAGGTGAAATAAGAACTGCTAATAAAACACAAATATCAGGAGTAGATAAATTAAAGTCTGCAGGAAGATGGACAGCTAAAGCTGGTAGATGGGCAACAAATAATGCAATAAAATTAGCAGGGGCTTTAGGTGGTGCAACTGTTGGCTTGGCAGCAGGGGTTGCTTCAGGAGATTTGGGAGATACGGCAAAATATACTGGTGCAGGAGCAATAGCTGGTGCTAATATTACTTCTGGAATAAATAATAGGATACAAAATCAAACACAAAAAGCATATGAAAATTATAAACAAAGATCATTAGATAAAAAGATTTCAAGAACATTAAATGAAGAAAATAGCATTAATGATGTAAACAACTTTAATGATGCAGATAACATACAGAAACAAACTGAAAAATTTGTAAGAAATGGAATTACAGATACAAATAAAATAAAAATGGCAGTATCAAATGGTATAATATATGAAGAATACGAAGCTTATGAAAAATCTGGAGTGAAAACGATAGAAGATATGGTTTACCTAAAAGAAAATGGAATAACAGATAAAGAATATAAAGAATATGCTAATTCTGGAATAAAAACAGTAAAAGAAATGAATGATTTAATAAGAGAAGAGATAATGCCAAACGATGTAAAAAATTTAAAAGAAGCGGGCCAAACTGATATGCAGAAAGTTATATCAGTCAAACAAAAACATCCAGAATATTCTAATGAAGGATTAGTAAATATGTTTAAACTAGCAAAACATGCACCAAAGACATTACCAGAATTTAAAAATGCTATAGTAAATAGAGTATTTAATGGTAAAAAAATAACTGAGGCAGAAGCAGAAAAAATATATGACAGTTTATGTGATTTCTTTTAAAAATATTAAAGAAAGAGAGTAAGACAAAATGAATTCAGAATTTAATTGGAGTGATGAGGATAGAAAAAATAGAGTAGAAACTTTGCATTCTAAATACAATGAGAGGAAAAAAAGAAAGAGGGAAAAAAGAAGATTAATTTTAAAACTAACACTTAAAGATTTAATACACCAAATAAAAATAATAGTTTTAGTCGTAACAATAACATCTGCAATAATTCTATTTCTATGCTCATCAGCATGGTACATATTAAAAAATAATGAAGAAAATCAATTAATACTTTTAAAGGATATGTATTCAATATAATAAACTAGACTAATATTTTTTAAAGAAGAGAAAAATAAAAAAATGAAAAATCCAATAAAATAAACTTTAAAATACAAGAAAAATGTGGTATAATAGAGAAAATAGTGCCTTTATAGAAAGGAGAAAGACTCAAAATGAGATTTTTTGCAAAAAATGCAATAATGAAAAAAATATTAATAGCATTAATAACAGTAGTAATGTTAAGTAATTTTATTATGCCAAA
This sequence comes from uncultured Clostridia bacterium, assembly GCA_944390405.1. GTDB lineage: Bacteria > Bacillota > Clostridia > TANB77 > CAG-508 > UMGS1781. The sequence continues at coordinate 5,134 of CALXPS010000024.1, read as the reverse complement.
TTATGTACATGCAGAATCACCAGGAGAAAAATTGGTAGAAGGATTTTTTTACTTAATTGCATACGTAGGAGATGCAGGAATAATGCTTATGCAAGATTTAATGATGGGAACTAGTGATATAAGAGATGGAGATGGCTATAAAATAAAGTATTCTCCAGGAATTATATTTTCTAATATAGTACCCGCATTAGATATAAATTTTATATCACCTATGGAAGAAACAAATTATGAAACGATTCCACAATTTAATAATACAAGTACAGGTTATAGTACTGCAATAGAAATTCTTTCAAAATTAAAAAAAGAAGATTTTGGAAATGAGCCAATTGAAGTATATACAAAATTTACTCAGTCTGTTCCAGATGAAATAAAAGAGAAATATGGTTATGAGGCATCAAAGAGTGTGTCATTTGATAATGGAAGAAGTACGAATGCTATGGCTGGCATTATGGTAATAAATTTTTCAAAGGTTGAGCATCTAATACATGCAACTGATGTTGGAGGAGATAAGGCATTACATTTTTGGATTTTTGGAGGAAAACTATATAAGTTAGAATTTGTAGATATATTGGGATTGAATAATGAATATAGATTGTATGAATGGAATATTGATCCTAGTATTGTAGATGAAGAAAGTTTAAAAGAACAAATAAATTTAACATCAACAGCCAGAGAATTACAGGACGGGATTGCAACTTGGTATGTAGCACTAAGAACCATAGCACTAGTAGGTCTTCTATCAGTAATATTATATATTGGAATAAGAATAATTTTAAGTAGTACATCTACACAGGATAAGGCAAAATATAAAAATATGTTAAAAGATTGGGTTGTAGCAATATGTATATTATTTGTACTACATTACGTAATGGCTTTTATATTAAGTATAACTGAATCGTTGAATAATATTATTATAGATAATGCTATAGCAAAAGATATGACAGAACCAAATTCGATGCCTGTGGATAAGTTAATGAGTACTGTGAGAGACACTATTCCTACTCTAGATTCAGCAAAAGATACGGCAGGATATACAGTTATGTATTTAGCATTAGTTATATTAACAGGAATTTTCACGGTACAATATTTAAAAAGGGTTGTATTTATGGCATTTTTAACTATGATTGCACCTATGATAGCACTGACATATCCTTTAGATAAAATAAAAGACGGTAGAGCACAGGCATTTAGCTTTTGGTTAAGAGAATATATATTCAATTGTTTAATACAACCAGTACATTTGCTATTATATACACTTTTAATAACAAATGCTATAGATTTTGCTACTGAGAATATTCTATATGCTATTGTAGCATTAACATTTTTCGTACCAGCAGAGAAATTTATAAAAGAAATGTTTGGAATGAAATCTCAATCCCCAGTTGGAACATTAGGAGCAGCAGCAGGTGGAGCACTAGTAATGAGTATGCTTAATAAAATGAGAGCGAAACCACCAAAAGAAGGTTTAGAAGGTGGTAATAATCCAAATGGAGTAAGAACAGCAACAAGAAATGGAGCTACCGGAGCAGCCGGAGTGGCCGGAGGAGCTGGAGCAACCGGAGGAGCTGGAGCTACCGGAGCAGCTGGAGCAGCCGGAGTGGTCGGAGGAGCTGGAGCAACCGGAGGAGCTGGAGCTACCGGAGCAGCTGGAGCAGCCGGAGTGGCCGGAGGAGCTGGAGCAACCGGAGCAACTGGAGTAGCCGGAACAACTGGAGCAACTGGAGTAGCCGGAACAACTGGAGCAACTGGAGTAGCCGGAACAACTGGAGCAACTGGAGCAACTGGAGCAGCTGGAGGAACTGGAGCAATTGGTAGAGGACTTAGCGGAGTAGGGAAAAAATATATTTATGGACCAGATGCAATAAAATCTCATGGAAAGAAATTTACTAGAGCATTGGGAGGGGCAACATTAGGACTTGCTGCAGGAACTGTAGCATTTGCAGCACAAATGGCAGATGGAGACTTATTCAATGATCCAGAAACAGCAATAGGACAAATAGGAGTAACAGCTGGTATAGGATATGCTACAGGAAGTAATTTGACAGGTAGAACAATGGGGGCTATAGAAAGAGGAGCAGAAAAATTTAAAGAAGGAGTTTATGGTTCAGAAACATATAATAATATGAAATTTGATAAAGCATTCTACAATAGTACTGAGTATAAAAATATTTCAAAAGATTCTACTTTATTATCAAGATATGGTAGTGCAGAAGGAATAAAAACTGCAACTCAACAATTCCTAGATAACGGAATAACAGATGCTGGACAGATAAAAACAGCATTACAAGAAGGAATATCAGGAGATGAATATAAAGAGTATTCAAAAGCTGGATTATCAGTTGGACAAATGTCAAAAGTAAAAACTAGTGCGTCATTAAGAAACTTAAATACTGAACAATTAAGGCACCGTTTAATAATAGCTAATGCAGTAAAAAATCAAGGTATATCACCACAAGGTATGATACAATTAGCAAGAACCGTAGGAATAACTGATCCAAATGATATTAGAAATTTAAGAAATGAAATACAAGAACTAATATAAACACTATTATTATAGGCAGATTTTACATCTGCCTAAATTACTAATTAAAGAAGGTGAAACAGATGGATAGAGAAGAATTAGTAGACAAATTAGATGAAGAAAGACAAGAAAAGGAAGCAATAAAAAGTGCTAAAGAAACTATTAAAAAGAAAAATAAAAATAAAATACAAAAAATAATTTGGAATGCAATAAAAGCTGCAGTAGTTCCAATAGCAATTTTATTTGCTAAAATTATGGCAGTAGCAATATTAATAGGTGTTATTATTTCATTGTTCATAAATATATTGGATGGAGACGGAGAAAAACATAAAAACGACGAAAATTATACAAAAGCTGGAGTAATGTCAATATGGGGGTGTGACTTAAGCAGAGAAGAATTTATTGAGGCAGCAGAGGCATATAATGGTGGAGAGGATTATGATACATATCTAGCAGCTTATGCAGGAGAATTTTATGATATATGCACAGAATATGATATAAATCCTTGCTATGCATATGCCCATGCATTTATAGAAACTGGAGGAGGTTCATCATCTGCATGCAAAAACAATAAAAATTACTTTGGATATGGACATTATAATAATGCAAGCAGTGGAGTAGTATATTCAAGTGTAGAGGACTCAATAGAAGATTATTGTGAATGGATAGTAGATGCTACAACAGAAGGGACTAGTAACTATGACATGAACTATACTAAGGGACAAGAGTATGCAGAAGCTAATGACAAATTCGAAGGAACTCCTGCAAATAACATTTATGTACTATTTTCTACATATGCATATTTAGGAGATACTCATATTTGTGATGAACCTGATTTTGATAATCCAATGGGAATAGAAGCATATAAAAGTCAAGGTAGTAATTGGGGAACTGGTGGACGTATTCAAATATATTACATGTATGAAATGGGTGGTTTGTATGAAAATAAATATAAAGAACTCTGTGGACATTCAAAAGGAACAGATCCAACAACTACAGCAGAAAAAGCTGATTATGCACAATATACTGTAGAACTAAGAATTAAACAAGCAAAAGCAATCTTTGGAGAAGAAGCGTTTACAAGTAGTGGCTCTTTCTATGCAGATGATATTGTTACTGCAGCTATTAATTGCCATAAATATTTAAGAGAAAATGGATATACATATTCACTAGAAGGAATAACTGTTCCTGATGAGTTATTAAATGGTAGGACAATAGATTGTAGTTCATATGTTACATGGGTATTATATTGTGCAGGTTATGAAGAAATGAAAGGATACCAACAAACTTCATACACATTTAATAACAATCCTTGGGGATGGCAAGAAATATCTGTAGAAGAAGCTGCACCAGGAGATATAGTAGTATATAATGGACACGTTGAAATAATTGCAGGTACAGGAACAAGTGAAAGATTTGTAGTATATAGTTGTGGTGGAGATTATGAAATTTCTACTACTGGATTACCAGGATTACCAGAGAGTGTAAATTCATGGTATAAAAAATCACAAGTACTTGTAATATTAAGACCATCAAAATAAAAAAGAGGTGTAAGTAATGAAGACTTTAAAAAAGATAATATGTATTTTAATTATATTAGCTATTATTATTTTAATTGTTTTAATATGTTTTTCAAAAAGTGACAAAAACAATAAAGACAATACTAAATATAATGAGAATGTTAATATAACAAACTCGAATACAAGTCATAATCCTATTTTAGAAAATGAGGATACTTATGATGTTTCTTCATTAAATAAAATAGAATTAGTAAATAATAGAAACAAGTATTTTGCAATTTCAAATATTATAGATACATATACAAATAATAATTTTATAATAAACAAAATGTACATTACAAAAAAAACAACTAATATTGATATTTTTTGGGTAGAAGGAATAAAAAAGGATACTGGTACATTAAGTAATTTGATAATAAGTACAGATTCATTGAATGAAGTATTTGCAGTTATTAATGAAGAACAAATTGAACAAAATGCATATAGTTTAAATAATTTGAATTCTATCGATACAAATAGAATCAGTTATAATTCAGACAATAAATTTGAATACAAAAATATTAATGATGAAGAATATGTAAAATATCTACTAAAAGATTATCTAACAAAAACTTTATATAATACACAATTAGGTTATAATTCTTTAAAAGAAGAATATAGAGAGAAGAAATTTGGAAGTTTTGAAAGATATAACGAAATTATAAATTCAAATAGAGAGGAACTAGCTTTATATGATACGAAGAATATAAAGCAGGCAGGAGAATTTGCTAGTTATGAAGAATGGCTTTTATATTTTGGAGGAGTACAATTATTAGAAGTAGAAAGATATTCAATGAAATCTAGTGACAATTATACAGAATATACAATAGTAGACACTTATGGCAATTACTATATATTTGATGAAGATACTGTAATGAATTATGAGTTAATGTTAGATACTTATACAATCGATACACTAGAATTTTTAGAAAAATATGAAGAAGTTTCAACAGAAGAAAAGGGTGAAATGAACATAGACAAAGTTTTTGAAGCAATAAATAACAAAGATTATAATTATGTGTACAATAAATTAGATGCAAACTATAAAAATAGC
>CALXPS010000023.1 GCA_944390405.1 uncultured Clostridia bacterium | reverse complement strand
TTTTAACAAATTTATACATCAATGGTGAAATATTCGCTTAGGAAGTTCTAAGGTGATATTATCATAAATTTACTACACTATAAGAAGGTTTATTTTTGACAATTTTATGTAAATATGATATAATTATAAATGATGTAATACTTTGCAGTACTCCGTTACATCAATAACTATCCACATTTTGAAACGGGCGACTGCCCAAGGAGGTAAACTATGGCTTACAAGACAATCGAAGAACTCATCAACGACTCTATCCGGGTCATCCCTGGAATGATTGCGGTTTACCCGCAGTTTTCTCAGGAAGAAGTTATCAACGTGTCGGAAATCGTTCCGAAGTTCCCTGGTCGCTATGCGACAAATAACTCAACGCTCGCTTTCATACACAACGGAAACTTCTTTGTAACTCCGTACACTCGTAGTGCAATGACTGTTCTGGCTGCTAACGGTTTTAAGGAGGCATACTTCTATGTACCGTTTAGCAATTGGGATTATCCCAAGTTTGAGCAGTTCAAGTGGAACGCTCTTAGTGAAAACGCTCGTCAGTCCTACAAGGCAGATTTTGTTTCTGACTGTGAAGCCTACTGTGATGAACGTCACATTGGGTCTATCAGCGAGGAAGCTCTCGCAAACTGCTTTGAAATGCCTGAAAATGGTGTCAGGGTAAAACACCTCTATTTTGAGGATACATATTACCCCATTATGAATCAGAGCTGTTTGGACTGCCACTGCGGTAACCTTGGACACTTTTGCTGCAACAATGGCCGTGTGGTATTTGTTTACCGTAACGGAAAGACGTACGTTGCTAAGGGGTACAAGATTCTGAGAGAGCTACGTGCTGCTGGGTATACTGAGTCTGGTCTTTTCGTTCCGTTCTCGAACGGTGAAGAAATTCAGGACTATGCCCTGAGAGTACGTTGGGAGTCTATCACCAAGTAAGGTTTAGCCTTCCCAAGACAAGCATTACACGTCTTGGGACATTGGGGTCAGCTTCGGCTGGCTCCTTTGTTTTTTTAAATTTTGAATTAAATCTTGATTTTTTTTCAATAATCTGTTAATCTATATATAACTTGATTGATTATTGTATCAACCGTTAATGAGAAAAAGAGTTGTAAATAACTACGACACCCGCTCCATATACATATATTTTTTAGGAGGTATTAGTTTTATATGATAGAAATAGCAGAAAAAGTAAAAATTTCTTATGAAAGGAAACCTAAAACTTTGCATTCATTTTTTGCATTGAAATTCCATGATGGTGATAAAGATCGTAAAAAAATTGAAGCTATTGAAACAGCCCTAAATAAAGCAGGAGTTGAGATTACTTTAATGGCAAGAGATGTAGAAAAGTGGGGGAATGCCAATATTCCTAATGGAAAAAATTTAATGAAAGACTATGCCTTTCCTGCAATGTTACAATGTGATTGCAATATTATTGAATTAAGTGAAAAAGGTGTTGGGTTAGGTATAAATGGTGGGTTTTGCTATGCAGTAGGTAAACCAATTTATGTAATTGCAAAAAAAAATAGCGATATTTCTAGTACAATAGCTAATATTGCTACAGAAATTATTTTCTATGAAGAGCCAGATGATTTAATAGAACCATTTACGAGAATTGTTAAAAATTTCCCACGTGTAATTTTAGCTTCTAAATCTGCAGTTCGTAAGCAACAACTTATTGATAATAGTATTCCATTTGAAGTAATTGTTAGCAAAGCTGATGAGACACCGGATAAATCTAAATCTTTCAAAAATCAATTAGCAGAAATTTCTATGCGTAAAGCTCAAACTGTTTTTGAAATGACTAAAGATAGAGGGTTAAGACTTATTATTGCTGGAGACCAGAACATTGTATTCAATGACATTATGTATGGAAAACCAAAGTCTATTGATGAAGCCCGTAATCTTATTCGCAATATGAGAGGATCAGATGAAGTATATGCATATACAGGTAATGCAGTATTACTTGCTGAGAACAATAAAATTCTTCAAAGTGTTAATATTACTGATGTTGCAAGATTAAGTGTTGACGATATTTCTGATGAAGAAATTGAGGATTATTTAAAAGATGGAAATTGTTTATCTCTTTGTGGAGGAATTTCAATTAATAGTGCTTTATTTGTACATCTTAAAGAAGGACGTTTGTCAACAGCTAAAGGTATGACATTAGAGTTTGCAAAAGAAATGATGTCAAGCCTTACAGAATATTAATATATTAAAATACCTATTTTGAAACAAGTTCAAAGTAGATATTTTATAGAACAAGAAAAGTAATATATTAAAAAATTTGATTTAAATTTCCTAAAGTGGATTTAGACATTTTTATTATATATTTATAATTCACCAAGTCTTTTTAAGTTATTTATATAATTTCTTTGAGACTTTATATAATTATTTTTATTAGACAATAATGCTCTAATCTCTTTTAAAAATTTTTCATATTCATCATCTTTAAAGAAAAACTTTGCATATCCATTTTCACCAAATTTTATATTTAAATGATTAAAGGACATATCAAACAATTCTTCATCAGTTGCATTTGGATGTAGTTTTTTTGAATAGGTATAACTTCTTTTTAAGCAAGATTCTACAGTATTATTTCTATCAGCAGTAGATACTATTTTCCCATAAATACTTCTAGGTTCATGGTCAGCAGATGCTCTATGGTCTTCAATTGCTTCTTTAATAATTTTTAATTCATTATCTGAAAAAAATTTCTTTAAATTTTTATCTTTAAACATAATTTCTCCAGATATTATTTCATGTTTTTTAGAATTTATATGATGACCAATATCATGATAAGATGCTATAGTATATACCATATCATAATTAATATTCGGAATGGTATTTGCAAATTTAAAACTCCTATTTATTACATATTGAATATGTTCTATATTATGTCCTAAATCATTTTTTTTATATTCAGGAAATATCTTTTCTTCTATATATTTTTTTAAATCTTTATTTATTTTCATAATTCAATTGCTCCCTATATTAAATTTTAATGTATTATAACACATAAGACAATAAGTTTCCATAAATAAATTAAATGTCCAATTTAATTTTTTATAAAAAATATTGAAAAAAAATTAGCTTTGTGGTATATACTAAAGAAGAAAGAAGGAGGAAATTTATGAGTAAAGATTATGATATTGTAGACAGTATAGAAAGCTTAGAAAAAGCTATGCAAAGAATAAGAAAAGCACAGCAGGAATATGGTAAATTCAGTCAAGAACAAGTAGATAAAATATTTCAAGCAGCAGCAATAGCAGCAGATCAAGCAAGAATTCCTCTTGCAGAAATGGCAGTAGAAGAAACCGGAATGGGGCTTGTAGAGGATAAAGTTATAAAAAATCATTATGCTTCTGAGTATATATATAATGCATATAGACATGTAAAAACATGTGGAGTAATAGAAGAGGATAAAGCATATGGTATAAAAAAACTTGCTGAGCCAATAGGTGTTATTGCAGCAGTTATACCAACAACAAATCCAACATCAACAGCGATTTTCAAAACATTAATCGCATTAAAAACAAGAAATGGAATTATAATTAGTCCACATCCAAGAGCAAAAAAGTCAACAATTGAAGCAGCAAAAGTTGTACTAGAAGCAGCAGTTAAAGCAGGTGCCCCAGAAGGAATTATTGGCTGGATAGATGTACCATCATTAGACTTAACAAATATGGTAATGAAAGAATCAGATACAATACTTGCAACAGGAGGACCAGGCATGGTAAAAGCCGCATATTCAAGCGGAAAACCAGCAATAGGAGTAGGAGCAGGTAATACTCCAGCAGTTATAGATGATAGTGCAGATATTCTTTTAGCAGTAAACTCAATTATACATTCAAAAACATTTGATAATGGAATGATTTGTGCATCAGAACAATCTGTAATTGTACTAGATTCAATATATGAGAAAGTCAGAGAAGAATTTGAAAAAAGAGGGTGCTATTTCCTTAATAATGAAGAAAAGGAAAAAGTAAGAAAAACGATTATAATAAATGGAGCTTTAAACGCTAAAATAGTTGGACAAAAAGCACACACAATTGCAGAACTTTCAGGGATAAATGTTCCAGAAAATACAAAAATATTAATAGGCGAAGTTGAAAGTGTTGAACTTTCAGAAGAATTTGCACATGAAAAGCTATCACCAGTTTTGGCTATGTACAGAGCAACTAACTTTGATGAGGCAATAGAAAAAGCAGAAAAACTAATTGAAGATGGGGGATTAGGACATACCTCTTCACTATATGTTAATACAAGAGCAGGAACTGAAAAAATAGAAAAATTTTCACATAAAATGAAAACATCAAGAGTGTTGATAAATACACCATCATCACAAGGAGGAATAGGAGATTTATACAACTTTAAATTAGCTCCTTCACTAACACTTGGATGTGGTTCATGGGGTGGAAATTCAGTTTCAGAAAATGTTGGGGTAAAACATTTATTAAATATAAAAACAATAGCAGAGAGGAGAGAAAATATGCTTTGGTTTAGAGCACCTGAAAAGGTATATATTAAAAAAGGATGCCTACCTGTAGCACTAGATGAATTAAAAACAGTAATGGGTAAAAAAAGAGTATTTATAGTAACAGATGAATTTTTATACACAAATGGTTATACAAAACCAATAACAAATAAATTAGAAGAAATGGGAATATCACATACAACTTTCTTTAATGTTCAACCAGACCCAACACTTGCAAGTGCAAAAGAAGGTGCAAAAGCAATGGAAAGCTTTAAACCAGATTGCATAATAGCAATTGGTGGAGGAAGTGCAATGGATGCTGCAAAAATTATGTGGGTAATGTATGAACATCCAGAAGTAGACTTTGCAGATATGGCAATGAGATTTGTTGATATTAGAAAAAGAATATATACATTCCCTAAAATGGGAGAAGAAGCATATTTTATTGCAATTCCAACATCTGCAGGAACAGGTTCAGAAGTTACACCTTTTGCAGTTATAACAGATGAAAAAACAGGAATAAAATATCCTTTAGCAGATTATGAACTAATGCCAAAAATGGCTATAGTAGACGCAGATATGATGATGAATGCACCAAAAGGATTAACATCAGCATCTGGAATAGATGCAGTAACACATAGTTTAGAGGCATATGCATCAATGATGGCAACAGATTATACAGATGGATTAGCTCTACGTTCATTGAAAATAATATTTGAATATTTACCAAGAGCATATAATGAAGGAGCAAATGATGCAGAAGCTAGAGAAAAAATGGCAAACGCAGCAACAATGGCAGGTATGGCATTTGCAAATGCATTTTTAGGAGTATGTCATTCAATGGCACACAAATTAGGAGCATTTTTCCACATACCACATGGTATAGCAAATGCATTATTAATAGACAAAGTATTAAGATTTAATAGTAGCGAAACACCAGTAAAAATGGGAACATTTCCACAATATAGCTATCCTCATACACTAGAAAGATACGCAGAAGTTGCAGATTATTTAGGCTTAGGAGGAAATACTAATGAAGAGAAACTAGAAAACCTGATAAAAGCAATAGATGAATTAAAGGAAAAAATAGGAATAAAGAAAACTATAAAAGAATATGGAGTAGAAGAAAAAGAATTTTTAGATAGGTTAGATGAAATGAGTAAACAAGCATTTGATGACCAATGCACAGGTGCAAATCCAAGATATCCTTTAATAGAAGAAATAAAAGAAATGTATTTGCAAGCATATTATGGAGGTGAAAGATAGTGGAAGTTATAGCAGAAAGAAAAACTAAAACTGTATATAAAGATAATGGAAGAACAATAAAACTATTTATAGAAAATTACCCAAAGTCAAATATATTAAACGAGGCACTAAATCAAGCAAGAGTGGAAGAAACAGGATTAAACATTCCAAAACTTTTAGAAGTTACTAAAATGGAAAATAGATGGGCAATAGTTTCAGAACATATTGAAGGGAAAAGCTTAGAAGAATTAATGAGAGAAAATTCAGATAAAAAAGCAGAATATATGGATATGTTTATAGATATACAATTAAATATACTATCAAAAACTGCACCAATGCTTAATAAATTAAAAGATAAAATGAAAAGAAAAATAGCAGAAACAGATTTAAGTGATACAATAAAATATGAATTAAACACAAGACTAGAAAGCATGCCAAGACATAATAAAATATGTCATGGAGATTTTAACCCAAGCAATGTAATAATAAAAGAAGATGGAACAGCATATGTAATAGACTGGGCACATGTAACACAAGGAAATGGCTCAGCCGATGTAGCTAGAACATATCTATTATTCCATTTAGATGGCAAAAAAGAAGAAGCAGAAGAATATTTGAATAAATTCTCTGAAAAATCTGGTATAGAAAAAAGATATATTCAAAGCTGGATACCAATAGTAGCTGCTGCACATTTATCAAAAGCAAGTGAAGAAGAAAGAAAATTCCTAATGAATTGGATAGATGTAGTAGATTATGTATAAAGTTTAAAGAGATAAAAAGTGCAAATTGCACTTTTTTATCTTATCCATATTATACTATTGTAGGTGATTTATATGTATGATTGTCATTACGATTTATTAACTTATATCTATATGAATAAAGATAACTTAAATGAAGTAAAGAAACATTGTGACAAGATATTTAATATAAATATAAAAGGTGGAATTTTTAATTTGTTTTATATGTCAGAAAATGAAATGCAAAATGAATTAGAAATAAAATCAGAAGATATTAATATAATAAGAAACTTAAAAGAAGTAAAAGGGTTGATAAAAAAAGAGGAAATAATACCAGAAGATATAGAATATAAAATAGGAATAGAAGGACTTGATTATTTAGAAAAACTTAAAGATATAGATATATTATATACACTAGGAGTTAGAACAGTTAATCCAGTTTGGAATAATCACAATAAATTTGGAACAGGGGTAAGACCATGTAAAATAATCAATAAGAAAAAAGGATTAACACTATTAGGCAAAGAATTAATACATAAATTAATACAAACTGGGATTGCAATAGACTTATCACATTCAGACCAGCAAACATTTTGGGACATTATAAATGAATGCAGAAAATACAAAAATTCAAAACCAAAACTTTGGGCTTCACATTCTAACTGCAAGGCAATATGTAATGTATCAAGAAACTTAACAGATGAGCAAATAAAAGCAATAAAAGAATTTGAAGGAATAATAGGAGTAGTTTCAATTAAAGCTTTTTGCTCTGCCGAAAAAGATGTAGATTATAGCAAGGAATATCTAAAACATATAGAATATATAAAAAGACTTTTAGGAGGAGTAGAAAATATAGCACTAGCAACTGATGATATGACATATTATAAAATAGAACCAGAATATTATCAAAATACAAACATATTTAAACAGGAAAATATTAATAACAAAATATCAATATTATTAAAAAAGGCTAATTTTACTGATAGTGAGATATACAAAATAAAAGAAGGAAATTACATAAGGTTTTGGAAAGATGTGACATAGTTAAGTGAGCACATGCTATTTTTATAAAAAAATCTTGCAAAAGATAAAAAAATATAGTAAAATAATGGAAAAATAAATAAACATTATGGAGGAATAATGAATAGAACAAAAAGAAGAATATTTGAATGTGCAATGAAATTATTTGCAGAAAAAGGTTATGATGCAACAAGTGTAGAAGAAATAACTGCTGTTTCAGGAGTAGCAAAAGGTACACTATATTATCATTTTGAAAAAAAAGAAGATATATTAACTATGTTACTTGAAGAAGGAATGAAGCTTTTAAGGAATAGTATTGAAATAAAGATTAGAGATTGTGATAAATGTATAGATAAAATAAAAGCAGTAATTTTAGTACAAATAAAAGTTACAGTAAAATATGAAAATTTTATTAACTTAGTATTTAGCCAAATATGGGGTAAAGAAGAAAAAAATATAAAATGTAAAAAATGTGTATTTGAATACATAAAAATATTAGAAAAAATAATAAAAGAGGGAATAGAAAAAGGAGAATTTTATGATGGAAATGTAGAAGCATTAGCTTCTGGAGTGTTTGGAGTAACTTGTTCAAGTTTAATATATAGGATGAAAATAGGAGAAAAAACAGATGTGGAGCAAGTATATAATGGGTTTGTAGATACGGTGGTAAGAGGATTAAGAAAATAGTATAAATAGGGATTATAGAAAAAAATTATTCTATAATCCTTTATTTTACATTATACTGACCTCTCAGTCTAATGACTTTTTCAAAATGATGTTGTAAAATATTGGCAAACAAGAAAAGGAGTATATAGATGCAAAAGAGATTATATAAATATACAAAAATAACAGATATAAAGGATATGCTTAACAAAACAAAAAATGAATTTGGGAATAATATTGCATATAAAATAAAAATATCTGAAGGAAAATATAAGACATTTACACATTCAGAAGTAAGAGATATGGTTGATGGATTAGGAACAGCATTAATAGATATGGGATTGAAAGGTAAAAAAATAGCAGTAATAGGAGAAAATAGATATGAATGGCAAATAGCATATTTATCAGTAGTTTGTGGTACAGGAATGGTAGTTCCATTAGATAAATCCTTACCAGAAAATGAGTTGATAAGCCTAATAGAACGTTCACAAGTAGAAGCAATTTTTTATTCAAAGAAATACGAACAAACATTAAAAAATGCTGTTTGTAATGGTATTGGAAAATTAAAACACTTAATATCAATGGATTTAAAAATACATCAAGAAGGAATATATTCAGAAATAGAATTAATTGAAAAGGGTAAAAAATTAGTAAAACAAGGAAACAGAAAATTTATAGATGCAAAAATAAATGCAGAAGAAATGAGTATAATGTTATTTACATCAGGGACTACATCTACTTCAAAAGTAGTAGCATTATCACACAAAAATATATGTTCAAACTTAATGGATATAGCTTCAATATTAGATATATCAGATAAAGATGTAATGTTATCATTCTTACCATTACACCATGTATTTGAATGTACAGTTGGATTTTTAACAGCATTATATAAAGGAATGGAAGTAACATTTTGTGATGGAATAAAACATATTGTAGAAAATATGAATGAATATAAAATAACATATATGGCATGTGTTCCTGCAATTTATGAAAGTATATATAGAAATATTTTAAGAAAATTACAAAAAGAGAACAGATTAGATGAAATAAAAGAAAAAATAGAAAAATGCAAAAATTTAAGTATGGAAGAAAAGAAAAAAGAATTTCAAGAAATACATGAAATGTTAGGAGGAAAAGTAAGACTTTTAATTAGTGGGGCAGCCTCATTAAATAAAGAAGTAGAACAGGGATATAGAGATTTTGGAATAAATTTAGTTCAAGGTTACGGCTTAACAGAAACTTCCCCTGTAATTGGTATTGGTACAAAACATAATTATAAATTAGGTTCAATTGGCAAATGTGTACCATCAGTAGAAGCAAAAATAGAAGATAAAAATGAAGAAGGAATAGGAGAACTTGTTGTTAAAGGGCCAAACATAATGCTTGGATATTATCAAAATGAAGAAGCAACAAATGAAGTATTAAAAGATGGTTGGTTCTATACAGGAGACTTAGCTAGAATAGATGAAGAAGGCTACATATTTATATGTGGAAGGAAAAAGAGCGTAATAGTATTAAAAAACGGAAAAAATATTTTCCCAGAAGAAATGGAAGGACTAATTAATAGAATAGAAGGGGTAAAAGAAAGCTTTATATTTGCAAAGGCAAATACAACAGATGATGAGAATGATATAAAAATATATGCAAAAATTGTGTATGATAGAAAAATAGTTGAAGAAGCATACAAAGTTCATACAGACACAGAAATATATAATTCATTAAATAATCAAGTAAAACAAATTAATCAAACATTACCATTATATAAAAGAATAAGAGGAATTATTATAACTGAAAAACCACTTATTAAAACAACAACTTCTAAAATAAAAAGACAGGAGGAAATTAAAACTATTAAAAATGGAATTTAAAGAACTAACAACAAATTTCCTTGGAAGAAACGTTATTTATTACAAAGAAATAGATTCTACACAATTAGAAATATTAAGAAAAATTAACAATTTAACAAATGGAACAATAATAATGGCAGATATTCAAACAAATGGTAAAGGCACTCATGGCAGAGTATGGCATACTTCTGAAAAAAACAATATAGCCTTTTCATTTGTTATATATCCAAACTGTAATGTAAGAAAATTAGAAGGTATAACAAAAGAAATCGCAGAAACTTTAGTATTAGCAATAAAGAATATATATAACATAGAACTAAATATAAAACATCCAAATGATATTGTATATAACAATAGAAAAATAGGAGGAATACTAACACAAGACAAATTAAATGGAGAAATTGTAAAATATATTGTTGTAGGTATAGGTATAAATACTGTACAAACGGAATTTCCAAAAGAAATTGAAAATATAGCTACATCAATAAAAAAAGAATTTAATATAGAAGTTGATAGAATAAAAATTATTACAGAATTTTGTAATTTATTTGAACAAAAATTTTTAGAAAGGAGTTATATATGAAAATAGCATTTTTATTCCCAGGGCAAGGAGCGCAAGAAAAAGGGATGGGGAAAGATATATACGAAAATTTTGAAGAAGCTAGAAACATGTATAAATATGTTCAAGATATAACAAAAATGGATGTTGCAAAAATGACTTTTGAAGGAGATGAAACAGAACTAAACAAAACTAATAATACACAAATTTGTATATTAACAATGAGTTTAGCAATTCTAGAAATCTTAAAAAAACACAATATAGAAGCAAATATAAGCAGTGGCTTAAGTTTAGGAGAATATACAGCATTAATATATAGTGGATATATAGATTTAAAAGAAGGAATAGAACTTGTGAAAAAAAGAGGAGAACTTATGCAAAATCTTGTACCAGCAGGCAAATGGAGTATGGCAGCAATTATGGGGTTAGAAAATAACAAGGTAGAAGAAATTTGCAATAGCGTAAAAAGTGGATTTGTAACACCAGCAAACTATAACTATGTAGGTCAAATTGTAATCTCAGGAGAAGAAAAAGCAGTAGAAGAAGCAATCGAAAAAGCAAAAGAAGCAGGTTGCAAAAAAGCAGTACAATTAAAAACATCAGGACCATTCCATACTATAAAATTAAAAGAAGCATCAGAAGAATTAGGAAAAGAGTTAGAAAAGATAAATATAAATAATTCAGAAAAACAAGTAATAAAAAACATAGATGGAAAACCATATACAGAGCAAGATGATATAAAAGAAATACTAAAAAAACATATAATAAGCCCAGTACATTTTGATAAAGCAATAGACACAATGTTAAAAATGGGAATAGATACATTTATAGAAATAGGACCAGGGAAAACCCTATCAGGCTTTATAAAAAGAACAAATAAAGAAGTTAAAGTATTAAACATAAATAATCTAACAAGCCTAGAAGAAACATTAAATTATCTAAAAATATAATCTGTCAAACAAAAAATTTAACATGTAGGGGCGAGCATTGCTCGTCCGCCAAATAAAGAAAGGATTGATAAAAAATGAATAAAGTAGCATTAATAACAGGATCAAGCAGAGGGATTGGAAAACAAATTGCAATTAAGCTTGCAAAAAACGGATACAATATAGTTGTAAACTATGTAAATAAAAATGAAGAAGTTGAAAAAACTATAGAAGAATTAAAACAGTTTGGAGTAGAAATATTAGAAGCACAAGGAGATATTTCAAACTATGAACAAAGTGAAAAAATCGTAAATTCAACAATTGAAAAGTTTGGTCAAATAGATGTACTTGTAAACAATGCAGGAATAACAAAAGATATGTTAATAATGAGAATGAAAAAAGAAGATTTTACAAAAGTTATAGATGTAAATTTAGTAGGAACATTTAATATTACAAAAAATGTAATACCACATATGATGAAAAAAAGAACTGGAAGAATAATAAACATTTCATCCGTAGTTGGTATAAGCGGAAATGCAGGGCAATGCAATTATGCAGCATCAAAAGCTGGAATAATAGGATTTACAAAGAGTTTAGCAAAAGAACTTGCAAGTAGAAACATCTTAGTAAATGCAGTAGCACCAGGATTTATAGAAACCAATATGACAGACGTATTACAAGAAAATGTAAAAGAAGAGATAAAAAAACAAATACCATTAAAGAGAATAGGAAAAGCAGAAGATGTAGCAAATGCAGTATATTTCTTAACATCAGAAGAAAGCTCATATATTACAGGTCAAGTACTTCAAGTTGATGGAGGAATGTTAATATAAGAAAGGGGAATTTAAAAATAATGGAAAGAAGAGTAGTAATTACAGGTTTAGGAGCAATAACTCCAATAGGAAATAATGTACAAGAATTTTGGGAAGGATTAAAAAATTCTAAATGTGGTATTGATGAAATAACTTTATTTGATACTACAAATTATAAAGTAAAATTAGCAGCGGAAGTAAAGCAATATAATCCAGAAGATTATTTTGATAGAAAGCAAGCTAAAAGATTAGAACGTTTTACACAATTTTCAGTGATTGCATCAAGAGAGGCAATTAAGGATAGTGGTATAACAAAAGAAAATACAGATATGGAAAGAGTAGGAGTTATAGTTGGTTCAGGAATAGGTGGTTTAAGAACAATTGAACTAGAAAACGAAAAATTACAAACAAAAGGACCAGATAGAGTATCCCCAATGTACATACCAATGGCAATTTCAAATATGGCAGCAGGAAATATAGCAATAGAAATAGGGGCAAAAGGAGAATCAGAGGCAATTGTAACAGCTTGTGCTAGTGCAACACATGCAATAGGTCAAAGCTATAGAATGATAAAACATGGATATGAAGATGTAATTGTTGCAGGAGGGTCAGAAAGTGCAATTACTCCTTCAGGAATAGCAGGATTTACTAATATGAAAGCATTAAGTGTATCAGCAGATAAAAATAGAGCAAGTATCCCTTTTGACAAAGAAAGAAATGGATTTGTAATGGGAGAAGGAGCAGGAATACTAGTTCTAGAAGAATTAGAACATGCAAAAAAAAGAGGAGCAAAAATATATGCAGAAGTAATAGGATATGGAGCAACTTCAGATAGCTATCACATTACTTCACCAGCACCAAATGGTGAAGGCGGAGCAAAAGCAATGATAAAAGCTATACAAGATGCTAACATAAAACAAGAACAGATAGATTATATTAATGTTCATGGAACATCAACACCACTAAACGACTCTTGCGAAACATCAGCCATAAAAACTGCTTTAGGGGAATCAGCAAAAACAGTAAAAATAAGTTCTACAAAAGGAAATACAGGACATTTACTTGGTGCAGCTGGAGGAATTGAAGCAATAGCTTGTGTAAAAGCAATGGAAGATAGTTTTATTCCACCAACAATAAATTATAAAGTACCTGATGAGGAATGTGATTTGAATATTGTTCCAAATGAAGGTATAAAACAAAAAGTAAATATAGCAATGTCAAACTCATTAGGATTTGGTGGACACAACAGTACAATTATATTAAAGAAATATGAAGAATAGGAGTGAAAAAAATGGAATATGAACAAATAAAAAAAATAATTGAAGACATGAGCAATTCTAAATTAACTAGTATTGATATTGAGTTTCCAGAAGGAACTAAAATAAGTATGAAAAAAGATGTGAATGTAGAAATTACTAATACAACAAATGAAGTTAAACAAGAAGAAACACAATCAAAATCTGAAAATAATGGAAAAATAGTAACTTCACCAATGGTAGGAACATTTTATCTAAAACCAGAGCCTAATGCACAAAATTATGTCGAAAAAGGTAGTATTGTTAAAAAAGGAACTATTCTTTGCATAATTGAAGCAATGAAATTAATGAATGAAATCGAATCAGAATATGAAGGAACAATAGAAGAGATATATGTGCAAAATGGTGAAGCAGTGGATTATGGTAAACCATTATTCAAAATTGTATAAAAATCTTTAACGAAAGGAAAAAATTGAGATGTTAAATAAATCAGAAATAGAAAAAATAATTCCACAAAGAGATCCATTTCTAATGATAGATGAAGTAGAAGAATATACACCTGGAGAAAGTTGTGTAGCATATAAAAATGTAAGCCTAGAAGAACCATATTTTAAAGGACATTTTCCAGGGAATCCAATAATGCCAGGAGTATTAATAGTTGAAAGTTTAGCACAAGCAGGAGCAGTTGCAATTTTATCAATGGAAGAAAATAAAGGTAAAAATGCAATATTTGGCGGAATAGATAAAATGAAATTCAAAAAAATGGTAGTTCCAGGAGACAGACTAAAATTAGAAGTAAATATAATAAAAAGAAAAGGACCAATAGGTGTAGGAGAAGCATTAGCAACAGTGGATGGAAAAGTGGCAGCTAAGGGTGAACTTACTTTTGCTGTAGTTTAAATATTTAAAGAAAGGGAAAGCATATGTTAAAAAAAGTATTAATAGCAAATAGAGGAGAAATTGCTGTTAGAATTATAAGAGCATGTAAAGAATTAAATATAAAAACAGTTGCAGTTTATTCAAATGCAGACAAAGATTCTCTGCATACAAGATTAGCAGATGAAGCTATATGTATAGGAGAACCAGCGGCTAACCAAAGTTATTTAAATGTAAAAAACATATTAGAAGCTGCAAATATAACTGGTGCAGATAGTATTCATCCAGGATTTGGTTTTTTATCAGAAAATGCAAAATTTGCAAAAATGTGTGAAGAATGTAATATAAAATTTGTAGGTCCACATTATTCAGTAATAGAAAAAATGGGTGACAAAGTACATAGTAAAGAAACAATGAAAAAAGCAGAAATTCCAGTAATCCCAGGAATAGATGCAAAGGATAAGAGCTTAAGAGAAATAAAAAAAGCAACTCAAAAAATAGGTTATCCAATAATGGTAAAAGCATCAAATGGAGGCGGAGGTAAAGGAATTAGAATTGTAGAAAAAGAAGAAGACCTAGAAAATTCATTAAACATAGTAAAAAAAGAAGCAAAACAGGCATTTAACAATGATGATATATATATAGAAAAATATATAGAACACCCAAGACATGTAGAAGTTCAAGTTCTAGCAGATGAATTTGGAAATGTTATACATTTAGGTGAAAGGGATTGTACAATTCAAAGAAAAAATCAAAAAATACTAGAAGAAACTCCATCAATTGTGTTAGATGAAAATTTAAGAGAAAGATTATACAAAGCGGCCATAAAAGCAGTAAAAACAGTTAACTATACAAATGCAGGAACAGTAGAATTTTTGGTTGATAAAAATGGCAACTATTACTTTATGGAAATGAATACGAGAATACAGGTAGAACATCCAGTAACAGAAGTATTAACAGGTATAGATATAGTAAAAGAACAAATAAAAATTGCATCAGGAGAAAAGCTATCATACAAACAAAATAAAATAAAATTTAATGGTCATGTTATAGAAGTAAGGGTAAATGCAGAAAATCCAAATAAAAACTTTATGCCATCACCAGGAACAATAACAGGATTAAATTTGCCAGGAGGAAATGGAGTAAGAATAGATTCTGGTATATATGCAGGTTATACAATACCACCATATTATGATTCAATGCTTGCAAAAATAATAGTACATGGGCAAAATAGAGAAGAAACAATTGCAAAATTAAAACAAGCATTACAGGAATTAATTGTAGAAGGTGTATATACAAATATAGATTACTTATTAAAAATAATAGATAATGAAAATTTTAAAACAGGAAATTATGATACATCATTTATAGAAAAATTTACAATTTAAGGAGGTAAAGTTTTGATTGTAGACGGAATAAGAAAAAACACTGATATACCAAACAAACCAGAACACAAAGTGGATATACCAGTAGGAAAATGGATGAAATGTGAAAACTGCAAAGAAATTATTTATAAAGAAACAGTAAATGAAAATTATAAAATATGTCCTAATTGTGGAAAATACTTTAGACTATCAAGTAGAAGACGAATAGAACAGATTATAGATGAGGGCACATATAAAGAATTTGATTTAAACATAACAAATGTAAACCCATTAAACCTTAGCGAATATCCTAAAAAGCTAGAAGCTCTACAGAAAAAAACAGGACTTACAGAAGCTATAAGATGTGGAACAGGGAAAATAGAAAATAAAGAAGTAGTAATATGTGTAATGGATAATAACTTCTTTATGGGAAGTATGGGAAGCGTAGTAGGTGAAAAAATAACATACTCAATAGAAAAAGCAATAGAACTAAAACTTCCACTTATAATATTTTGTGTTTCTGGAGGAGCCAGAATGCAAGAAGGAATAATATCACTTATGCAAATGGCAAAAACAACAGCAGCACTTACAAAACTAAATGAAGCAGGAAACTTATATATATCAATATTAACAGATCCAACCTATGGAGGTGTGACTGCAAGTTTTGCAAGCTTAGCAGATGTAATACTAGCAGAACCAGGTGCAATGATAGGATTTGCAGGACCAAGAGTTATAGAACAAACAATAAAACAAGAGTTGCCAGAAGGATTTCAAACATCAGAATTCTTATTACAACATGGATTTATAGATAAAATAGTAGAAAGAAAAGACTTAAAACAAACTCTAAGTAAAATTATAAAATTGCATGAGGGAGGTAAATACAAATGGCAACAGCATGGGATAAAGTAATGATTGCAAGAAGTCCAGATAGATTAACGTCATTAGACTATATAGAAAATATATTTGATGATTTTTTTGAATTGCATGGAGATAGAAATTTTAAAGATGATAAAGCAATAGTATGTGGATTGGGAACAATTGAAGACATTACTTATACAATAATTGCAGAACAAAAAGGTAGAACGACAAAGGAAAATATAGAAAGAAATTTTGGCATGCCTAATCCAGAAAGTTATAGAAAAGCTATTAGATTTATGAAGCAAGCAGAAAAGTTTAGAAGACCAGTAATAACATTTATAGATACAAAAGGAGCATATCCTGGACTAGAAGCAGAAGAAAGAGGACAACGGAGAAGCAATTGCAAAATGTATATATGAAATGGCAAACTTAACAGTTCCAGTAATTGCAATAGTTATAGGAGAAGGTTCAAGCGGTGGAGCATTGGCAATAGGAGTAGGAAATTCCGTGATTATGCTTGAAAATGCAATATATTCTATATTATCGCCAGAAGGATATGCAAGCATTGTATGGAAAGATGGAAGTAAAGTAAAAGAAGCAGCAGCAGAAATGAAACTAACAGCAAAAGATTTATATGATTTGCATGTAATAGATAAAATAATTAAAGAAAATAATAAAATATTCGAAAACCTAAGAAATGAAATTATACTAAGAACACAAGAAACAAAAGATAAAACAGGAGAAGAAATACGAAACGAACGTTACGAGAAATTCAGACAAATGGGAGAATACAAAGAAATAGGAAGGGAGAATTAAAATGATATTAAAAAATAAAAAAATATTAATAATGGGTATAAGAAATAAATGGAGCATTGCATATGGAATTGCAAAATCAGCATATGAAAATGGAGCACAATTAATATTTACATATATGGATGCAGAAAATAAACACAAAATAGAGGAACTAATATCTGATTTTAAAGGTGCAAAAGCATATGTATGTGACAGTGCTTCAGATGATGAAGTAGTAAGAGAAACATTTACAAAAATAAAAGAAGAAAATGGAAAAATAGATGGATTAGTACATGCAATTGCACATGCAAACACAGAAGACCTACATAATGATTTTATACAAACTGGAAAAGAAGGGTTTGCACATGCAAATGATGTAAGTGCTTATTCATTAGTATTAGCAACAAGAATGGCACGAGAATTAGATATGTTAAATGAAAAAGCAAGTATTGTAACACTTACATATTATGGTTCTACAAAAGTACTTACAGGGTACAATGTTATGGGAATTGCAAAAGCAGGTCTAGAAGCAAGTGTAAGATATTTAGCAGAGAACTTAGGCAGAGAAAAAATGAGAATAAATGCGATTTCAGCAGGACCAATAAAAACGTTATCAGCAAAGGGAATAAAGGATTTTAATTCAATATTAGGAATTGTAGAAGAAAGAGCACCATTACATACTAATGTAACAATAGAGCAAGTTGGAGATGTATCAACATTTTTATTAAGTAATATGTCAGAATGTATAACAGGACAAGTAATATATGCAGATAATGGATATAATATAATGGGAATGTAAAAAAACACTACAGTTGGCGATGTAGTAGAATATATAAAAGGAAAGGTATAGGAAATTGAAAGGTATAAAAGTAGGTGAAAAAATATCAAAATACCCAATCATACAAGGTGGAATGGGTGTAGGAGTATCAATGCATAGATTAGCAGGTACAGTTGCAAAAGAAGGTGGCATTGGTGTAATATCAACAGCAGACATAGGATATCAAGAAGAAAATTTTAATAAAAATCCAATGGAAGCAAATAAAGCAGCAATAAAAAAAGAAATAAGTTTAGCTAGAAAAATAGCAGGCGAGAATGGCATAATAGGTGCAAATATAATGGTAGCTTTAAATAACTATGCAGAAATTGTAAAGGAATGTGTAAAACAAAAAATAGACTTAATAATATCAGGTGCAGGTATTCCAAAAGATTTGCCAGAATATGTGAAAAATAGTAAAACAAAAATTGCACCGATTGTTTCATCACTTAGATGTTGCAAATTAATTGTAAAACATTGGAAGAGTAAATATAATTATACACCAGATATGATAATAATAGAAGGACCAGAAGCAGGTGGACATTTAGGATTTAAAGAAGATGAACTAAATAAAGAAGAAAACAAATTAGAAAATATAACAACACAAGTAGTTGAATATATTAAAGAGGTAGAAAAAGAAACAAAAACAGAAATACCAGTTATAGCAGCAGGAGGAATATGGGATGCAAAAGATATAAAAAAATTCTTAAAGTTAGGAGCATCAGGTGTTCAAATGGCAACAAGATTTGTAGCAACCGAAGAATGTGATGCATCAGACGAGTTTAAGCAAGCGTATATAAATGCAAAGCAAGAAGATGTAAAAATAGTAAAGAGTCCAGTTGGAATGCCAGGAAGAGCTATATACAATAATTTTATAAAACAAACTGAGCAGACCAAAAGTAAAATAGAAAAATGCTACAAATGCATAAAGACATGTGATGTAACAAAAACACCATATTGCATAACAAAAGCTTTAATAAATGCAGTAGAAGGAAATATGAATAAAGCATTAGTATTTTGTGGAAGTAATGTTTATAAAATAAAAGAAGTAGTATCTGTACATAATTTAATGAAAGAATTAACTTGTGAAATTTAAATTTTGTAATATTATAATGGTGCTTATAATAGTGCTTATTGCCACAACTAGGTAAAATATATTTTACCTAGTTGTGGCTTAATTAGTGAGAAAAGTTTTAATAAAATATGAGATGTTTGTCAAAATAAGTAGAAATTTGACAAACGATTTTTGTTGCAAAAAGGTAAAAAATATGATAGATAAAAATGGTAAAATAAGATTACTGGGCAGATAATTACATAAGGCAATTAAAGAGAAGTGAAAAATATGGAGAATTAAAGAAAACGATAAGTATAGTAATAATAGACCATGAAATAGAAGTATTAAAAGGGATAGAAAAGCTAGGAGTAAAATGGCAAATAAGGGATGACCAAGGAGGCAAAAAAGTATTGACAGATAGACTAGAAATAAGTATAATAGAATTACCAAAAGCAAAGAGAATATATGAAAGAGACAAGAAAAATAGGATAGGACAATGGATGATGTTTTTAGACAATCCAAATGAAAAGGAGGTAGTTCAAATAATGGAAAAGAATGAACATATAAGAAAAGCAATAGACGAATTAGAACAAGTAAGTGGAGATGAAAAGTTGAGGAGAATAGCAGAATTAAGAGAAAAAGCAATAAGAGATGAGCAAGCAGCAATGGAATATGCAAAAGAGCATGGATATGAAGAAGGCAAGAAAGCAGGTTGGGAGGAAGGCAAGCAAGAAGGGATAAAAGAAGGGATAAAAGAAGGGATAAAAGAAGGAATAAAAGAAGGAATAGAACAAGGAATAGAACAAGGGATGGCTAAAGGAATAAAACAAGGCATGGAACAAGGCAGAGAAGAAGGGAAAAGACAAAATCAAATAGAAATAATAAAGAAGATGTTGAAAAAGAATATGGACTTAGAAGAAATAGCAGATATAACAGGATTAAATTTAGGAGAGATAAAACAAATAAAGGAACTTATAAAATTGGAATGAAAACACACAAAAAACTATTGACAAAAAAATATAAAATAAGATATACTAAATTTATAAAAAAGAGAAAAACAAAAGGAGGAAATAAAAATGAAAAAAAATGAAGGGATAACGCTAATAGCATTGATAATTACAGTAATAATATTGGTAATTTTAACAGCACTAACAATAGATTTTGCGGTGGATGGAAAATTATTTGAGAATTCTAAAAAAACAGTAGGTGAAGCAAATAACAAACTAGGAGAAGAACAAAACAAGGTAGATAACATGCTTAATGAATGGGATGACCTAGAAATAGGAATAAGTGGAGATACAACAATAATAGTAAACCCAGGAGATAAAGCAAACACAACAACAGAATATGAAGATAGTAATGGAGATACAGCAGTAATCCCAGGAGGATTTACAGTATCAGGATTAGAAGATGAAAGCAAAATTGATGATGGATTAGTAATATACTTAATTCCAAATGGAGAAACAGTAGATTGGGAAAACCCAAGCGAAGTAGCAAATGCACAAAAAGCATATGACCAATTTGTATGGATACCAATATCACACGAACAAATAAATAACATGTACATCTGCCAAGCAAAAACTGGT
>CALXPS010000022.1 GCA_944390405.1 uncultured Clostridia bacterium | reverse complement strand
TGATTTTCAATGACTTTCATAGGTACATCTTTGTATTTATCCAATAATTCTCGTCCTAGTTCATAATTTTTTATGTTCTCTTCATATAAAATCTCTTTAGGTTTAAACATAAAATCCTCCCATAGGAATTGTTTGTATTTTTTATAAAAATATTCATAAATATACTAGCTACATAAATTCCCTTAAATTTCCTTTGATTTTTGTATTGTTTTATGTTAACATAGTTTTAGGAGGTTTTACTAATGAAGAAATTTATTGATGATATAAAAAATATTGATACTTCCATAGTTAAAGTCATGTATTATGGTTTTAAATTTTCTTTTATATTATGTATAATTTCTACATATATCTTATTTTTATATGTTTTAAACCCTTTCTCTCATATTCTGTTTGATGTTGGCTACTTAATTTTTAAATGTAGTTTAATGTTCTTTGTATCTTTTTTTACAGGTGCTTTAGCAACTGATAAGATTAAAAAGATTTATTTTTAATTTGCCTATTGCACCTAATTATGCTATAATAAATGTAGAGTTTCCTTACTGGAAATCTAAATTTATATTTTGGAGGTAACACACATGATGAATTGCGATGTCCGTCCCACAAACACTTTCCCTGTCGATAACAAACCTCGAACTGGCAGCGACGATGCCAAAACACTCGAAGATATCCTCTTCGGCGATGACTTTGAGCATTACGGCCCGGACAGCGAATACGAGCCTGTGTCGTAATCTCCAAGAAAACAATCCCCAAATATGGGGATTGTTTTTATTTGTTTAACTCTTCTAAAAACATTTTATTTAACATCTGTGGATTTGCCTTTCCTTTTGTTTCTTTCATTGCCTGTCCTACTAAGAAACCTAATGCTCTATCTTTGCCTGCTTTAAAATCTACAATTGATTGTGGGTTAGCCTCTAAAATTTTTAGAACTACTTCTTTTATAGCTCCTTCATCTGAAATTTGTATCCAACCTTTTTCTTTTATTATTTCTTCTGGATTCCTTGGATTTTCAAAAAGTTCTTCTAATACTTTTTTTGCTATTGCTGAACTTATAGTTCCTTTGTCTATTAATATTACTAGTTCTCCTAATTGCTCTGCTGAAAATGGTATTTCATTTGGTTCTTGTTCTTTCTCATTTAATATTCTGGTTATATCTGTCATAATCCAGTTACTAACTGCTTTTGGATTATTACATATTTTAACTGCATTTTCAAATAAGTCTGATATATATTTTGAAGATGTCAATATATTACTATCATATTCTGGTAAATTAAATTCTTTTATATATCTTTCTCTTCTGTTTTCTGGCATTTCTGGAAGCTCAGATTTTATTTTTTCTATCATTTCATCTGATATTTTTATAATTGCTAAATCTGGATCTGGAAAATATCTATAATCTTGTGCATCTTCTTTATCCCTCATTGAGAATGTTTTTCCAGATACTTCATCCCATCTTAATGTCTCTTGTTCTATTTTGCCTCCTTGTTCTAAAACTTCAATTTGTCTTTCTGCTTCATACTCAATTGCTCTTGTTATTGACCTAAATGAGTTCATGTTTTTCATTTCTGTCCTTGTTCCAAATTCTTTTGTTCCTTTTTTTCTTACAGAAACATTTACATCTGCTCTTAGTGAACCTTCTTGCATTTTGCAATCTGATACTTCAATATATTCTAATATTGATTTCAATTTTTTTAGGTAAATATCTGCTTCTTCTGCACTTCGTAAATCTGGCTCTGATACTATTTCTATTAATGGAACTCCTGCTCTATTTAAATCTACTAAGCTTCCTCTACTATATTCGTCGTGATTTAATTTTCCTGCATCCTCTTCTATGTGAATTCTGGTTAGTCCTATTCTTTTTGTTCCATTTTCTGTTTCGATTTCTACATATCCATCTGTACAAAGTGGTATATCATATTGTGATATTTGGTATGATTTTGGTAAATCTGGATAAAAATAATTTTTTCTATCATTTTTGCTTATGTTTGCTATTTTACAATTTGTAGCTAATCCTGCTTTTATTGCATACTCTACAACTTTTTTATTAAGCACTGGTAAAGCTCCTGGCATTGCCATGCAAATTGGACAACAATGTGAGTTTGGTTCTCCTCCAAATTCTGTTGGGCATGAACAAAATATCTTTGTTTTTGTTGATAATTCACTATGAACTTCCAATCCTATTACTACTTCATAATCTTCTCTTGACATATTTCCCTCCTACATCTTAAATTCTGGTTTATACTTTTCTCTAAATTTAATTTCTTGTTCATAAGTATATGCTGCTTGAATTATTGTTTCTTCTCCAAATGGTTTGCCTATTAATTGTAATCCTATAGGCATGCCTTGACTATCTACTCCACAAGGGATTGATATTCCAGGAAGTCCGGCAATATTTACAGAAACTGTGCATAAATCTGCTAAGTACATTTCTAATGGATTATTTGATTTTGTTCCTATTTCATATGCTACTGTTGGAGATGTTGGAGTTATTAATACATCATATTTTTCAAATAATTTTTCAAATTCTTGTTTAATTACAGTTCTTACTTTTTGTGCTTTTTTGTAATATGCATCATAGTATCCTGATGAAAGTACATATGTTCCAAGTATTATTCTTCTTTTTACTTCTGCTCCAAATCCTTCACTTCTTGAATTTTTATATATATCTTTTAAATTATTAAAGTTTTTAGTTCTATATCCGTATCTAATTCCGTCAAATCTTCCTAGGTTTGAACTTGCTTCTGCACATGCAATTATATAATATACTGCTAGTGCTTCATTTGCAATATTTAATGAACACTCTTCTACTGTTGCACCTAATTTTCTATATTGTTCTATTGCTTTTTCAACACTTGTTTTAACCTCTTCGTTTATTCCCTCTCCAAAAAATTCTTTTGGGACACCTATTTTTAATTTGCTTACATCTTTTACTAAATTTTGGGTATAATCTTTTTTTGGTAAATTTACTGATGTTGAATCTTTTTCATCGTGTCCTGAGATAGCATTTAATAATATTGCAGCATCTTCTACATCTTTTGTTATAGGTCCTATTTGATCCAATGATGAAGCAAATGCTACCAGACCGTATCTTGAAACCATGCCATATGTTGGTTTTAACCCTACAACTCCACATAGTGCTGCTGGTTGACGTATTGAGCCTCCTGTGTCTGAACCTAAAGCCCATGGCACTAGATTAGCAGCTACTGCTGCTGCACTTCCTCCACTTGAACCTCCTGGAACTGTTTGTAAATTCCATGGATTTTTTGTAGTTTTGAAAGCAGAATATTCTGTTGAAGCACCCATAGCAAATTCATCCATATTAAGCTTTCCAAGACTTATTAGTCCTTCATTTTCTATTTTTTCTATAACTGTTGCATTATATGGTGCTATAAAATTTTCTAACATTTTTGAACTACATGTTGTTTTTACACCTTTTGTACATATATTATCTTTTATACCAATTGGTATACCCGCTAATTTTGAATTCTCTCTATTAATATTCTTTGCTTTTTCCATAGCTGTATCAATTGTAGTTGTTACAAAAGCTTGTATATCTTTTTCTTTTTCTTCTATTCTTTTTGAATAGCTTTTTATAATTTCTTCTGAAGTTATTTCTTTTCTATCTAACTTGTCCATTAATTCATGAACTGTTAACTCATAAAGTTCCATTCTAACCTCCTACTTAAAATATTTTACTTTTTATTGATTACTACATAATAGTTTGCAACTTTAATAGGCTGGAATTACATATATTAAAATAAAATTATGGTATGACAGCCCTTTGAGGCGGGGGAATACCCGTTAGCTTGGAATATCATAATTTTATTTTAATATATGTAATTCCAGCTATGCTCAAAATAAAACTATTATCTAGTAACTTTTATTGTATTACTTTTGGAATATTGAACATATTATTTTGTTTTTCTGGAGCATTTTGTAATAATAGTTCTTTATCTTGAAATTCTTCTATTTCATCTTTTCTAAATATATTTATATTATTTGTACTACAAATTGTTTCATTTATATTACTTGTATCTACTCTATTTACTATATCTACCCAATTTAATATATCTTGAAGATTTTTTCTATATTCTTCAATTTCCTCATCTTTGATATTTAAACAAGCTAAATTCGCAATATGCAAAATTTCTTCTTTTTCTACTTGCATAAACCTCATTCCTTTCTCAGTTTTTAATGTTAACAATTATATAACTTTTTCTCTAAAAAAACAAGACAAACCTATTGATTTTTAATAATTTATAATATAAAATAATGTTATTTATGGAGGATATATGAAGAAATCTAAAAAAATTATAAAAATTAATATTTCAAATATAAAAAAACTAAGATTTATGGAGATTTTTCTTTTTATTTTATTATTTTTGCTAATTCTTAGAATTGCATATCTTCAATTTATACAAGGCTCTTCTTTAAGTAAAGCAGCAAGTAGTCAACAAACATATACTAAGACAATAGTGCCTGAAAGAGGAACTATTTATGATTCTAATGGTAAGGTTTTAGCTATTAGTGCAGAAGTTGACACTGTTTCAGTTAATCCTAGTAAACTTGCATATTCTAACGGTGATAAAGTAAATTTCGAATTTGTTGCACAATCTTTCAGCAATATTTTTGGACTTGATTATGCAACTGTTCTAGAAAAATTAAATACTGACACATCTTCTGTTACTATAGCTTCTAAAGTTGATAACGAAAAAATTGAATTATTACGTAATTGGATGGAAACAAATGAAATTTATAGTGGAATTAATATAGATTCTTCTATTAAAAGATCTTATCCATACAATAATTTAGCATGCCATATGCTTGGTTTTACTGGAACGGATAATAATGGATTATTCGGTCTAGAAAATTCTCTTGATTCTATCTTGTCTGGTACTGTTGGTAAGGTTGTAACACTAACAGACTCTGTTAATGGTGAGATTCCTAATCAAGAACAATCTTACATAGATGCACAAGATGGTAGCAATGTTTATCTTACTATAGATGTAAACATTCAATCTATTGCAGAAAAATATCTTTCTCAAGCTGTTGTAGATAATGTTGCTGATTATGGTACTGTTATTATTATGGAACCTTCTACTGGAAATATTTTAGCTATGGCAAATTATCCAGATTATAACTTAAATACTCCTTTTACTCCAACAGATACCAATATTGCTAATTCATGGAATAGTATGACTAGTCAAGAGCAAACTGATTATTTATATGAAATGTGGAGAAATGAAGCTGTTCAAAATACATATGAACCTGGTTCTACTTTTAAAATAATTACTGCTGCAATTGGTTTAGAAGAAGGAATTGTTGATGAAAATACTGAAGATGTTTTCTATTGTGCTGGAAACGAAGTTGTTGATAATATCCCAATAAATTGTTGGAGACATACTAATCCACATTTAGGTCAATCTTTAAAAGAAGCTTTAGCCAATTCTTGTAACCCTGCTTTTATTCAACTAGGTCTACAGATAGGTGCACCAACATTATATAAATATTATGATGCTTTTGGCTTACTTTCTACTACTAACTCACAATTCTATGGTGAATCTGGAAGCGTATTTTATGATAGAGATTCAATAAGAAAATTCGAGCTTGCTACAATGTCGTTTGGTCAAGGAATTAATGTTACTCCTCTTCAACTTATAACAGCCGTTTCTGCAATTGCAAATGAAGGTACATTAATGCAACCAAGAATCATAGATAAAATTGTAGATCCTAATACTGGTAGTACTACTACCCCTGAACCAGTTCAAGTAAGACAAGTTGTATCTAAAGAAACTGCAAATGAGGTAATGGATATGTTAGATTATGCAGTTAGCGATGGAACTGGAAAATATGCTGATGTAAAAGGATATTCTGTTGGTGGAAAATCTGGTACTTCTGAAAATCTTGGTCAAGGTGATGGTACTTATGTTGCCTCTTTCATGGGATTTTCTCCTACAGTTAATACTCAAGCAGTTATATTAGTCGCTTTATACAACCCTCAAGGTAAATCTTTCCAA
Organism: uncultured Clostridia bacterium; assembly: GCA_944390405.1. Classification (GTDB taxonomy): domain Bacteria; phylum Bacillota; class Clostridia; order TANB77; family CAG-508; genus UMGS1781. The sequence goes on along the minus strand of CALXPS010000022.1, from coordinate 15,805 downwards.
GGTGGTGAAATTGCAGGACCAGTTGTCTCACAAATTTTCTCTGAGATTTTACCTTATATTGGTGTAGCATCTACTTCAAATACATCATCTGATTATGAAACAAAAACTATGCCTGATTTAGAAAATAAAACAATAGCTGAAGCAAGAGAATTATTACAATCATATGGATTTGATGTACATATTGATAGTTCTATTCAAGATACTGAGCTTGTAGTAAATCAAATGCCTAAAAAAGGTGCACAATTATTAGATAATGCAGATGTGTTCTTATATACTGATAGTAGTAATGTAGCTACTTCTGTTACTGTTCCTAATTTTAAAGGAATGTCGGTTTCAGAAGCAATAAATGTAGCTGCTGAACACAATTTGAATATTACTCTTGATGGTTCGGGAATAGTTATTAGTCAAGATATAGCAGCTGAAACTCCTGTGGAGATAGGAACGGTAATAAATCTGACGTTGAAGAGTGAGTTGAATGGAGGGTGGTAGGAAAAATGGAGACCTTAAGTCTCCATTTTTTTAGTGAATAATGAATAGTGAATAATTAATAATTAATAATTTTTTTTGTTGTTTTTTCTTTTTGTGGTCATGTAGAGGGTTACTGCTGTTATTAGGATTAGTAGGGATAGTGCTTGTGATATTCTGATGTTGCCTAGCATTAGGCTGTCTGTTCTTAGTCCTTCTACTAACATTCTTTCGAGGCTGTACCAGATGAAGTACATGTATGTTAATTGTCCGGCGAATTTTCTTTTTTCTTTTATAGTCATTAGTACTATAAATAATATGAATGTTGATAGTGATTCATATAGGAATGTTGGGTGTACTTCTATATATTTACCTGCTTCATATATACCCATTCTCCAAGGTAATGTAGTTTGTGTTCCATATGCTTCTATATTTACAAAGTTTCCCCATCTTCCAATTGCTTGACCGTAAAGCTAATCCTGGTGCGATATAATCTAGTAAGTTTAATAATTTTATATCTCTTTTTTTACAAAATACAATACAGGTTATAAGTCCTCCTATGATTCCACCATAAATTGCAAGTCCTCCACTTCTAAAATTAAAAATCATAGATGGATCTTTTATATAATAGCTTAAATTAAATAATACATAATACAATCTTGCTGAAATTATTGATATTGGGATTACATATATACTTAAATCTATGATATCTGAATATTTTATATTATATAATCCATCTCGTATTTTGAATATTATAAATGCTATTATTATCGCTGATACTATTAGAATTGCATACCAATGTATATCTATTCCAAATAGCGAAAATGCTACTGGTTCTATCTCAATTTTTAAATTTAATATAGGAAATGTAACTGTGTTCATATTTATACTCCTGGTTTACCTAATAGCCTAAACATATTCTTTTTATATGCTTCTACCCCTGGTTGGTTAAATGGATTTACTCCTAATAGTTTTCCTGAAATTGCACAAGATAATTCAAAGAAGTAAATAAGTTCTCCTAAATTTTCTGCATCTAATCTTTCCATTGTTATAATTATATTTGGAACTCCTCCTGCAACATGTGCTTCTATTGTTCCTTGCATTGCTTTTTTATTTACATAGTCCATTGTTTTATCTGCTACAAAGTTTAGTCCATCTATATTATCTGCATCTTTTTTTATTGTTATGTCTGTTTCAGGATTTTCTATACTTATTACTGTTTCAAAAAGATTTCTTCTGCCTTCTTGTATGTATTGTCCAATTGAATGTAGATCTGTTGTAAACATTGCTCCTGTTGGGAATATACCTTTATTTTCTTTTCCTTCACTTTCAGCATATAGCTGTTTCCACCATTCTGTAAAGTATTGCATTTTTGGTTCGTAGTTTACTAATATTTCTGTTGTTTTTTCTTGTGAATATAGAATATTTCTAGCAACCGCATATTGGTAACATTGATTGTATTTTACAGAATTTTCATTGTATTTATCTTCTGCATTTTTTGCACCATACATTAATTTATCTATATCTATTCCAGCTACTGCAATTGGTAGTAATCCTACAGCAGTTAATACTGAATATCTTCCTCCTATATTATCTGGTATTACAAATGTTTCGTACTCTTCTTCATTTGAAAGTGTTTTTAATGCTCCTTTTTCTTTATCTGTTGTAATATATATCCTTTTACGAGCTTCATCTACACCATATTTTGATTCCATAAATTCTCTAAATATTCTAAAAGCTATTGCTGGTTCTGTAGTTGTTCCTGATTTTGATATTACAGTTATTGATATATCTTTATTTCCAATACATTCTAATAAATCATTCATATAATTTGGGCTCATATTATTTCCCACAAAAAATATCTTAGGTGTTTTTATATTAGAACATGCATTATAAAATGTATTTGTTAGAGATTCTATAACTGCTCTTGCACCTAAATATGAACCTCCTATTCCTATTACTAAGAATACTTCTGAATCTTTTTTTATCTTTTCTGCACATTTTTTAATTCTTTCAAATTCCTCTTTGTTATAATTTGTTGGCAAATGTAACCATCCTACAAAGTCATCTTCATTATCTGCTACACTATGCAATTCTTCATGTGCTTTTTCTACTTTTTCATTATACTTCATTAGTTCTTCTTTTTTAAAACCTGTATTTTCTAAATTTACTTTTATATTTGACATATGCATAAAACCTCCATTTTTATTTTATGCAATCATTTTATTACATTAATTAAATTTATGCAATAGGTATGAAAAAAAGATTTCAATTTCCTTGAAATCTTTTTTTTACTACATTACATTTAATTTTTTAGCTAAGTTTGATTTTTTTCTTGATGCTGTATTCTTTTTTATAATTCCTTTTGAACAAGCACCATCTATTTTTTTTGTAGCTAGTTTTAAAGCTTCTTGTGCTTTTTCTTTATCGCCTTCTGCTACTGCTGCTTCAAATTTCTTTATAGCTGTTTTATATTCAGATTTTATCATATTATTTTTTAAAGTTTTAGTTTCTATTACACTAACTCTTTTAATTGCAGATTTTATGTTTGGCATTTATTAGCACCTCCTTAAAGTCATATTAAATATTCACTTTTCCTATTTTACCATGTATTTGCAAAATTTGCAAGTATTTACAGAAAATTATTTTTCTGTTATAATATTTTTAAGTTTATTTGGAGGTTTTTATGTTAGATGATTTACTAATTCCAGAAGACAAACGTATTACTATTGATTTACATGATATGGAACTTTTGGAGGCTAAGTATTATTTAGATAAATTATTTGAAACTTTGCCTGATGATATTTTAGAAGTTGTTGTTATTCATGGGTATCGTAAAGGACAAGTTTTATTAAACATGGTTCGTAAAGATTTTAAGCATCCTAGGATTAAACAAAAAGTAATCCCTTTAAATAAAGGAATTACCTTGTTTTTAGTTTAAATCTTTATTTATTTTTTCTATGTCTGGGTCAGCTAATATCTCATCATATATACTTATTTTTTTCATACTATTTATTTCTTGTATAGTATACCCCATATTTTTTAGCTCTTCTGTTGTGTAATTTGTTATTATACTGAAATTGTTATTTTCTCTTACTACTTTTACTAAAATTTTGTCTATAATTCCGTGATTTTGTTCTTATTACATAACTTAATCCATTTTCATATATTATGCTTGAATTTGGAACTCTTAATCCTTCTCTTTCCCACCATATAATTTCTAATGAAATCTTCCTGTAGTTTGTTAAATATTCTATTCCCTGTGTCATTTTTAATACTATTAATCTGGTATCTCCTTCATCTTTAATATATTCTATTTCTACAGGTATCTCTTCATTTGTTGACAATCTAATTTTTGCATTATCTCCAACACTAGCGTTTTTTGCTTCATTTGTGTTTGTAGATACTGCGATATAACATTCAAAATTATTAATTATTTTACCAGTTTCTTCACTTGTTGTTACAATTTGACCTGTTATTAAATCTAAGTTTGTTAGCATTTCTGTGCTAAGGCTTTCAAAATTTTGAGGTGTTAGTGTTTCTTCCAGTCCATCTACTCTGTATGATACTATACCACCAATTGGTGCATTTTCATATTGTGAACTACTTTTTAATTGATTTTCAATATTAGTTCTTTCATTTATCAAGTTATTTATGTATGAACCTGATGGACTTAATTCGCCTGATATTTTTGCTTTTTTTGTAATATATCCATTTATATCAGTTTTATATTCTTTTATTTCTTGTATACTGTTTTTATTTTGTATTCCTTCTATTTTTGTCGCTATTTGGTTTTCTAATGCTTTTATATCACTAGAAAATATTTCTGTTTGTCCTTCCATTGCTGTTTGTATCTCATTATTTAATGCTTCGATTTGTTCATTTAGTTCCTGTTCGTTTGTAGCCTCATATCTAAATACCGCTTCTCCAACAGAAACTCTGTCTCCTTCATTTTTTATTTGAACTAGTTTGTTTTCATTTCCAGGAGTTTGTACTAATTTTTCGTCTCGTATAACATATCCTATTAGACTTTCTTCTTGTGATACTTTTCCATATTCTACTAGGAATGAGTCAGTAGGATTTATTGCTAATCTTGCTATTTGGTATATAAAGAAAATTATCGCAAATATTATTAAAGATAACAAAATTACTTGAATTACATGCTGCTTTATTTTATTTATTTGGGCATTTTTTTTAGGATGTTTTTTTGTTGTTTTCTCCTTTTGTTTTTCTTTTAACTTTGCCATCTTTAAATATTTCCTCCTCTCTTGCTCTTTTAAAATTTTTCTTAATTGTATTTATTAATAATCAAGTCTATGTTTTCTTCAATGCTTTTTTCTCCATCTAACCATATAATTTCTTTGTTTCTTCTAAACCATGTTAACTGCCTTTTAGCATAATGTCTTGTTTCCTTTTTTATTTTATCTATCATTTCTTGTTTTGTAGATTTGCCTTGTAAAAATTCTACAACTTCTTTATATCCTAATCCCTGCATAGCTGTAGGAAAGTGTGAATATTTTTTCATAATGCATTGAACTTCTTCTACTAATCCTTGTTCTATCATTTGGTCTACTCTTTTTTCTATTTTTTCATAGAGTTTGTTCCTATCCATTGATATTGCAAAAACTTTAAAATTATATTTTACTTCGTTTTTTCTTGATTCTTTTTCTTGCTGTGTTTTTGTTTTTCCTGTTTTATGATATATTTCTAATACCCTTATAATTCTTTTTTTATCATTTGGGCTTATTTTTTCCATTGATTCTGGATCTATTTTTTGTGCCTCTTTATATAATTCTTCAAGCCCTTGTTTTTCTGCAATTTCATTCAATTTTTCTCTATATTCTGTATCTATTTTTTCATCTTGGAATTCTATTCCATATATTAAACTATTTATGTATAATCCTGTTCCGCCCGCAACAATAGGCGTTTTACCTTTTTTTAGTATTTCTTCTATTGCAATATCTGCATCTTTCTTAAAACTTGATACACTATATCTTTCCTCTGGTGACACAAAGTCTAACAAATAATGCTTTATTCCTTGTTTTTCAGCTTCATCTATTTTTGCTGTTCCTATATTCATATCTTTATATATTTGCATAGAATCTGCTGATATTATTTCTCCATTTATTTTTTTAGCAAGTTCAACCGCTAGTTTACTTTTGCCTGATGCAGTAGGACCACCTATTACATATACAGTTGGTTTCACTTTTCCTCCTTCAAAATATAGAACATTGTTTAAATTATTTTCTTCTATTAAACTTTTTCTCTAAATCCATTTTATCCATTTTTATCGCTGTTGGTCTGCCATGTGGACATGTAAATGGATTTGGTAATACTAATAATTTTTTCATCAAATTATCTACTTCTTCTTTATTTAAGTTCATATTTGCTTTTACTGCTGCTTTACATGCTATTGTTGCTATAAATCTATCTTCTTTTTCTTGTTTTGCTGTTATTGCAACAGTATCTATTGTATCTAATATTTCTAAAAACAATTCTTTTGTATCCATATCCATACAAATTGAAGGAACTCCTATTAGTCTAACAGTGTTTTCTCCAAATTCTTCTAGCATAAATCCAGCTTTCTTGAACAAGTCCAAATTTTCCTTAACTATTGACTTTTCTTTATGTGATAATGTTATTATATCTGGTAATAGCATTATTTGAGATTCTTTTTCTAGATTGCCATAATAATTTTTCTTTATTTCTTCATATAGAACTCTTTCATGTGCTGCGTGTTGGTCAATAATATACATCTCATTTCCCATTTCTATTATTATGTATGTTGAAAATACTGAACCACAATACTTATATACTGGAACTTGATTGTATTCTTCCTCATCTTCAAACATAGAGATGTTTTCTGTATCTGCAAATGAATAATTTGTTACTTTTTCTGCATCTTCTTTCTTATCTTCTTTTGTTATTCCAAATGTTTCACTATACATTTTTTCAAAATCTTCGTTTTGTTCTTGAGTATCCCCATAAGAACCATCTTTTTTACTTTCTTCTGCATATGATTCCTTATTCTTATATGCAAATATTTCTTCTATTGCATTTTTTTCCACATTTTCTTCTATGTCATTATTTTTCTTCTTGAATAGTCCAAACAAACCAGCTCCTTTTGGCTCTTCTGTTACTATTGGTTCAAACCTTTGAGTTGCTTGCATATCAACAACTTTTTCTGTGTTTTCATTTTCTATTACTGGTTTTATCTCTTGCTCTATATTTTTATTTTCTATTATTTCTTCATTTTTTATTTGTGTATTGTTCTCTATCTCTTTTTCAGTATTTTTTACTAAATCTCCTTTTAATAGTCCTTCTCTTATTGCATGATATACAGCTTTAAATACTTTTTGTTCTTCCTGAAATCTTATTTCTAATTTTGTAGGATGAACATTTACATCTATTTTATTTGGACTCATTTCTAAATTTAGTACCAAAAATCCAAATTTTCCTATTGGAAGCAGTCCTCTAAATGCTTGTTCTGCTCCAGCTGTTAAAGTTTTATCTTTTATGTATCTATTATTTACAAAAAACATTTGATATGATCTATTTGATCTTGCAATTTCTGGTTTTCCAATAACCCCTTTTATTCTTATATCTTCATACATATAGTCAATATCTATTAAGCCATCTGTAGTTTCTTTTCCGTATATACTATATATTACTGTTTTTAGTTCTCCACTTCCGTTTGTTTTGATTATTGTTTTGTTTTCATTTGATAGTCTTATTGATACTCCTGGATTTGCTAAAGCTATTCTTTTAACAGCATCTTCTATATATCCTAATTCTGTATAATCTTTTTTTAAGAATTTATATCTTACTGGTGTGTTATAGAACAAGTTACTTATTGTTATTGTTGTTCCTGTTTGTGCACCTGTTTCTTCTTGTTCTAATATTTCTCCACCTTCTAGAACTATCTTATTTCCCATAAATTCGTCTTCTGTTTTTGTTACAACTTCTATGTGTGATATTGCTGCAATGCTTGCTAATGCTTCACCTCTGAACCCCATTGATTTTACATTTTCCAAATCATCTGCTGTTCTTATTTTACTTGTAGCATGTCTTTCAAATGCAAATGCTAGGTCATCACTTGCGATACCTGAACCATTATCTATAATTTTTATTTGCTTTATACCACCATTTTTAACCTCTATACTTATACTTGTTGCACCTGCATCTATTGAGTTTTCTACTAGTTCTTTAACTACTGAAGCTGGTCTTTCTATAACTTCTCCTGCTGCTATTTGGTTTATTGTTAAATCATCTAATAAAACTATTTTTCCCATATATATTTTCCTTCCTATTAGTTTGAGGATTAAATCGTATAATACATAACATTATTTTTTTCTGCCCCATCTAAACTTATAACTTCTCTATTTGCAAAATTTATTACAAATTCTCCTCGTATATCACTAAGTTCAAAATCTTCGTTTATATCATTAGACGAAAAATATCTTAGTGTTTCTGCTGATGGATCTTCAGTTGATATCATATTATTGTTATCATTTGCAATAATTGTTGCTAATTTAGCCTTTTGTTCTTCATTTAATGGATGTCCTAATGTTTTATAATCTATTCGTTCCTCTAAAGCAATATCAACTTTTTTTTGAATTAATTTTATATTTGTTTCAAAACTTATAAATTTAGATTTATTAAATGTATCTATTGAACTTGTTATTGCTAATCCCATTAATATTGTTAATAATACAACTGTCATTATAACTATTATTAATGTTATTCCTTTATTATTTTTCATCCTATTCCTCCTGTGTTTTTTATTCTTTTATTCTATCATATTGATTTTTCTTTTTCAATAATTTTCTTGACTTTTTTGATTTGTATGGTAAAATTATATTAATTGCGGGTATAATTTAGTGGTAGAATTCCATGCTTCCGACCTGGTAGCGAGGGTTCGATTCCCTCTACCCGCTCCATAAGGTAAAATCGTCGCACCAGACGAAAAAATTTAATCGACTGTAAAAAGTCGATTTTTTTTGTCGCTTTTTATTGAAAAAGAAAGGTTGGTGTGATATGATTAGTATCGTAAAAAAGAAAAACAAGATAAGTAGAGAATTACTCTCTAAAATTGAATGGGCTTGCAAATTTAGTTCTATAGAACTTGAGCAACAAATGGTGATTGAAGGTTGTTTGAGAATAATAGAACATACAAATTTGGCATACGTTGAGCCACATAGAGTAATCATTAAAGATTGCCTGTACCTGTTCTTTAATGAACATGATTATTTCTATGTTAAAGATTTAAGGACGAAATACCCTTTGTCCAAACTACAGGAATACATAGCAAGGCATTAATTTTTAGAGTTTTTAAAAAAATACCTTATTTTGTTTTATTTGTGTTGTTAAAAAAGAAGGAAAAATAAATTATGAAACTCTTTAAGTGTCAATAGCCTTGCGCTATCTGGCACTTATTTTTATATTAAATGCCTTTCTATTCAAATCGAAGGGAGGAATTTAATACTATGAACGAAGAAAGAAAAGTTGCAGGAATTTATATTCGTGTAAGTACAGAAGATCAAGCTAGAGAAGGATTTAGTTTGGGAGAACAAAAGGAAAAACTATTACAGCTTTGTAAATTCAAAGAATACGATGTATTCAAAATCTATGAAGATGCAGGAATATCAGCAAAAGATATTAAAAATCGCCCTGCTTTTCAAGAAATGTTAGCAGATATGAAGAAAGGAAAAATCAATTATATTGTAGCATACAAGTTAGATAGAGTGACGCGTTCAGTTCGTGATTTAGAAGAACTAATCTCAGTATTAGAAAAGCACAACACATATCTTGTATGTGATAGAGATGATGTTAATACTTCTACTGCTAACGGAAGATTTTTTGTAAGAATGCTAACAGTATTATCTCAATTAGAAATTGAAATAGTTAGTGAAAGAACAAAGTTCGGATTAAATGGTGCTATAAAATCTGGACATTTGCCTGGCAAAATACCACTTGGCTATAAGAAAGACTTAAATAAAAAGACTGTAATAGACGAAACTACAAAAGATATTGTAATAAGAATATTTAATATGTATTTAGAAGGCAAAAGTTATCAGCAAATTAGTAATATTCTAAATAAAGAAAAAGTCCTATACCCTAAAAAGTGGCGAGATACTACAATTATGGGAATGATTGATAATAGAGTTTATATGGGAGATTATGAACAACATAGAAGTATTAGCAAACAAACTAATGGAGAAACTACTATTTTTATGAATGTAGTTGAACCAATAATCACTCGTGCTATGTGGGAAGAAGCACAAATGCAAAAAGAAAAAAATCAAAGGGCTTATACTAGAGATAGAGTTTATTTATTCTTTCAAAGGCTTAAATGCCCTGAATGTGGCAGAATTATGAAATGTAAAGGCTCTGGTGGTACGAAGAAAAAATATATGTACTATAACTGTGAACATTGTAAGATTTATTATAGAGAAGATAAAGTTGAACAATGTTTAGAAGAATTTATTTTAGATTTAGTAGAATATGATATGTCAGTTAAGAAATACTTTCTTCCAGTACTGGCTGATAAAAAAGAAACTGATACAGAAAAATTTGATAAAGAAATACAAACACTAAAACAACAAAAAGAAAGAATTAAGAAAGCCTATTTAAGTGGCATTGTTGAAATGGAAGATTTTTCAGCAGATTATAAAATAATTGAAGAAAAGATAAATTTACTAGAAGCTAAAAAATATGAAAGCTTAAATGTAAATAGTTTCTCTTTTACTCCACAACAACTAATGGCAGACAGAGATATTGAAAGAGAAAATTTAATAAGAACAAATAATTTAGATAAAGTTTTAAAAGCTGAATGGAATAAAAAATCAAAAGAAGAAAAACAAGAATTTATTTCAAAGTTTATTGAGTCAATGACATTATTAAAAGATGAAAATGGCGATTTTTATATTGATAAGATAAATTTTAGAAGTAGTTATGCTAGTCAAATTTCAAAATTATTTGAAGCTGGTATATTAGAGCTTTATACTCCTATTACAATAGATGGCGAAGAACAACAAATTAGGACAAGTGTAAATATAAATAAAGAACAATTTGATGACTATATAGACAGAATGAATAAATATTTTGATATAGAATTTTATGAGTTATTTCAAATTGATAGTAATGAAGAATTAAAACACGAGATAATGAAATTTGAACTAAACAGCAAAGATGAAAGTGTTATTAGAATGGTTGCTCTGCAAAATGAAAATTCGTTTCCTATAAAAGAGAAAGAGACATATACAATAGGAGCTGTCACTTATACTCCTGCGAAGATAGGCTAAAACAAATTAACGTGGCACGTTTTGTTTTTACTTTAGTAAAAATGAAAGTGGCGATAGTTAATTTATGCCTCGCAGAGCCCCCGAGTTTTGATAGTATGTCAAAACTCATAGGGGGTTAGGATTTTTGACAAGTCAAAATCCTGTATGCAAAGGAGCAAGAAAATTGAGTGAGATGTTAGCCTATACAATTCACTTAGGAAACGATAAAAATAAAACAAAAAGAGCAAAAGAATTAGCAAAAAAGAATCCATCAAATACAACTTCATTTAGTAATCATTCTATACAAAATAGTGGTCAGCTATCAAAAGTGAATAATCATAATTATAGAGAATATGACCATAAAACAGATATGATTTGCAATATTTATGGGACAAATAATTTAATAAATGATGTTAAAAATTTATATTTACAAGAGTTCGAAAAAGCAAGAATTGAATATAACAAAAAGCAAACAAGAGATGATAGAAAAATAGATAATTACTTTAATCATATATCAAGAAATTCTAATAGAGATTTAGCTTGTGAACTAATAATTGAACTTGGAGATATGGAATTTTGGAATGATAAAGATATTATTTACAGAAGAAAAATGACTAATGTATATAAAGAACAAGTATATGATTTAATGCAATTTGTACCAGAATTTAAAATAGCAAATGCAGTAATACACTTTGAAGAACAAAGCCTCTCTCCTCATATGCATATAGTTGGTGTGCCTGTAAAAGATGGCTATAAAAATGGAATGCGAAAACAAGTTGCAAAATCTCAAATATTTACCAAAACTTCTCTTTCAAAACTACAAGATAAAATGAGACTTAACTGTATAAAATCTTTTAACAAATATTATGAAGTTGATTACAAACTGAAAGAAAAAGAATTAGGAAGAAACTTTGATATACCAGTTAATAAAATGACTAATTACAGACAAATGAAAAAAGATTATGAAAAGAATAAACAAAAGCTAAAACAGGCAAATGAAAAAACAGATATAGTAAATACAGAAAGTAATAAGCTAGAAAGTATAATAACTACTCTAAAGCCTAATCTAGTAAACAAAAAGAATTATACTATTTCAAATGAACAATTAGAAACTATAAAAAGCTATATTTCAAAAGTTAGAGATACTACAAAATCTATTAAAGGTGTTAACGACTTAGATATTATTATGAAAGAATATGAAAAAGATTTAAAAGAACACGATAATGAAGTCAGAACACTTAATAGAACTATTATACAAAAAGACTTTGAAATCAAAGAATTAAAAGAAGATTTAGGTATTGCAAAAGATACTATTTCCAGTCAAGAGAAAGAAATTAAGCACTTAAATGTGTTTAAAAATTTATGGAATAAGTTTATGAAATTCTTTAAAAACAGAGTTAGATATTATGCTGATGAAAGCTATAAAAAAGTATATGAAGCAATGAAAAAAGATAATATTTTAAGACAAGATGATATTGACTATATTGATAACAAAACCGTAAAAAACAAGAAATATGAAAGGTGGTAAAAATTATGATATTAAAAAATAATAGTGAAAAAGTAATAAAATTAGTAAAGTATTATGAAACATTGGAATTTACAGATAAATTAAGACTTGCAATAAATATATTTGAAAGTGATTATATAAAAATTAAAAGTGATAAAATGTTAGACTTATTAAAACAAATATTAAGAATAGTTGATACAAATTATAATAAATATGGAATGATAAACTTTCTTGAATATAGACATTTGCTTTTAATTTCTGCACAAGTAATGGAAATGACAGAAAAAGAACAAAGTATGTTTGTATATGAAATTTTATATGATTTATACAAAATAATAAGTACCAATAAAATTGATTGAATAAAAAAATAATAAATTTTTTAACTTTTTGTTCTATTTTATTTTATTTTATGTTAGAATACAAAAAGAAGGGGGTAATTAAATATGAAAGAGATTTTTGATTATGAAGAAACTTTAGTAAATACTTTCATAGATAATTTCCTTATGGAAAAAAATGATAATATATTAATAAAAGAAATGCCTATTAGATGGGGAAACATTGATGTTGTTAGTATCACAAATAATAACTTACCTTTTACAAAGTCGCAAATGGAAATCCTATCAAAACCTACTCACGCTAAGCTTTTCTTAAAAACAAAAAACAATAGACCTATAAAAAAAGAAAATCTAATCAAAAACATCGGAGCAAGTAAAGCAACTTGTGAAAGTGCTGTACGTGATTTAATAAAAAATAATCTTATTATAGAATATAATGATTTTTATTATAGAAACATTGATTTTATTTTCCCGAAAGTTATTATAAGTGGATACGAAGCAAAACTAAAAGATTACAAAAAAGCATTTTATCAATCTTGCCTTAATAAAAGCTATGTAGATTTAAGTTATATGGTATTTCCAATAGATGTAGCTCAAAAAATATCAGAATCAAAAAAAGAGATTTTAGAAGAACATGGAATTGGATTAATTGGTACCTCTAGAAAAAAATCAATTATTTTAATAAGAGCAAAAAAACAAGAAGAATTAAAACCGTATTTAAGATTAATAAATCTTGTTCAATCTCAAAGTATATTACAAAAATTAGAAGAAGCATCATTATAAAATTAATGATGCTTTTTTTTCAAATAACTCTATTGCAAATCCCCAATCATCAATATGTTTAAACGCATTTTTTACTTTATCTTGTACTATTTCTTTATTTTGGGTCACATTCATAATTTTTTCTAAAATTTCTCTAGAAATAGAAATTCTATTTTTTACAAATTTAATTTTATCTACTAATGTTTCTTCTTTATTGATTTCAGATAAAATATTAGATAAAGCTTCCCAATATTGATGTTCTAAATCTACAAAAGATACATTATCTTCATCTTCTAATGCTTTTTCATCACAAGCTGTTTTAGAATATAGAATGCTAATGTCTATATCATCTTTAAATTCTTTAATTAATTCTATAGTCATATATGTTAAAGATGATGTTGATGTATATCTCTTTTTTCTTTTTCCATATTTATCTACATCATCAAATCTATTTGAATCGAATTTTCTTAACTTATTGAACCATCCACTAGAAACAGCCTCACAGTCTAACATTGCATATAATACTGAATTCAAAAATGTATAACCTACTATAATGTCTATATTTTCTTGCTTTAAAGTGTATATAAAATATAGTATGTTAGATAAAGTTTCAGGGTCTAAACTATCATAATTATTATCTTGTGAAGGTATATGATTTATTATAAGGTATATACCGTCATTTTGGTCAATATTTTCTTTTAAATCTTCTAATATATCTTCTGTATCATTTTTACTATGAAATATCTTTGCTGAAAGCATTAAAGATAAATAATATTTTTTAAAATCATATCTTTTCTTAAAATCGTCATAGAAATCTATGCTATAATCAAATTTCCAATCTATTGCTTCTATTGAAAAACCAGGTGTAATTACGTTATTAGTTATTTGTTTTATTGCATCGACATATTTATCAAAATATTCATATATCATTTCTTTATTTTTTCTGCAATCCCTTCTTGATATCTCTATCGGATAATTAAATTGGCTATCTAATAATTTAGCTAATTCTTTATTATATGTAGAGTAATAAAATTGAGGATCTATATAAGTATTATCTTTATTTAAGTTAGGAATAGAATTGCAATAAGAAGTAATTGCCTCTATTGTTTCTTCTCTTGGAGCAAATATTACACCTTCTGAATTTTTATTTTCTAAAGCTACTTGGATTTTTTGTCCTTTAGCAGGACCGTGTTGTATAAGTAATTTTGTCATTATTTTCCCTCCTTACTATTTAATATTGAGATAGCTTGAATAAAAGCTTCTATATTGCTAAATCTTAAATTTTTATCTTCTTGTATCATCTTTTTTATTATACTATATAGAAATATATTCTTTTCATCTTCATAATCTACTACATCAAAAAATAAATCTTCTAATTCTCTATCCATATTTTTTACAATTTCCAAATGTGGTTTTCCTGTTAAAATATATTTACTAATTAAATTGATGCCAGTAATTATTTCGTATATTATAATTCCTAAAGCATATAAATCACTTGAAAAGTCTGTATGTAATGCATTTCCATAATATTGTTCAGGAGACGCATAAGTTCTTTTTCCCATAATATAACCCAAATTCGTAGAGTTTCTATCTACAATCTTTATAACTCCAGGGTCAATAATTACGACATTGCCTGTATTAGATATAATAATATTATCTGGAGAAATATCTCTATGAACTATTTTGTTATCAGAATATTTTTTTAGGGTTCTAGAAACACTATTTAAAAAATTAATTGAGTATTGAGATACATTTGTTGTTTTTCTATCAATAGAATCAATGATATCTCTCAAGTTTTCTCCTTCTACGTATTCTTCAATAAGCAAACCATAAAATCTATCTTTAATTCTAATATTTTCATTTGATACATATACTTTAGGGAAAATACCATCAGTTTTTTCAGAGATTTCAACATATCTATTAAATGATCTTTTTGAATAATATATTATTTCTAAAATTGTTTCTATATTATCAGATATTGACAATTCTGCAATAGCTTGTTCAAATTCATCTATACATTTATAGTTTTGATTGTTAAGCTGTACTATATCGTTAGGAATATCCTTCATATAATCAAAAAACTTTGCAATAAATATTGTTTTATCTTTATCTTTTATTGGAAAACATAGAGATTGTCCACCATTTCTCTTATTGCTTTTTATTTCATACTGGTCTAACCATATATTGTTGTTTTGCATAAGAGTTTTTATATTAGAATGAAATTCTTTAAACATATACCCTCGCTTTCATATAATTAAAATATTTTATAATACTATTTATAACATATTTTTACAAATTAATCCATAGGAACTTTTGTCGAAAAAAGGAATAATACTATGAATTTGAATAAAAGTTGCAGAATTAAATAAAAAATGATATAACCTGAATTTTACAGTAAAATAATGGAAATACGCACTTAAACTAGTTGGTATAACTAAGTTTTAAGTGCGTAA
>CALXPS010000021.1 GCA_944390405.1 uncultured Clostridia bacterium | reverse complement strand
GTGTCTTCATATTTCTTGGTACCTTTTTATCTTACTACTTTTCTTCCTCTTTGTCAATACTTTTTTATAATATTTTTGTTTTTTTCTGAAAGAAATTTATGGAAAAAGGACGAGCACTGCTCGCCCCTACATATTTTTTTATTATACATGTATTATTCATTATTCATTATTCATTGCAATACAACGTATTGCACATTTTGGCTGGGGCGGTAGGATTCGAACCTACGCATCGAAGAGTCAGAGTCATCTGCCTTACCGCTTGGCTACGCCCCAATGTGTTTTTCTTAATGAATAATGAATAGTTAATAATGAATAATTAATAATTATTGAAAGTTTTTTGTCATTCTATGAATGACAAAAAACTAACATAAATTATTCATTTTTCATTATTCATTCTTCATTATTCATTATTTTAATTTGTTTGGATATATCGCAGCTTTTCCTAGTTCTGCTTCTATGTTTAATAGTCTGTTATATTTTGCAACTCTGTCTGTTCTACATGGTGCCCCTGTTTTTATTTGTCCTGCGTTTGTTGCTACTGCTACATCTGCTAATGTTGTGTCTTCTGTTTCTCCTGAACGATGTGATACAACAGCTGTATATCCATTTTTCTTTGCTAATTCTATTGCGTCTAATGTTTCTGTTAATGTTCCTATTTGGTTTAGTTTAATTAATATGCTGTTTGCAATTTTATTGTCTAACCCTTTTTGTAATCTTTTTATATTTGTTACAAATAGGTCATCTCCTACTAATTGTATTTTATTGCCTAATCTTTCTGTTAGTTTTTTCCATCCTTCCCAATCTTCTTCTGCTAGTCCATCTTCTATTGATACGATTGGATATTTATTAGATAAATCAACTAAATATTCTATCATTTCATCAACTGTTTTTAAGTCATCTGTTTTCCAGAAATAGTAGTTTCCTTCTTTTCCTATCTTTTTAGCTTCATCATACATTTCTGTACTTGCTACATCTAATGCTAGTACTACATCTTCACCTGGTTTAAATCCAGCTTCTTTAATAGCTTCTACTATTAATTTAAGTGCTTCTTCATCACTTGATAGATTTGGTGCAAATCCTCCTTCATCTCCTACACCTGTTGCTAAACCTTTTGATTTTAAAACTTTTTTAAGTGTATGATATATTTCTGCTGCCATTTGCATACAATGACTAAATGATTTTGCTCCTATTGGCATTATCATAAATTCTTGTATGTTTACTGTATTGTCAGCATGTTTTCCACCATTTAATATGTTCATCATTGGAATTGGTAATGTTTTACTGTTCACACCACCAATGTATTTATATAAGCTCATTCCTAAAGCATTTGTTGCTGCTCTTGCAACTGCAAGTGATACACCAAGAGTTGCATTTGCTCCTAATTTGCCTTTATTCTCTGTTCCGTCTATTTCTATTAATTTTTTGTCTATTTCTACTTGGTCAAATACATTCATTCCTTCTAATTCTGGTGCAATTACTTCATTTACATTTGCTACTGCTTTTGTAACACCTTTTCCTAAATATCTTGATTTGTCACCATCTCTTAATTCAACTGCTTCAAAACTTCCTGTTGATGCTCCTGATGGTACCATTGCTACCCCATTTGATCCATCTTCTGTTATAACCTCAACTTGTACTGTTGGGTTTCCTCTAGAATCTAATATTTCTAGAGCTTTTACTTCTTCAATTGCTAAATAATCTTTCATTAAAGATTCCTCCTTTATATATTTTAATGAATAATATTGTTTTTTCATTATTCATTATTTATCAACTTCAATTAGTGATGTCCCTGTCATTTCTGCTGGTTTTTCTATTCCCATTATGTCTAACATTGTTGGTGCTAAGTCTGCTAGTCTTCCTGATTTTAATGTTGCTTTTTTCCCAACTAATATTAGTGGTACTGGGTTTGTTGTATGTGCTGTATGTGGTTCTCCTGTAGTATAATCTATCATTTGCTCTGAATTGCCATGGTCTGCAGTTATTAAAACAACTCCATTTACTTTTTCTATTGCTTCTACTACTCTTCCTACACATGTATCTATAGTTTCTATTGCTTTTATAGCTGCTTCTAAGCTTCCTGTATGACCTACCATGTCTGGATTTGCATAGTTTAAAATTATGCAGTCATATTTTTGACTTTCTATAGCTTCTACTACTTTGTCTGTAACTTCAATTGCACTCATTTCTGGTTTTAAATCATATGTTTCTACTTTTGGTGATGGAATTAATATTCTATCTTCACCTTTATATTGTTTTTCTTCTCCACCATTAAAGAAGAAAGTTACATGTGCATATTTTTCTGTTTCGGCTATTCTTAATTGTGTTAATCCTTTTTTTGAGATTATTTCTCCAAATGTGTTTTTTATTTCATCTTTTTTAAATACTATATGCACATTTTCGATTGTATCATCATAATTAGTAAAGCATACATAATACAATGGAAAATATTTTCTTTCAAATCCCGTAAATTCTTTATCTACTAGACTTCTTGTAATTTCTCTTGCTCTATCTGGTCTGAAGTTGAAAAATACAACTGAATCATTGGCTCCAATTGTTGCTATTGGTTCATCATTATTGCATATTAATGTTGGTAATACAAATTCATCAAATATTTCTTTTTGATATGAGTCTTCTATTGCTTGTGTTGCACTTACATATTTTTCTCCTATACCATTCACCAATGCATCATAGGCCTTTTGCACTCTTTCCCATCTTTTATCTCTATCCATTGCATAAAATCTTCCTGTTATACTTGCAATTTTACCTACGCCTTTTTCTTCCATCTTCTTTTCTAGTTCGGCTATAAACCCTTCTCCTGATGCTGGTGGTGTATCTCTTCCATCTAAGAAACAATGTACATATACGTCTTCAAAATCTTTTCTTTTTGCCAGTTCCAAAATTGCATATAAATGACGAACATGGCTGTGAACTCCTCCATCTGATAATAACCCCATTACGTGTAATTTTGAATGATTTTTTTTGCAATTTTCAATAGCTCCTACTAATTCTGAATTACTAAAAAAATCTCCATCTTCTATTGATTTTGTTATTCTTGTTAATTCTTGATAAACTATTCTTCCAGCTCCAATATTTGTATGTCCTACTTCTGAATTTCCCATTTGTCCTTCTGGTAGTCCTACATCTAGTCCGCTTGTTTTTATTGTTGTATTTGGATTAATTTTAAATAATTTGTCTATTACCGGTGTATTTGCCAATGCTATAGCGTTTCCGTCTTTTTTTTCATTAATTCCAAATCCATCCAATATCATTAGCATTGTTAAATTTTTATTCATATTATATATCCTTCCTCTTTTCTTTATATTGCGTTTACTATTTTTGCAAATTCATCTGGTTTTAAACTTGCACCACCAACTAATCCTCCATCTATATCTGACATTTCGAATAATTCTTTCGCATTTTCTGATTTTACACTTCCACCATATTGGATGATAACTTTATCTGCATTTTCTTTTCCATATATTTTTTCTAGTTCTTCTCTAATCCATTTTATGGTTTCATTTGCATCTTCTTTTGTTGCGGTTTTTCCTGTACCTATTGCCCAAATAGGCTCATACGCTACTATTGTACTCATAATTTCATTTTTTGTCAAGTCTTTTAATCCTGATTTTATTTGATTTGTAACAATTTCTTTTGCTTTTCCAGACTCTCTTTGACTTAGAGTTTCCCCTACACACACTATTGGTTTTAAGCCTACATTATGTGCAGCTTTTACCTTCTTATTAACTGTTTCATCTGTTTCTGCAAAATATTGTCTTCTTTCAGAATGTCCTATAATTACATATTCTACACCTATTGACTTAAGCATTTGTGGAGATATTTCTCCTGTATATGCACCGTTTTCTTCCCAATGCATATTTTGTGCACCAATTTTTATATTTGTATTTTGTGCTGATAATATGGCATAGAATAAATCTGTATATGGTGCACATATTATAACTTCATTTTTTGTATTTTTTACAAGAGGTGCAAGTTCTTCGAAGAATGTTATTGTTTCATTGGGTAATTTATTCATTTTCCAATTTCCTGCAATTACTTTTTTTCTCATTTATTTAAATTCCCTTCTTTTAATTTTTATACTTTCCTATCAACATTTATGCCTTGTACATAACCTTCTGTATCATATGTTAATGTTACAACAAATGTGTCTGTAGGGTTTATTGAATTTAAATCTTGTTGCTGTAAATTATTTGAAGTTAATACTACTTGATGGTCTGGTGTATCACTATTGCTTTGTTGTATTACTTGTAATAAGTTACTAAATTGTTCTCCTGTTATTTCTCCTACATATGATGTAAATTTTGTGTTAAATAATAATTTGTCCATATCATCTTCATTTCCTGGCGTAGTTGTGCTAGTCTCTGTAATTTTTATTTCGTCTACATAGTCATCATCACCATATACTAATTCAACTGTGTATGTTCCTGTATCAGTTAATTCTTCTTCTGAAATTATTCCTGTATTGTCTATAGTCACTTGGTGTTCTGTATTTGAAAGATTACTTTCTTCTATGACACTAAAAAGTGATCTTATTTGTGCAGCATTTAAGTTATCTCCTTCATATGAGGTGAATTGTGAATTAAAAGTTTCTCTTGCTAGTTCTTCTGCTGCATCTGTCATATCATCACTTTGTATATCATTTGTATAAGTATTTGTATCATCAATATCATTTATATTGTTATTTGTTGTTGGAATATTTGTATTGTTATTTCCTTGAAGTATAATATATATAATTGCTCCTGTTAAGGCAATTACTAATACCACAACTAATATTATTAATGTTATAATTATTTTTCTGCTATTATCCATATAAATCCTCCTTTTATTTATTCTTTATCATCTAAACATGCTATTCCTGGTAATACTTTTCCTTCTAGGAACTCAAGAGAAGCTCCTCCTCCTGTTGAAATATGTGTCATTTTGTCTGCTAGTCCCATTTTTTCAATTGCTGCTGCAGAGTCTCCTCCACCAATTATTGTTACAGCATTGCTTTCTGCTAAAGCTATGGCAATTTGATTTGTTCCTTCTGCAAATTTATCAAATTCTGAAACTCCTAATGGTCCATTCCATAATATTGTTTTTGCTGTTTTGATAACATTTTTGAAATTTTCTATTGTTTTTGGTCCTATATCTAGTCCCATAAATCCTTCTGGTATTTCTGTAGATTCTACAAATTTACTTTCTCCATCATTTGAATATTCTGAAGATACATGATTGTCAACTGGTAATAATAAGTTTACTCCTTTTTGTTTTGCTTTCTCTAAAATTTCTTTTGCCAAATCTAGTTTATCTTCTTCACATATTGATGTTCCAATACCATGTCCTTGTGCTTTATAGAATGTGTATGCCATTCCTCCACCTATAAGTAATGTATCTACTTTTTCTAATAAATTTTCTATAACTCCTATTTTATC
The DNA here is from genome assembly GCA_944390405.1 of uncultured Clostridia bacterium. Lineage (GTDB taxonomy): Bacteria > Bacillota > Clostridia > TANB77 > CAG-508 > UMGS1781. The sequence goes on along the minus strand of CALXPS010000021.1, from coordinate 20,588 downwards.
AGAAACTTTTGCACCACCTAATATAGCTACAAATGGTCTTTCTGGATTGTCTAGGCTTGAACCTAAAAATTCTAATTCTTTTTCTATCAAAAATCCAGATACTGCTGGCAGATAGTCTGCTACGCCTGCTGTTGAGGCATGTGCACGGTGTGCTGTTCCAAAAGCATCATTTACATATATTTCAGCAAATGAAGCTAATTTTTTAGCAAATTCTGGATCATTTTTTTCTTCTTCTTTATGAAATCTTACATTTTCTAGTAATATAATATCTCCATTTTCCATATTTGAAGTTAGTTTTTCTGCGTCTTCTCCAATTACATCTTTTGCAAGTGTTACCTTTTTATTTAATAATTTAGATAATTCTTCTGCCACTGGTTTTAAAGAATATTTTGGGTTTACTTCTCCCTTTGGTCTGCCTAAGTGTGAGCATAATATAACTTTTGCATTATTATCTAATAAATAATTAATTGTTGGAAGTGCAGCTCTTATTCTTCTGTTATCTGTAATTTTTCCTGTTTCGCTATCTAATGGAACATTAAAATCACATCTCACTAGAACTTTTTTTCCTGCTACTTCAATATCTCTAATTGTTTTCTTGTTCATAAAAACCTCCTAATCTATTCTTAGCATAGTGGACGAGCAATGCTCGCCCCTACATTTATTTTTTAGAAATATATATTGCTAAATCAACTAATTTATTTGAATATCCCCATTCATTATCATACCAAGCTACTAATTTTACAAATGTATCTGTTAATTGTATTCCTGCTTTGCTATCAAATATTGATGTATGGCTATCATGTATAAAGTCTGATGATACAACATCTTCATCAACATATTCCATTATGCCTTTTAATTCATTTTCTGATGCTCTTTTTACTGCAGCACATATTTCTTCATATGTTGCTGGTTTTTCTAATGTACAAGTTAAGTCTACAACTGATACATCAACTGTTGGTACTCTAAATGCCATACCTGTTAATTTTCCATTTAATTCTGGTATAACTTTTCCAACTGCTTTTGCTGCTCCTGTTGATGATGGTATAATATTAGCTGCTGCTGCTCTTCCACCTCTCCAATCTTTCTTAGAAGCTCCATCAACTGTTTTTTGTGTTGCTGTTGTACTATGAACAGTTGTCATTAATCCTTCTTTTATTCCAAAATTATCATGTATAACTTTTGCTAATGGTGCTAAACAGTTTGTTGTACAAGAAGCATTTGAAACTATTGTCATACTTGGATCATATTTATCATTATTTACACCCATAACAAACATTGGTGCATCTTTTGAAGGTGCACTTATTATAACTTTTTTTGCACCTGCATCAATATGAGCTTGGGCTTTTTCTAAAGTTGTAAATACTCCTGAACATTCTAGGACATATTCTACACCTTCTTGTCCCCAAGGAATATTATGTGGGTCCATTTCATTATATACATTTACTGATTTTCCATTAACTATTAATTTATTTTCTTCTGACTTAATTTCTCCATTGAATCTTCCATGTACTGTATCAAATTTAAGCATATATGCCATATAATCTGCTGTAATAAAAGGGTCATTTATTGCTACGATATCAACTTCTCCTTTCTCTAAAGCTGCTTGGAAAACTAATTTTCCAATTCTACCAAATCCATTGATTCCTATTTTCACTGACATAAAAAATCCTCCTTCAGACACAATTAAATGCGTCATTAAAAATTATTTTACGTGCTTATTGTATAACAAAAGAAAACACTTTTCAAGTGTTTTCTTATAATTTATTATAAAAGTCATACCAACATTGGCTGTATCTGCTCTCCTTCCAATGCCTTTGCAATTGTTTCTCTTATATATACAGAACTAAATAATAATGAAGATGGCTTTGTTATTGGATTATCCTGTCTAAAAGGTACAAAAAATATATTTTTTTGCTTTAATAGTTTCCCTATATTTTCTGCCTGTATAGATAGTCCATCATTTGTTGCTATACCAATTACAACATTGTTTTCACTTTTTAAATTTGTTTTTGCTGCTACTAATACTGGTGTATCTATTATTCCATTAGTTAACTTTCCTATTGTGTTTCCTGTGCATGGAACTATTGCCATTATATCTGTTGGTACTCTATGTCCAATAGGTTCTGCCTCTTCTATTGTATGAATTATTTGCTTTCCTGTTATATTCTCTATTTTTTTTATAAATTCCTGTGAATTGTTATAGCAATTAAATGACATTACTGGTATTATATCTGCCCCTTCTGCTATCATTTTTTCTATTTGAGGAATTGTTTTCTCTATCGCATAAAATGCACTTGTTATACCTAATACTATTCTTTTGTTTTCTAATAACATACAATTCCCCCTAAGTTATAGTCATATATTATTATATGTTTTATGTCTACAAAAGTGATTGTCTTTTTCTACTTATATAACTCCATTACCTTACTTTCTATTTCCTCTGGAACCATTCCAGTTATTGGCTTTCCTGCTTTAATTAATTCGCGAATATAGCTAGAACTTAAATCTATTTTTTCAATATTTTCTAGTTTTATAAATGAATTTTTATATTTCCTCAATAAATTGTTATTTTCTATTATATTTTCTATATTATCATTATCACGTTCTAATACTATTATTCTAAAATTTTCTAATATATTTTCCACATTATACCATGTTTCTAATTCTTTTAAATTATCCGTTCCGAATTATAAAACAAATTTCATTATTTGGATTTTGCTTCTTTATTATTTCTAACGTTTCTATTGTATACAATTGTCTGCTACTATCTAACTCAACACTTGATACTTCAAATCTTTTTTCTTCTCTACAAACTTCTTTTAACATATCAAATCTATCCATATCCGAAGCTAGTCCTTCTTTATTATATTTAGTACTAACCGGAACAAAAATAACTTTTTGTACATTATCTATATTACTCAAAATCTGTTTTGCCAAATTTATATGTGAAATAGCTGGTGGGTTAAAAGACCCACCAAACACTGCAACAATTCTCTTTCCCATATTATCTCCTCAACCTACAAAATTCGGGCAAGCACCGCTTGCCCTCAAAAAATTCCGACCTCAGTCATCCGACCTCCGACATCCGACCTCCGACATCCGATTTCCGACATCCGATTTCCGACCTCCGTATCAATACATCCCTTCCATTCCTTGTGGCATTCCTCCATGTTCTCCACCACAATTACATTCTTTTTCTTTTTTCTCTGTTACAACACTTTCTGTTGTAAGTATCATTGAAGCTATACTTGCAGCATTTTGTAAAGCACTTCTTGTTACTTTTGTTGGGTCTACTATTCCAGCTTTTTTCATATCTACATATTCTTCTTTTCTACCATCAAATCCTACTCCTAGTGCTGAAGTTTTAACTTTTTCTAGGATAACTGCTCCTTCTAATCCTGCATTTATTGCTATTTGTTTTACTGGCTCTTCTAATGCTTTTAATACTATTTTTGCTCCTATTTTTTCGTCTTCGTCTAATGATTTCATAGTTTTTTCAACATTAGGTATTACATTTACAAGAGCTGTTCCTCCACCTGCTACTATTCCTTCTTCTACTGCTGCTTTTGTTGCAGATAATGCATCTTCTATTCTTAATTTCTTTTCTTTCATTTCTACTTCTGTTGCTGCACCAACTTCTATTACTGCTACTCCTCCTGCAATTTTTGCTAATCTTTCTTGTAATTTTTCTTTATCATATTCGCTCTTTGTTTCTTCTAGTTGTGTTCTTATTTGTTTTACTCTTGCTGCTATTTCTTCTTTATCTCCGCCTCCATCTACTATAATTGTGTTTTCTTTTTGAATTTTAACTTGTTTTGCTCTACCTAATTGTTCAATTTTTGTATCTTTTAATTCTAATCCTAAATCAGATGTTATAACTTCTCCTCCTGTTAGTATTGCAATATCTTCTAGCATTTCTTTTCTTCTATCTCCAAATCCTGGAGCTTTTACTGCAACTACATTTAAAACTCCTCTTAATTTGTTTAATACAAGTGTTGATAATGCTTCTCCTTCTATATCGTCTGCAATTATTACTAATTTTCCTGATTCTTGCATTAAGCTTTCTAATAATGGTAATATTTCTTGAATATTACTTATTTTTTTATCTGTTATTAATATATATGGATTTTCCATTACTGTTTCCATTTTATCTGTATCTGTTACAAAATATGGAGAAATATATCCTTTATCAAATTGCATACCTTCTACAACATTTAGTCCTGTTGTTGCTGTTTTAGATTCTTCTATTGTTATAACTCCATCTTTTGAAACTTTTTCCATTGCATCAGCAATTAAGTTTCCTATTTCTTGGCTATTTGCAGATATACTTGCAACTCTTGCAATATCTTCTTTACCATTTATTTCTGAACTAATTTCTTTTAATCCTTTTACCGCTGAATCAACTGCTTTATCTATACCTCTTTTAATTGCCATTGGGTCTCCACCTGCTGCAACGTTTTTTACACCTTCTTTTATAATAGCTTGTGCTAAAACTGTTGCTGTTGTTGTTCCATCTCCTGCAACATCATTTGTTTTTGTTGCAACTTCTTTAACTAATCTTGCGCCTATATTTTCATATGGGTCTTCTAATTCTATTTCTTTTGCTATTGTTACACCATCATTTGTAATTAGAGGTGCTCCAAAGCTTTTATCTAATACTACATTTCTACCTTTTGGTCCTAATGTTACTTTTACTGTATTTGCTAAAGTATTTACTCCTTCTAGCATTTTTTTTCTGGCATCTTCACCAAATTTAATTTCTTTTGACATACAAATCATTCCTTTCTATTCAACTATTGCAAGTATATCATCTTGTTTTACTATGATATACTCTTCATTATTGTATTTTACTTCAGTGCCTGCATATTTGCTTACTATTACTCTATCGCCTTTTTTTACATTCATTTTTACTACTTTTCCGTCAATTTCGCCTCCTGGTCCTACTTCGATTATTTCCGCTATTTGTGGTTTTTCTTTTGCTCCACTTGATAGTATGATTCCACTTTTTGTTGTTTCCTCATTTTCTACCATTTTAATAACTACTCTGTCTTGTAATGGTTTTATCATATCCATTCCTCCTTTAAAAAATATTAGCAGTCATTTCAATCGACTGCTAATAATTTATACCTTTTTTTGTAAAATGTCAATACTTTTTTTAAAAAATTATTTTCTGTTAACTCCTATAATTCCTCCAACTCCCCCTACCAGTAAGCTTGTAGCTATCATTATGATTGAGTAATTATTTAAAGAAAAATTTTTAGTAATTACTCCTGAAAGGATATATAAAAATGCTACATATATTAGTCCAACTAATGCACCATTTATAATACCATTCTTCTTTATTTTCAATGTTGCTATTTGACTTCCTATTAATATACTAAGAGCAGTTATTATAATTATTACTGTAGGCATAGTATTTTCATTTATATTTGTATATGTAAGTAATGCAGCAAATATTATTAATAAAATTATCGTTACTGCCATTGCAATGATACTACCTTTTAAAATTCTTATTACACTATTTGAATTATCTTCATTAACCTTAATCATTTTCTTCCTCCCTAACATAAGTTTATGCAAAACCTACCCTAATATGCTTTTTCATATTTTTTTTATTTTTGTATAGACAAAATTATTTTTTTTGTGTATGATATATATATATTATTTAAAAGGATGGTTTATTCAAATGAAGAGGTTACTTAAGTTTTTTTTAATTTTTATTTGTTTATTTATGATTAGTTTTTCTTCGGTTTATGCAGTAGGAATTGATATGAATTTAGACAATTCTGTTAATAATGCTGTAAATAATTCTTTAAGTAATAATTTAATTGATAATAGTTCTAATAATACAGTTGATAACACTAATAATTCTACTAGTAATGTTCCGAGAGTATCTACATCACAAACTAGTGAAGAGTTTTCTTTAAGTGTCTCAGATATTATTGATATTATTTTAATTGCCGTTGGAATTGTATTAATTTTTCTTGCTGTTGCTATATTATTAAAAATTAGATAGATTTTTGCCTTTTTATGTATTAAAAGGCATTTTTTTTATGCATAAATTTTTCTAAAATTTTAAATAATATTATTGAATTCTAAAAATAGGAGGTAAAATTTATGTATAAAAAAAGTTTGATATTAGTATCTGTAATTCTTTTTGTTCTATGCATATGTTCAGGTTTTGTTTCAGCAACTAATGAGGTAAAAAATGCAGTTTCTAATGTTACTAATACAGTAGTAGATGGTGTAAATCATTTAGGTTCTGATGTTCGTAATGGTGTTGGAGCTGCTGAAAATGGTATTGAAGGTGCTTTAGATATGAATAATGGTGATAATAAAAACACTACTACTAATAATAATAGAATGACAACAACTAATGACTATGCAGTAACGAGAACAACTACAGATGCTATGACTAATAATGGCACATCAAATTTATGGATATGGCTTATTGTTGGTATAGCTGCCATAATGATTATTGGTTTAGTTTGGTATTATGGTACACAAAATCGTACACATCATGATGAATAATATTCACTTTTTTAAATAAATATGGTATAATATTGCCATATTTATTTAAAAAGAGTACATAATACAAACTTTTTGTATTTACTTGTACTTGGAATAGGAAGGTACAAATGTATAAATTAATTGCAAAAAATCCAACGGCAAAACATAATTATACTATTATAGATACTATTGAAACTGGCATTGTTTTGTCTGGAACTGAAATAAAATCTATTAGAAATGGGAGGGTAAATTTAAAGGATAGTTATGCAGGAATTAGAAATTTCGAGCTTTTTATTTATAATATGCATATAAGCCCATATGAATTTGGAAATATATATAATAAAGATCCTTTGAGGGATAGAAAGCTTCTTGTTAATAAACATGAGCTTAATAGATTGGTGGGGCAAGTTAAGCAAAAAGGATATTCTTTAATACCTATTAGTCTATATTTTAAGGGCAATTTTGTAAAGGTTGAACTTGGTATTGGAAAGGGTAAAAAGCTTTATGATAAACGTCAGGATATTGCTAAGCGTGATGCAGAAATTAGAATGAGGAAACAAATGGCTGAATCTGAATAAATAATTTTAAAAAATCTCGAGAGATAATTTGTATATCTTCTCGAGATTTTTTAAGTTGTCTATTTTATTATGCTTTATTTTTTGAACAGAAAACATTTTCTATTTTGTAGCTTACAATTTCTTTTACTGCATCTCTTGCAACTCCTAAATATTTTCTAGGGTCAAATTCTGATGGTTTTTCTCCAAATACTTTTCTTATATTTGCTGTCATAGCTAATCTTAAGTCTGTATCGACATTGATTTTAGATACTCCTAATCTTCCTGCTTCTTTTAGTATCTCATGTGGAACTCCTTTTGCTCCTGGTATTTCTCCTCCAAATTTATTACACATTTCTACTAATTCTGGAATTACTGTTGATGCTCCATGTAATACTATTGGTGTATTTGGTATTTTCTTTTTTATTTCTTCTAGTATATCGAATCTTAATTTCGCTTCTCCTTTAAATTTATATGCACCATGGCTTGTTCCTATTGCTATTGCTAGGGAATCGCAACCTGTTCTTTCTACAAATTCTTTTGCTTGATCTGGATCTGTATACATTGCCTCTCCTTCTGAAACTTTTACATCATCTTCTATTCCTGCTAATTTTCCAAGTTCTGCTTCTACTACCACACCTTTTGAATGTGCATATTCTACTACTTTTTTTGTTAATTCTACATTTTCTTCAAAAGTATATTTAGAGCCATCTATCATTACAGATGTAAATCCTGCATCTACACATTCTTTGCAAGTTTCGAAATCTGGTCCGTGGTCTAGATGTAACGCAATTGGAATATTAGTTGTTTCAACTGCTGCTTCTACCATTTTCATTAAATATGGCATTCTTGCATATTTAATTGCACTTGATGATACTTGTAATATTACTGGTGAATTTTGCTCGCTTGCTGCATCTACAATTCCTTGTATAATTTCCATATTATTAATATTAAATGCTCCTATTGCAAATCCTTCTTTCATAGATTTTTCAAACATATTTTTAGTTGTTACTAATGGCATATAATTACCTCCTATATTATTTTTTTGTTATATTCTATTTCTAAAATTTTTATTTGTCAAGCTTACATAAAATGTACTAACTGGGAAAATATTCCCTAGTTAGTACATTTTTCAATTATTGATATTACTGTTTTTTCTTCATTAAAAACTTCATTTAATACTTGTTTAGTATATTCTGGTGTCACTTGCTTATAGTTTTCTATATATCCAAAACTGTTTATTCCTTTCATATAGTCTGCAACAAACATCCTACATATTTCTGCAACATCATCATATTCTTTTACATAGTTTCCGTATATCATATTTTTTATTCTTTTAAAGTGCTCTAAATCTATCTCATTACTTTTCATTTTCTTTATTTCTTCTTGTAATTTTTCTAATACTTGTTTTGGATTATTTGATTGCCCTGTTATAGCAATATGTGCATACTGTTTTGAAAATTCATATTCTAAATATGGCTCACCTGTTATTAATTCGCTTTCATATAGGTCTTTATATAATTTAGAGCTTTTGCCTATTAGCATATTTAACAATATTTCTATTGCTATATGTTTTTTTATAATACTATCATTATTGCAATTTTTATTGTCTAAACTATCTTTTATACCTATTACAAAAATTGGCATACTTACTTCCATTTTTTGCACAGATTCTTTTTTTACGATTTCTCCAGGTTCTTCTGGATATATTCTTTTTATTTCTCCATGTTTTTCTGTAGATTTTAAACGTTTTTTTACTTCTTCTAATAGCTTTTCTGGTTCAAAATCTCCTGCAAAACACATTACCATATTTGATGGATGATAAAATGTGTTATAACATTTATATAAAACCTCTTTATCTATTTTACTAATTGATTCTATTGTTCCTGCTATATCTATTTTTATTGGGTTATTTTTATACATGTTTCTCATTGCATTCATATATACAGCCCATTGTGGATAATCGTCATACATTTTTATTTCTTGACCAATTATTCCTTTTTCCTTCTCAACATTTTCATCTGTGAAATATGGATTTTGTACGTAATCCATTAATTCATCTAATGCTGGAATAAAATTATCTGTACATTCAAATAAATATGATGTATGATCTGTTGTTGTGTATGCATTTGCATTAACCCCTAATGCAGTTAATGTATCTAAGCTGTTTGTTCCATTTGGTTGTTCAAACATTTTATGCTCCAAAAAATGTGCTACTCCATCTGGAATGCTAGTTTCTTCTTTTTCATTTGGTGCTATAAATCTATTATCTATTGAGCCAAAATTAGTAGCCCATATCATATATTTTTTTTGTATATTTGCCTTTGGCATTATCATTACTGTTAATCCATTTTCTAACTTTTCAACATATAATTTTTCTTTTACCTTAGAATTTTCTATAATTTGCATATGCTTAGTTTCCTTTCTATTATTCATTATTTTTTAAGAAATATATTGTATTAATATTTATATTTTTTGCAATTTGGTCTATCTGTTCTCTTGTTACATCATTGATTTTATTTATATAGTCCTCAAAATATATTAATTTACCTGATAATTCCTGTCCCATGTAATATGTTATTTCTGAATCTTGTTCATCTTGTACAGTTTTTATTCCTGCTACCATATATTTTTTTGCATTTTCTATATCTTCTTCTGTAAATTTTCCATTCTTCATGTCCTCTAGTTGCTCTTTTATAATGTTTACGGCTTTTTCATAGTTTGAAATTTCTATTCCTGCTCTAATAAATATATTGTTCTTTTGTCGTACATATGTTGACCTTGCTGAGTATGCTAATCCTGCTTTTTCTCTTACGTTTTGGAACATTTTTGATGTTGCACTTTCGCCTAATATTACATTATATAAGCACATAGCATATTTAGAATCTGGTTCATAGAAGTCTATATCTAATCCTATAACTAACTTTCCTTGTGTTACATCTTTTGGTTCTTGAATAGTTTGTACTTCTACTTTTTCTTTTTTTTCTTTTTCTTCGGTATTTATAATATGTTTGTCTTCTCTTGGTTTTAAATTTACTATATTTATATTTTCATTTATTACATCTATTATGTCATCATTTCCAAAATTTCCAGACACAAATATATCTATTTTAGCTTCATTTAACAGCTTTTTATAGTCTTCATACAAGTTTTTCTCATCTAGTTTATCTAAATCTTCTATATAACCATATTTATATAATCCATATGGTTTGTTTTTATACATTTCTTCTATACAACGATTATATGCATACATATCTTTGTTGTCTATTTTTCCTTCTATTAATCTTTTTATAGTTTTCTTTTCTGAATCTACATATTCTTTCTTAAAATTCCTATTTTCTGTTAATGGGTTGAAAACTACATCTAATAGAAGTTCTATTGCTTTTTTGCTTAAATTCTCTTGTTCTGGTAAAAAAGTATCATTCAAAGTTTCTAAATAGAATTTAAGTGTTTGATTATCACCTGTTTTTTCAACACCACAGTCTAATGTGGCACCATACATGTTTTCTAATGCTATGCTTATTTCTTCTTGAGTTTTTAAATTTGCTGTTCCCCTTCTTAAAACTGCTGGTATAAGTGCATTTTGTGTTACACTTTCTCTATTTAAAGGTACACTTAAAAAGATTGCAAATAAATTTGTTTTAAATTTGTTTGTTTCTATCATATGGGTTTTTATTCCCCTTTTTACTTCTTGTATTTTATATGGCATATATCATTCTCCTTTTTGTTTATTTTTTCCTATTATATTTTAAATTATACTAGTTTTTTTTGCAATAGTTTTGTAAAAAAATAGAGGTTAAATTATAAATTAACCTCTAGATATATGTATTTAAAATTTTCTTTTTCTTGCTGCTTCTGATTTTTTCTTTCTTTTAACACTAGGTTTTTCATAATGTTCTCTTTTTCTAACCTCTTGCAATACACCATTTCTTACACATTGTCTTTTAAATCTTTTTAATGCATCTTCTATATTTCCATTATTTACTTTAATTTCTGCCATTTATATTCCCTCCCCTCGATTTGCTTTCATTTGGGATTTTTCCATAACTTGTATAATTATATAAGAAAAATAGCCAATTGTCAATATTTTTTTTAGGTTTAATGGAAATTTGGGTTACCATTCAGACTAAATAATAGCACTTTCTAGCCCAACGCAGGAGTTTTATATTTAGAATAAATTGAGGACCCCCGAAAAGCTTCGCAGGCGTCTCCGTCGTGGGCTCAATTTATTATAAATATAAAATCTCCGACGAGATTGGGCGGACTTTATAGTTGTAAGTCTGAATTGTAACAAATTTGGGTCAGCGACATGTACAAAATTACAGTTTGAATTTCTATAGTATTAGCATTGCATCTCCAAAACTGAAAAATCTGTATTTTTCTTCTACTGCTTTTTTATATGCTTTCATTACAAATTCTTTTCCTGCTAAACTTGAAACTAGCATTATTAGTGTTGATTCTGGTAAATGGAAGTTTGTTATTAAGCTATCCATACATTTAAATTTGTATCCTGGGTATATAAATATACCTGTATCTGCTTCGGTTTCTGTTACTTCTCCTTTTTCATTTGCAATTGTTTCTAGTACTCTGCAAGATGTTGTGCCTACTGCTATTACTCTATGTCCCTCTCTTTTTGCTTTGTTTATTTTATCTGCATCTTCTTTTTTTATGTAAAAATGTTCTGTATGCATTTTGTGTTCTTCTACATTTTCTACTTTTACTGGTCTGAATGTTCCTATTCCTACATGTAGTGTTACATTTGCTATTTCTATGCCTTTTGCTTTTATTTGTTCTAGCAATTCTTCTGTAAAATGTAATCCTGCTGTTGGTGCTGCTGCTGAACCTTCGTATTTTGCATATACTGTTTGATATCTGTCTTTCTGTTCTAATTTTTCTGTTATGTATGGCGGTAATGGCATAAGTCCAATTTTATCTAATATTTCATTAAATATTCCTTCATATTCAAAATGGACTTTTCTGTTTCCATTTTCTAATATTTCTAAAATTTCTGCTTTTAATAGTCCTTCTCCAAATTCTACTTGTACACCAGTTTTTAGTTTTTTACCTGGTCTTACCATTACTTCCCAATTATCATTTTCTAGTTGTTTTAGTAATAAAAATTCTACTAGTTTTTCTGTTTGTTTTCCAATTATTTTTCCATATAATCTTGCAGGTATTACTTTTGTGTTATTTATAACTAAGCAATCTCCTGGATTTAAGTATTCTATTATATCTCTAAACTTTTTGTGTTCTATCTCCTGTGTATCTCTATGTAGAACCATGAGTCTTGACTCATCTCTTTTTTCTAATGGATGTTGTGCTATTAATTCTTTTGGTAGTTCATAATAAAAATCTGATACTTTCATTTTTTTCCCTTCCTATAAATCTTATTTTTAAAGCTATTTTTAAGCGACCTGTGGTCGCTTAAGCTTTTGTTTTATTTTAATTTTTGCTTTATTGAATCAAAAATTGTTAATATTTCTTCAAATATGTTTGCTGGTTCTTCATTAAATTCTAACTCTACTGCATATCTAAAATTTTCACTGTTAGGTGGTTGTGTAGAGTATACAAAATCATTAAGTCCTATATAACTTCCTGTGCTAGAATCTAAAATATTTTTAGACATATAGTCTTCATACCATTGGTTTAGGCCTTGCACAGTTTTTTCTGAATATCCATATTTTTCATAATCATGCAATGCTGGGATTTCATCTCCTCTTTCTACAGAATTTCTCTCTAATGTATGCAAAAATTCATGTAAATAAACTTCCTCTGGTGCTTGATTTGTTATCCCATATTTGTATGTGTAACTATTAGAATTTTTATTTATTCTAATTAATGAATAACCTATTCCATACATATCCATGCTTCCTAATCCAATCCAGTTTTCATAGATAGGTATGGCAAGATTACCTTCGTCATCTTCCATTCTGCATACTACAAATACATGATCATATTCTTTTTCTTGAACCTTATCATATATTAAATCTTTAACATCTTCATGTGATATATAATATCCATGCTCATCTGAATAAGATATTTCAGTAACAGGTGTGTCTATTTCTGTTATTTCATAATTTACTGTCATTTTTCCTTCTGAAAATTCATAGCAGTCTTCTTTATATCTTTCCATATTTAATCTTACATTTTCAATATCTTCTAAATTAGTTTTAAAATTATATTGCGTACCATCTATATTTACATCTAGTTCTTTCATTATAAAACAACCTACATTCCATTCTGTATTGGTATTTTCTGTTCCTTTTTCTAACTTAAAATCTGAAAACCATGCTGTTCCTGTACAGTTATTTTCATTTCCCCCTAGTCTAAAACTTATTTTGACTTTTTCTCTATTTTTAGAATTGAACATAAATTCCATTGGTTGCCAATCATTTGTGCCTTCTATTGGAGCTGAATATTCTGTTGTATCTAACAGTCCTATTAATGCTCCTCCTTCTGCATTTTCTAGCTCGCATTGAACATTTTCTGTTTTCACCATGCAAGATATTTTATACGTAGTAAATGGTTCTACATCTATTTCTTTATAAAATGTTGAATCATTATATTCTACATTCTCTATTTTATAGCTATTCATATCAGAATATTTTACTTTGGTATCTCTAGTAAATTTTGTTATTTGTTGTTGTGTTGTTGCTTTTTCAAATCCATTAAAATAATTTTGTCTATAAAAGTTAAATGTTATGATTAGGATGATTATAAGCAGTATTGTTGTTATAATTGTACCAAATTTCACACTGCCCTTTTTATTATTCATTTTATTTATCACTCCTCTTTTTTTATAGTACAAATCTTGAATTTTTATGCTAGAATTTTATTTATTCTTTTTGTTATTCTATCTGCACCTAATATTTGCATAATTTCATATAAATCTGGAGTGTTGCATCTTCCTGTTAGTGTAACTCTAATAACTGTACTTATATCTCCAACATGTCCTTTATAGTTGTCTGGATTTTGCTTATATTCTTTTACTTCTCTTGCATATCCTAATTCTTCTGCTAAATCTTTCATTCTATCAAACCAAGTTTGTTTGTCATCATTTATATTAAAATGATTTTCTATATAGCTTTTTAATATCTTTTTTATTTCTTCTTTATCTGCAATTTTTTGGAATTCATAATTTGCAAAATTATCATCATACATATATTCTATTGAATGTTTAATTTCTGACCATTTTGCTATATCTTTTCTAGGTTTGTTGCTTCCTCTTTCTATGTTTAAGATTTTTAGTGCATATTCTTTATCTTGTGTAAGCATTTTTTCTAATTCTTTGTCATATCTTTCTGCCCATTTTAATGTTTCATTATATATTTTTTCTGCTGTAAATTTTGATATAACATTTTTTGAAACATCTAATAGTTTTACCATATCAAATACTGCTCCACTTACACTCATTTTATTTAACTCTAAATTAAATTCACTAATATCTTTATCTTTGTTTGCTCTTCTCCATGGTTCAAAGTTTGAGTTTGCTATATTTAATAGGTATTCTACAACTGCTTCTTGTGGTATTCCTTCTTCATGATAATAGCTTACTGCTGCCTCTGGGTCTTTCCTTTTACTTATTTTTCTTTTATTTCCATTTTCATCTTTCATTATTGTTGCTGTGTGTGCATACTTAGGTGGTTTGAAGCCTAATGATTTAAACAATTCCAGGTGTAATGGTATAGAAGAAACCCACTCATCTCCACGTATTACATGTGTTACTCTCATAAGATGGTCATCAATTGCATGTGCAAAATGATATGTTGGAAGTCCGTCTGCTTTTATAATAACTATATCTTGGTCATTTTCTGGAAATTCTATATTACCTTTTATTATATCTTTGTGTTTAATTTTTCTGTCTTCTCTTCCTTGAGATTTAAATCTAATAATATATTTCTCCCCATTTTTTATTTTTTCTGCTGCTTCATCTATTGGAAAATTTCTATATTTTGCCCATATTCCATAATATCCTGGTCTTATTTTAGCAGCTTCTTGCTTTTCTCTTATTTTTTCTAATTCTTCTGGTGTACAAAAGCATGGGTATGCTAGTCCTCTTTTAATCAATGATTTTGCATATGCCTGATAAATTTCTTTTCTTTGACTTTGTTTATATGGTCCATAGTTTCCTTTTTCTTCATTTTCTCCAATCATTCCCTCATCTGGGTTTATTCCAAAGTCTTTTAAACTATTTACTATTTGAAGTGTTCCATTCTCAATTTCTCTTTTTTGGTCTGTATCTTCTATTCTTAATATAAATACACCTTTTGATTGTTCTGCTAATTTTCTATCTACAATTGCTCCAAAAAGTCCACCTATATGTACAAATCCTGTTGGACTTGGTGCAAAACGTGTTACCATTGCTCCTTCTGGTAAATTTCTTTCTGGGTATTTTTCCTCATAATATTCTATTTCCTTTGCATTTGGAAATATTAGTTCTGCTAATTCATTATAATCCATATTTATTAATCATTCCTTTCATTACTTCTTCATTATTTTCAAGTTTTTTTAAATATATTTTATTATATCTTTGTTATTTCAAACAATTGTTTTTTATTAATAATTTTCTTCAATTATATTATTAACTTAGTAAAATTATAAATCCTCCTATTATACTTATAACAAAGCCAAATACTTTAAGCCCAAATGTTGCTACATTTTGGTCACTAAAGCTAAATATTTTTTTTGTTATTTGTCTTGCATCATATATTAATATTATTCCTAGCATTATTATTATTGTTCCAATTACTGTCATTAATTCCATATATATTGCTCCTTTTATTTTACCTATAGCATTATATCACATATTTTTTAATTTTTGTATACATTATGTGAATTTTGTTATGCTTTTTGGTTAAACTATTTATAAATTCTTATTTTTGGAGGTTTTATTTTGAGATTTTTATTGTTTTTTATAATAGGTTTTTCTCTTTTATTAACTGGTTGTAGTAATGATAATGCTGAACCTGCGGAAAATTTTTCTGAATACAACACACAAATTTTATCTAGTAATAATAGTTCTAACAATAATTCTATTTCAAATTCAAGCGAAACGCAACATGTTTCTAAACCTGTTGAAGAACCGATGGCTGCTTTTTCTACAAAAGTCTCTCAAAAAGATCCTGATAGACAAACAAATATTACTATTGCATGCCAATCTTTAAATGGCACTATTGTTAAAGCTGGCGAAACTTTTTCTTTTTGTAATACTCTTGGCCCTGCTAAACCAGAAGATGGATATAAAGAAGCAGACACTTTTGATGCAGATGGTAATACTGTTCAAGCATATGGTGGCGGTAAATGTCAGGTAAGTAGTACTTTATATAATGCTGTGCTTAGTGTTCCTTCTTTAACTGTTGTTGAAAGACATGCACATAGTGGTCCTGTATATTATGTAGAAGATGATAAGGATGCCTGTGTTAGTTATGGTTCTTGTGATTTTAAATTTACTAATACAAATGATTTTGATATTAAAATGTATTTTTCTAACACACCAGATAGTGTGGATGTAAGCATTGTTAAGCTTAATAATGCATAAATTTATAACTCCTTCATAAAATTTAGTAATAAAGTTTTTTGGAGGAGTTTATGAAAAAGAATTTTACATATTTATTAATTTTTATTTTATTATGTTCTTGCTCTTTACCTGTTTTTGCAACAGATAGTCTTTATGTTTGGTCTGATATGTCCGCACCTGATGCCGTTACTACATCTGCTCTAATTGGTGAAAAAGAAGGAAACTTTCTTAATTTAACTTGTGGCAGTGCTATTCTTATTGAACAATCTACAGGCACTGTACTTTATGAGCACAATAGTCATGAACAGCTTAAACCTGCTAGTGTTACAAAAGTTATGACTATTTTGCTTATTATGGAAGCTATTGATAGTGGGCTTATTTCACTTGATGATACTGTTTCTTGTTCTGAAAATGCTATGAATATGGGTGGTTCTCAAATATGGTTAGATCCTACAGATACGTTAACTGTAGATGAAATGTTAAAAGCTATCTGCGTTGTTTCTGCCAATGACTGCTGTGTAGCTATGGCTGAGCATATTGCTGGTAGTCAAGAATTATTTGTCGAACAAATGAATAAACGTGCTAAAGAGCTTGGAATGAATGATACCACATTTAAGAATTGCCATGGATTAGATGAAGAAGGTCATGTTACCTCTAGTTATGATATTGCACTTATGTCTCGAGAGCTTATGTTAAATCATCCTTCTATTACAAATTACACTACAATTTGGATGGATACTTTAAGAAATGGTGAATCTCAACTAGTTAATACTAATAAACTCCTTCGAAATTATGAAGGTTGCACTGGTTTAAAAACAGGTTCTACATCAACAGCTTTATTTAATCTTTCCGCAACTGCTACTAGAAATGATTTATCATTAATTGCAGTAATTATGCGTGCTGATACCAGTAACATTCGTTTTGCTGAGGCTAAAACACTATTAGACTATGGATTTAGTAATTTTGAATATATGAAATATAGTAATAAAGGCGATGTAGCTAAAAATATACTAATTAATAAAGGTACTTCGGATAGCTTAGAAGTAATTTTTGAAAGTGATGCAGGTAGTTTAATTCCTAAAGGTCAATCTGCAAATGTTACAACAACAGTTGTGCTACCTGAAATATTAGAAGCACCAATTAATAAAGGCGATAAAGTTGGAGAAGTAATTTTTACTTTAAATGATGAAACCCTTGGCAAAGTTAATTTAGTTGCTAATGATACGGTTAAAAAATTAAATCTTGGTAATATGATTGCTTATGTGGTGGAAGATTGGTTTACATTATTAAGGTAAGATTTAGATATGAAACTATGCAAAAGAGGGTTACTACTTGGGAGAAGTCTAATAAGGACAAAATTGTTTTATAGATTTCTTCCAAAATTTTATTGTGTTAGATAGCCACTAAAAGATAAAAATTGTTTAGTCAAATTTGTAGTAAAAATCAATTTATGGAGATTTTTAGAAATGAATAGTAAAATTATATATCAAAAAGAAGGAGATTATTATATTCCTGACTTATATTTAGAAAAAGATTATATTATTGAAAAATATGCACATTTAAGTATTCTCCTTTAAATATCTTATCTTCTTTTGATTTTGAATAATGTGTATAATAATGCCTTGTATCCACTACCTTTGATTAACTATTTTCTTTCTTTTCTTGTTGTTGTATTTCAAAAATCGCTTTTTGACTTTCTATTTCAGCTCTAAGTTCTTCTTCAGTTGGTAAATATGTTTTGTATTTTGTTGCAAATAGTTGTTCATTCCCATTCAATACAGAATATCTCGCTACATCAGCATCTGTATCAGTACAAAGTAAAATTCCAATTGTTGGATTATCATCTTTAGCTTTCTTTAATTCATCATACATTCTTACATACATATCCATTTGTCCTATGTCTTGGTGCGTTACTTGATTAGTCTTTAAATCTATTAACACAAAACATTTTAAAATATAGTTATAAAAGACCAAATCAATGAAGTAGTCACCTTTTTCTGTTCGAATATGTTGTTGCCTTTCAACAAAAGCATAGCCTTTTCCGAAGTTCCATTAAAAATTTTTGTAAATTATTTATAATGCTTGTTTCTAGTTCAGTTTCTGTATAAGTATCTTCTAATGAAAAACCTAAGAATTCTGCTATCAATGGATTTTTGATAAATTCTAGCTTGTCCATTAAATAATGTCCTTTATTTTTTTCTTTCATTTCTTTAATTACTGGTTCTTTAGCTTGTGATTTTAATAATCTATAATAATATTGTGAAGATATATTTCTTTGTAAAGTTCTTACACTCCAAGTTTGTTTTGCTGTTTCTTCTGCATACCATTCTCTTGCTTTTACATCTTCTACTTGTAATAAAGTTTTATAATGAGTCCAAGACAAGATATTAGATTTTGCATTCACTGAGTGCAAAATGCTTGGAAATGTTTTGTAAAATTGCAAAAAATAGTATAAATTTCTTAATTCAAAACCTTTTCCATATTCTTTCTTTAATTCTTTAGACAATTTTTTTAATATCTCTGTACCATAGTTTGCTCTATTTTCGCCTTTTAATTCTTCTTCTGCAATTCTATAACCAATAAACCAATTTCTTTCTACTAATGCGATATTTACTGATTGATAGGCATACTTTCGTGCTGATTCAATAATAGAGCACACATCTTTTAATACATTATCTGTATTTTGATATTTAATAATCATTGAATTATTTTCTTTTTTTTCTATATTCATTATTTACCTACTTTCTTTCTATATATTATTAAAAATATTTAAGTTATTATATATTAGATATTTTTTACGGCTTTCCCAAAAATATCAGGTTTTCCTCCAATATATTTTATCTTTTCTATTATAATCCTCTGACTTAGAAGCTTTTTAGGTTTCTTACTTTAGAATACATTTTTTGAATAATATTTACCATAATATCTCCTTTCATTATTTAAATTATTAGTCTAAAAAACTAATATTGATTTCTCCATTTTCTATATTATTTTCACCGATTACTGTATCTTCAAATTCCCCATGGCAATCTGAACCAGCTGTAGAAAATAATTTATATTCATTGCAAAGTTCTTTGCATTTTTCAATTATTTCTTTTGAGTGAGTAGGATAATAACATTCTATCCCATCTAATCCTAAAGCAATAATTCTTCTAACTTCTTTTTCAAATTCTACTATATTTAATTTCTTCAGAACTCTTCCTGGATGAGCAACAATAGCTTTTCCTCCTGCCTTGTGTATGCTTTTACAAGTTTCTTCTATATTAGGAAATTTTGCTGTTGTATATAGTGGTCCATATATCCCATAAAACTTATATCCCTCAAATAGTTCATTTGTTAAGCCATTTTCTCTTAAATAGTGTAATGCTTTCCATCCACCTTTTTCTCTTGGATAAGTATATTCAAAATATTTTCTTAGACTAATTTCATTATAATCTTTTTCCATCTTTTCAATTAATCTTGTACTAATACTGCCTAGCTCTTGGTTCGCTTTATTGATAAATTGATTAAATTCATAATTTTCAATATCAAAATTATATGCTAATATATGGTAGTTTACTCCATTATCATTTGTATCTATTTCTACAGCTGGGACACATTTTATATCTTTGTTCTTGCTGATGGACAACAATTCTTTACTTCCTTCTAATACATTATGATCTGCAATAGCCATCATTTTTAAATTTTTCTTTATTGCCTTTTCCAAAATTTCTTCTGGAGACATTGTTCCGTCAGAATAATATGAATGAATATGCAAATCTATCTCTTGACTATTCAATTTTATTTCTCCTCTCTATATCTCTAAATTTAATAAATACCATTATATTATACAATAAAATCCAGCTTTTGTACAGCTATATTAATACAATTGCAGGGTAATTTCGCTATATACCAGTCTCTCTGCGAACTTTAATTCTTTATTATATCTTACTCCGTAGTTTGACATTTTTTTGAATATATTAAGTAACTTAAAGCTTAGAACCATAAGCTTTTAATTTTGTCAACTT
>CALXPS010000020.1 GCA_944390405.1 uncultured Clostridia bacterium | reverse complement strand
TTTGCATCTAAAATTAGATTTCCATTTTCTGTTATTACTGGTCCATCTTTTTTTATAGCTAATCTTAATTCAGCAGAGGTTGCACCTAGTTTAAATAATTGTTCTTTTACTGCATATAGTGCATCTGGGAAAACTTCTATTGGTATTGGAAATTTCTCGCATGGTTTATTTACGAATTTGCTTTTATCTACTAAAATATATGTTTTTTTAGAATTAGCAATAAGTAATTTTTCTTTAAACATTGCAGCTCCTCTACCTTTAACTAACCACTTTTCTGGAGTTACTTCATCAGCTCCATCAAAACACCAGTCTGGCTTTGCTGTTAATAATGTTTCTACTGGAATTTGTAAATAATTACACACCATTCCAAGCTCTCTTGAAGTTGGTATTGCTCTTATTCTTAAATTTTCCTCCTTCATTCTTTTTGCAATTGCTTGAATTGCTAAAAAAGATGTTGACCCTGAACCTACTCCAATAACATCTCCATCCTGTGCAATTTTTGCTATTTTCTCAGCAATTTTCTGTTTTTCATCTAAATTACTTATTTCCCCATTCCACTCTAATTTCTGAACAATCTCCTCATTCCAATACATAAAAAAATTCTCCCTTCTAACCTGCAATAATATGATAAAATGAATAGCAAATAAAATTATTCATTATTCATTATTCACTATTCATTATTCACTCGCAACGCAGTCGCACTTATACGTCTGGTTCCACTATTCCATAATTCTTATTGTCTTTTAATTTAAACAAAACATTTACCTTGTTTGTTTCTGAATTTATAAATGTTATAAATCTATCTGCTGGTTTTTCTTGTAATTTAAGTATTGCATCTTCTGGTGTCATTGGTTTTAAATCGTAATATACTGTTTTTATTATTTCTCCTTCTATTTCAGCTTCTGTTGTGTGTACTGGTAAGTTTTTAATAGAGTCTTCCTTATTTGCTTTATCTTTTTTTGTTTTCATTTTTCTAACTTGACCTTCAATTATATCTAAGTCTTTATCAATTGATGCATATAAATCATTGTGAGCTGTTACTGCTCTAAATACACCTGCATTTGTTTTTATTGTCATTTCTGCTATTTGTTCATTTCTTTCTGTTCTAAAGGTTACTGATACATCAAAATCTTCTCCAAAATATTTTTCAACTCTATCCATCTTTTTGTTTACATAGTCCTTTATTGCCTCTGTGGCTTTTAAATCTTTTCCTAAAATTGTTACATTCATTTTAATTTCCTCCTTATATATATTTTTTTATTCTGATTGGTCTCCTATTTTCTTTAAGCTTATTTTACCTTGTTTATCTATATCTAGTACTTTTACTATTACTCTGTCTCCTACTGATAATACATCTTCTATTTTTTCTACTCTTTCTTTTGATATTTTAGAAATATGAAGTAATCCTTCTCTTCCTCCGCCAAGATCTACAAATGCTCCAAATGGCATTAATTTTGTAACTACACCATCATAATATTCTCCTACTTCTATTTCTCTTACTATGTTCTCTATTTTGTCTATTGCCTTTTGAGCTTCCTCTTTATCTATAGAGTAAACTACTACATTTCCTTCTTCTGAAATATCTATTTTTACACCTGTTTCTTCAATAATTTTGTTAATTACTTTTCCACCTGTTCCTATTACATCTTTTATTTTTTCTGGATCTATTTGCATTGTTAATATTTTTGGTGCATATTTAGAAACTTCTTCTCTTGGTTTTGCAATTTGTTTTAACATTATTTCATCTAATATATATTGTCTTGCTTTTCTTGTTCTTGCAAATGCTTCTTCTATTATTTTATATGATAATCCATCAACTTTTATGTCTACTTGTATTGCAGTTATACCATTTTTTGTTCCACCAACTTTGAAATCCATATCTCCAAAGAAATCTTCTAATCCTTGAATATCTGTAAGCATTATATAGTTATCTGGATTTTCACTATCTGTTACTAAACCTGTTGAAATACCAGCTACTGGCTCTTTAATTGGAACACCTGCATCCATTAATGCTAATGTACTTCCACAAATACTTGCTTGTGATGTAGAACCATTTGAACTTAATACTTCTGATACTACTCTTATTGTATATGGAAATTCTTCTGCACTTGGTATTACTGGAACTAATGCTCTTTCAGCTAATGCTCCATGTCCTATTTCTCTTCTTCCAGGTCCTCTTACTGGTTTTGCTTCTCCTACACTATATCCAGGGAAATTATATTGATGAATATATCTCTTTGTTTCTTCTTCATCTAATCCATCTAATATTTGCTCATCTGATGTCATACCTAAAGTTGCAATTGACATTACTTGTGTTTGACCTCTTGTAAATACGGCACTTCCATGAGTCCTTGGTAAAATTCCTACTTCGCATGAAAGTGGTCTAATTTCATCAATTGCTCTTCCATCTGGTCTCTTATGCTCATTTAATATCATTGCTCTTACAGCTTTTTTCTCTAATTTATATAAACTATCTGCTATGTCTGTTTTTACTTCTTCTGCCTTTTCTTCTCCATATTTTTCTACAAAATATGCATTAACATCTTCAGCTAATTTCTCCATGTTGCTGTCACGTGTTTCTTTATCTTGAGCTTGTACATCTTTATACATTCTATCATAGAAATTACTTTCTATTTCTTCATAAATATCGTGGTCTACTTCAAAAGATTTATATTCAAATTTTGGTTTTCCAATTTCTTCTTTTATTTTTGAAATAAATTCACAAAGTTTTTTAATTTCAACATGTCCTGTTTTTATAGCTTCTAACATTTTATCATCTGGTAGTTCTTTTGCTCCAGCTTCTATCATTGCTATTTTGTCCATTGTTCCTGCAACAAGTAAATCTAATTCTGATTTTTTTCTTTGTTCTAGTGTTGGATTTATTACAAATTCTCCATCAACATAACCAACTTTAACTGCTGCTGTTGGTCCACCAAATGGGATATCTGATATTGAAAGTGCTGCTGATGTACCTATCATTGCACATACCTCTGGTGAATTATCAATTTCTACTGATAATACTGTTGCTGTAACTACAACATCATTTCTAAAATCTTTTGGGAAAAGTGGTCTTATTGGTCTATCAATTGCTCTTGATACTAAAATTGCTTTATCTGCTGCTTTTCCTTCTCTTCTTGTAAATCCACCTGGTATTTTACCAGCTGCATACATTTTTTCTTCATAATCTACTGATAATGGGAAAAAGTCTATTCCTTCTCTTGGTTCCTTAGATGCTACAACATTTACCATAACAACTGTATCCCCATATCTTACTAATACATTACCATTAGCAAGTCCTGCCAATTTACCTGTTTCTATTGTAAGCTCTCTTCCTGCTAATTCCATTGAATATGTTTTAAACATAAAATTTCTCTCCTTTTTCTAAAAACAATTTTGCAATATATTTTAAGATAATTCTATTATGTAGTAACCTCTAAAATATATTCTTTTTTTAGAATACATTTTGCAAGCTACTTTCCATAATATTTTATCTTAAAATAGCACAATAAGGCGGATTAATCCGCCTCTTGCAATTATTTTCTTAAATTTAATTTTTCAACTACTTCTCTGTATTTTGGTAAGTCATTTTTTGCTAAATAATTTAATAAATTTCTTCTTTTACCTACCATTTGTAAAAGTCCACGTCTTGAATGGTTATCTTTTTTGTGTACTTTTAAATGTTCTGTTAATTCATTAATTCTTTGTGTTAAAAGTGCAATTTGTACTTCAGATGAACCTGTATCTTTTTCATCTCTACCAAAGTTTTTAATGATTTCTTGTTTAGTCTCTTTAGTCATTTTGAATTCCTCCTTTTAATTATATTTGCCTTAAACTGAACTTAAAGTCGGATTTTTCTATTAAGCTAAGTAAAAGGTAATTTTTACCTATCTATTGTACTATATTTTTTGCGAATTTGCAAGCATTTTTTGTAAATTCTCTCGCTGATTTGTTACAATTCACTCTAAAAATTGATAGCACTTTGTAGCTAAAAGTAGAAATTATATGTTCTTTTCGAAAGAACATAATCAAACAGCCTGCTGCTCAACTCGTGACCCCTTGACCTTTTGATTTTTTCTTGAGAAAAAACATATAATTCCTACTTTTAGCGGATTGTATGTCTCTAGGTCTGAATGGTAACCTCTGATTTGTTACTATATTATATTACTCTATTGATTTAACAATTTCAAAATTAATGCCATTCTTATGTATTTTCCATTTTCTACTTGTTTGAAATAGCAAGCTCTTGGGTCATTATCTATTTCTTCTGCTATTTCATTTACTCTTGGTAATGGATGTAATATAACTAAATCCTTTTTTGCATTTTTTAGTTTTTCCTTATCTAGTATGTACACATCCTTTAATCTTTCATATTGTTTTTCATCTTTAAACCTTTCTTTTTGAACTCTTGTCATATAAAGAATATCTAAATTTAGTATATTTTCTTCTATACTTTCAACCTCTGTATATTCGATATTTTTTTGTTTTAGAATATTTAATACTTCTTCTGGCATTTTTAATTCTTTTGGTGATATAAATACATATTTAATATTTTCATATCTTGATAATGCTTCAACTAATGAATGTACTGTTCTTCCATATTTTAAGTCTCCACACATACCTATACAAAAATTTGATAATTTTCCTTTTGCTTCTTTTATTGTCATTAAATCTGTTAAAGTTTGTGTTGGATGTCTGTTTGTACCATCTCCTGCATTTATTACTGGAACTTTTGTACTTGTTGCTGCTATTGTCGCCGCACCTTCTTGTGGATGTCTCATTGCAATTATATCAACATAAGAGCTTACTGTTCTTATTGTATCTGCTATACTTTCTCCCTTTACAGTTGAGCTAGATTGTGCTGATGAAAATCCTAAAGTGTTTCCTCCTAAGCTTAACATTGCAGATTCAAAGCTTAATCTTGTTCTAGTACTTGGCTCGAAAAATAAAGTAGCTAATTGTTTTCCTTTACATTTTTCTGCGTATTTTGCTTTATTTTTCTTTATATCTTCTCCTACTTTTATTAAATCATTTATTTCATCAACAGATAAATCTGTAATATCTATTAAATTTCTCATTTATATCATCCCTTCTCTTTTTATTTAATCCAACTCTCATCACTTGGGTTCTCTCTAAATGCCATTAATCTTGAAATATCTTCTTTTTTTATGTATCCTTCTTCTGCTGCAATTTCTACTAATGTATCAAAATTTGATAAACTTATATTTTTTACATTTGCCTCTTTCATTCTGTCTAATCCTTTTTTCATTCCATATGTAAATATACTTGCAATTCCTAATACTTCTGCACCATGTTCTCTTAATACATTTACTACTTCTATTACACTTCCACCTGTTGATATTAAATCCTCTACTACAACAACTTTCTGTCCTTTTTCTAGTTTACCTTCTATTTGATTATTCCTTCCATGATCTTTTGCTCCTGCTCTTACATATCCCATTGGCATATTTAAAATATGTCCTGTTATTGCTGCATGTGCAATTCCTGCTGTGCTTGTTCCCATTAGTACTTCGGCTTCAGGATAATATTTTTTTATAACTTCTGCTAAGCCATTTTCTACATCATTTCTTACTTCTGGAGCAGTTAATGTTAATCTATTATCACAATATATTGGACTTTTTATTCCACTTGCCCAAATAAATGGCTCATCTGGTCTTAAAAATACTGCTCTTATTTTTAATAAATCTTTTGCTATTTTTATTTCTTGTTCTTTCATTTAATTTACCTCCTTATTCTCCTAGAAATTCTCTTACACATCTTTTATATGCTTCTACTGGATTTTCAGCCTGAGTGATTGGTCTTCCTAGTACTATATAGTCTGATCCTATTTCTTTTGCTTGTGCTGGTGTTGTTACTCTTGCTTGATCTCCTGCATCTCCATCACTAAATCTTACACCTGGTGTTACTGTTATGAAATTTTCTCCGCATACATCTTTTACTTTTCTTGCTTCTAATGGTGAGCATACTACCCCATCTAATCCAGCAATTTTTGCATTTTCTGCATATTTCATTACTACTTGGTCTAATGGTTTATTTATTAATAATTCATTTTGCATTACTTCTTCGCTTATTGAAGTAAGTTGTGTTACTGCAATTAACATTGGTCTTGAACCATCTTCTCTAGTTAAGCCATGTATTGCTGCTTCCATCATTTTAATTCCTCCACTTGCATGAAGATTACATATGTCTACATCTAAATTCGCTAACACACTCATTGATTTTTCCACTGTGTTTGGTATATCATTTAATTTTAAATCCAAGAAAATTTTATGTCCTCTCTTTTTTATTTCTCTTACTATATCAGGTCCTTCTGAATAATATAATTCCATTCCTATTTTTATAAAAGGTTTTTCTTCTGTAAATAAATCTAAGAAATTAAATACCTCATCTTTACTTTTAAAATCACATGCAATTATTACATCTTTACTCATTTTTTTCTCCCTTCTTTGAAATAGCTTATAGCCATTTCTATAAACAAATTATTCATTTATTGTTGATATACATAATGTTATTTCTTCTAATATGTCTAATAAAACTTTAACTGTTTCTAGTGCAGAAAACATTGCTACATTATTTTCAACTGCACATCTTCTTATTTGAAACCCATCACTTTCTTCAATATGTGAGCCTAATTCTTGTGTACTTATTACATAATTCACATATCCTCTTCTTATTGATTCTAAAATTTCCTCACTCCCTTCACTTATTTTGGCTTTTACTCTTGTCCTTATTCCATTACGTTTTAAAAATTCTGCTGTTCCTTTTGTTGCTTCTATATTAAAACCTAAATTGTAAAATCTCCTTACTAGTGGTAATGCTTCTTCTTTATCCTTATCTGCTATAGTTACAAAAATTGTTCCATAATTTGCTACATTCATTCCTGAAGCTTGTAATGCTTTATATAATGCTCTTGTTAATTTACTATCATATCCTATTGCTTCTCCTGTTGATTTCATTTCTGGTGATAAGTATGCATCTAATCCATTTAGTTTTGAAAATGAAAATGTAGGAACTTTTACATACCACTTTTCTTTTTCCTTTGGATATAAGTCATTTACCCCTTGCTCTTTTAAAGATTTACCTAACATAACTAATGTTCCCATATCTGCTATTTGGTATCCTGTTGCTTTTGATAAAAATGGCACTGTTCTTGATGACCTTGGATTTACTTCTATTACATATACATTTTCTTCTTTATCTACTATAAATTGTATATTATATAGTCCTTTTATACCTATTCCTAATCCTAATTTTTTTGTATAATCTAATATTGTATCTTTTACTTTCTGACTTACACTAAATGTTGGATACACACTTATACTATCTCCTGAATGTACTCCCGTTTTTTCTACAAGTTCCATTATTCCTGGTACAAACACGTCTTTTCCATCACATATTGCATCTACTTCAAGTTCTTTACCCATTATATATTTATCTACTAGTACAGGCTGTTTTTCATCTATTTCTACTGCTGTTTTCAAATATCTTTCTAGTGATTTTTTATCCCCTACTATCTGCATTGCTCTTCCACCTAATACATAGCTTGGTCTTACTAGAACAGGATACCCTATTTCTTCTGCCACAGATATTCCTTCTTTTATTTTTGTTACTGCTGCTCCCTTTGGTTGTGGTATTTTTAAATTTTCCATTACCTTTTCAAATTTATCTCTATTTTCTGCTTTTTCTATTGCTTCGAAATCTGTTCCTATTATTTTTACTCCTAGTTTCATTAATCCTTCTGCTAGGTTTATTGCTGTTTGTCCTCCTAGTGATGCTATAACTCCTTCTGGTTTTTCTAGGTTTATAATATTCATAACATCTTCTGTTGTAAGTGGTTCAAAATATAACTTATCACTTGTTGTATAGTCTGTTGATACTGTTTCTGGATTATTATTTATTATTATTGCTTCATATCCATTTTCCTTAATTGTTTGTACTGCATGTACTGTAGAATAATCAAACTCTACTCCTTGCCCTATTCTAATTGGTCCTGAACCTAATACTATTATCTTTTTATTTTTACTTACTATTGATTCATTTTCATCTTCATATGTAGAGTAGAAGTATGGCACATAGCTTTCAAATTCGCTACTACATGTATCTATCATTTTATATGCTGGGAATATGTTGTTTTCTTTTCTTAAATTATATATTTCATTTTCTTCTTTGTTCCATAGTTTAGCTATGTATTTATCACTAAAACCAATCTTTTTTGCTTGTTTTAACGTTTCTATATCGTCTTTATTATTTATTAGTTCTTGTTCAAATTGAACTATTTTTTTAATTTTATCTAAGAAAAGCATATCTATTTTTGTAGAGTTATTTATAAGTCCTTTGTCTACTCCTCTTCTAAGTAGCTCAGCTATTGCAAATATCCTATCATCTGTTCCAAGCGTTATATATTGCATTAGTTCTTCTTGTTGTTTTTCTGCAAATTTACTCATATATAAATGGCAAACTCCTATTTCTAATGACCTTACTGCTTTTAAGAAGCTTTCTTCTATGGTTCTTCCAATGCTCATTATTTCCCCTGTTGCTTTCATTTGTGTACTTAGTTTGTTTGAAGCATCACTAAATTTATCAAATGGAAATCTTGGCATTTTTGTTACAATATAGTCTAATGCTGGTTCAAAACTTGCTGGTGTATTTGCTATTTGTATTTCGTCTAACGTCATACCTATTGCAATTTTAGCTGATACTCTTGCTATTGGATATCCACTGGCCTTTGAAGCAAGAGCAGATGAACGTGATACTCTTGGGTTTACTTCTATTATGTAATATTTAAATGAATATGGGTCTAATGCAAATTGTACGTTACAACCTCCCTCTATTTTTAGTGCTCTTATAATTTTTAAACTACTATCTCTTAACAATTGATATTCTTTATTGGTTAGTGTTTGACTAGGTGCTACTACTATTGAATCTCCTGTATGTATTCCTACTGGATCTACATTTTCCATGTTACATATTGTTATTGCTGTATCGTTTTTATCTCTTATTACTTCATATTCTATTTCTTTATATCCCTTAATACTTTTTTCTACTAGAACCTGTTTTACTGGTGATAATTTTAATGCGTTTTTCATTATTTCTTTTAATTCTTCTTCATTATTTGCAAATCCTCCACCTGTTCCTCCTAAGGTAAATGCTGGTCTTAGTACTACTGGATAACCAATTTTGTTTGCTGCTTCTATTCCTTCTTCTATTGAATGTGCTATTATTGATTCAAGTACAGGCTCTCCTATTTCTTCGCAAAGTTTTTTAAACTTTTCTCTATCTTCAGCTTTTGAAATACTTTCAGCTGATGTCCCCAGCATTTCTACTTGACATTCCTGTAATATTCCTTTTTCTTTAAGTTGCATTGCTATGTTTAAACCTGTTTGACCTCCCATGCCTGCTATAATAGCATCTGGTCTTTCATATCTTAATATTTTTGCAACATATTCTAATGTTAGTGGTTCCATATATACTTTATCTGCTATTTTTACATCTGTCATTATTGTAGCTGGATTTGAGTTTACTAATATTACTTTATATCCTTCTTCTTTTAATGCTAAGCAAGCCTGAGTTCCTGCATAATCAAATTCAGCTGCTTGTCCGAATTACTATTGGTCCTGAACCTATAACTAAAACTTTTTTTATATCTTCTCTTTTTGGCATTTATTTTTCCTCCTCCATGAGATTTATAAATTTATCAAATAAATATGTACTATCTTGTGGACCTGGTGCACTCTCTGGATGATATTGAACACTAAAGATTTTATCTTTTTTATTTTCTACACCTTCTATTGTTTTATCTAATAAGTTTATATGTGTTACTTTCAAATTTGTATGTCTTAAAGATGCTTCATCAACAGCATATCCATGATTTTGACTTGTTATTTCTATTTTCCCTGTTTCTAAATTTTTTACAGGGTGGTTACCTCCTCTATGCCCAAATTTTAATTTGTATGTTTTTGCCCCATAAGCTAAACTTATTAATTGATGTCCCAAACATATACCAAATATTGGATATTTTCCTTTTATCTGTTTTATTAATTCTATTGTTTCTGTTACATTTTCTGGATCTCCTGGACCATTTGAAAAGAAAACTCCATCTGGTTTCAAATTTGCTATTTCTTCGGGAGTAGTATTATATGGCACAACTGTTACATTACATCCTCTTTTATTTAAACTTCTAACTATATTTAACTTTATTCCACAATCAATTGCAACTACATTATATTTTGGATTTGAAGTTCTTGAATACCATTTCTTTTTAGAACTTACTTTTGCTACAGCATCTTTTGGAATTTCATATCCTTTTATTTTTTTCAAACCTTCTTCAAGGGTTGTTTCTATATCTGTTATTAATGCCTTTCTACTTCCTAAGTCTCTTATACTTCTTGTTAATTTTCTAGTATCAATACCTTCTATTCCTGGAATATTGTTTTCTTCTAGTATTTCAGATAATGTTTTTGTATATCTAAAATTACTTGGCTGTCCATTATATTCCCTAACTACCATTCCACCTATAGTAGGTTGCTTTGTTTCATAATCTTCGTCTGCTATTCCATAATTTCCTATTAATGGATATGTCATAACTACCATCTGGTATGTGTATGATGGGTCTGAAATGATCTCTTGATATCCTACCATTGAAGTATTGAAAACTAATTCGCAAATTGCTTCTGTATTTGCACCAAAACCATATCCATAATATTCTGTTCCATCTTCTAATATGATTTTTCTATTAAACTCTCTTTTCATTTTTCCTCCTTGCTCGCATAAAAAAAGAATTAATTAATAAACTAATTAATTAATTCTTTTTTATATAAATTATTCAATAAATAAATATTTTGTAAATAAATGAAAAATGAAACAATTATAGAAACAAAATTTTTGCATACTGTTAATATATTTGTTTTTGGGAAATTTGTTACCTTTATTTTCACTTTTCACACCTCTTAAAAATTCATCTTAAATAAAATACCACTTTTTTCTAAAAAAGTCAACAAATTTTGAAAAAATTGTTGACTTTTGAAAAAATTGTTGACTTTTGGTTACCATTCAGACTTACTTGCAATATATATCAAGTAGTTTGATTTGAAAGATTTTATTTGCACATTTCGTCTGATTTTTCGTCTTTACATTCTGGTTTGTGGTAGTCTTTACATTCTAGTTTTACACCTTTTAAACATTTTCCATGTCTTTTACATTCTACACATTGTTTGCAGTGTTTTACTCTGTCTACCCATATTTGTATTTCATATTTTTTGTCTGGGCATAATGGTCCAAAAACGAATTCACCGTCTTTATCTGTAAATGTGTGTGATACTGGGTTTCTTTCTTCTTTTCCATAGTCATAGCATACTTCTATTAGTTTTACTACTGCGTCTTCTACTGGTTCTTTATAGCAATCTTTTATTACTCCATATATTACATTTCTGTTGTCTTCTGGTAATGTTATTTCTAAATCAAATTGTTTTCCTTTTTCTATAAATCCATCTACTTTAACATCATGGCATATTTTTTTATTTTCAAATTCCATTTCCATTTTTTCATCCATCCTTTTTTTTTTTTATGCTTTTTGCATATCTATTATATTGTATGTTGTATTAATAAAAAAGGTGAATATTCTGTATTGTTACCTAATATTTTTTTCCTATATGTTATAAAAATATGTTGCTTCCATATCTGCTTCATGTAATAATAATGCTAGAGGATATTTTTTAAATGCTTGCCCCAATGTACCATATTGCTCTCTTGGTTCTGAAAATCCCATATGCCAACGAATAGCATATTTTTCTTCATTTGTTAATTTTATGTATTCTGTTATCATCATTACTGATTTTTCTCCATGTCCATATGGTATTGTATCTTCTATTGTGTAGTATGGTACTTTTTCCCATTCTCCTTTTGCATTTTTTGCATTTCTATAATCTACTTTGTAGAAATTTACCTTACATAAATCATGTAGTAATGTTACTATTATTAATGTTTCTTCACTTATTTGTAGTTTGTGAAATTCTACTTTTTCTTTCAATATTTCATATACTTTATAACTATGTTCTATTAAACCCTTTTTGTATGCACCATGGTATTTTGTACTTGCTGGTGCTTCATAATAATCTGATTTTTCCAAAAATTCCATTAATTCTGGCATTCCTGGTCTGTTTATCTTACTTAATAATTCTTTTACTTTTTCTTTCATTTTATTCCTCTCTATACTTTTTATATTTTTTAAGACGGGAATTATAATGTCCCGTCTTTTATGCTGTTTCTATATTTTTTGTTGGTTGTATTTTTCTCTTTTTAACAATTCCTCTTCTAGGATCTATTTCATTTTCTTTGCATAATTCTAATATTGGTGGAGCTTTTTTCTCTACAGTATCTTTAGTTATAATGCATTTTTCTATCCTCATATTACTTGGAACATCAAACATTATATCTCTCATTATATCTTCCACTATTGCTCGTAAACCTCTTGCACCTGTGTTTCTATCTATAGCTTTGTCTACTATTGCATTTAATGCTTCTTGTTCAAATTCTAGTTCTACACCATCTAATTCTAATAGTTTTTTGTATTGTTTTACTAATGCATTTTTAGGCTTTGTTACTATTTCTATTAAAGCTTCTCTATCTAGTTCTTGAAGAGTTGCTATAATTGGCAATCTTCCTACAAATTCCGGAATTAATCCGAATTTTAATAAGTCTTGTGGTAATAATTGTTCAAATATTTTATATCTGTCGTGTAAGTCTTTTCTACTTTCAATTTGTGCCCCAAAACCTAATGCTTTTTTATTTGTTCTATCTTTTATTATTTTTTCTAAGCCTTCAAATGCTCCTCCACAAATAAATAATATGTTTGTTGTATCTATTTGTATGAATTCTTGGTGTGGGTGTTTTCTGCCTCCTTGTGGTGGTACTGAAGCTACTGTTCCCTCTACTATTTTTAGTAATGCTTGTTGCACACCTTCTCCACTTACATCTCTTGTTATAGATGGATTTTCTGATTTTCTTGTTATTTTATCTATTTCATCTATATATATAATCCCTTTTTGTGCCTTTTCTACATCAAATTCAGCTGCTTGAATAAGTTTTAAAAGTATATTTTCAACATCTTCTCCTACATATCCTGCTTCTGTAAGTGTTGTTGCATCAGCTATTGCAAATGGTACATTTAGGATTCTTGCTAATGTTTGTGCTAAAAGTGTTTTTCCACATCCTGTTGGACCTAATAGCAAAATATTACTTTTTTGTATTTCTACATCATCTATAATTTCTTTGCAATTAATTCTTTTATAATGATTATATACCGCTACTGCTAACGTTTTCTTTGCTTCGTCCTGACCTATTACATATTCATCTAATATATTCTTAATCTCAGCCGGTGTTGGTATTTCTTCTGTTTTTACATCTTCATAGCCTAACTCTTCATCATAAACTTCACTTTCTATTATACTGTTACATACATTTATACATTCATCACAAATATATACTGATTTTGGTCCAGCAATAAGTTTTTTAACCATTTCTTGAGCTTTACCACAAAAAGAACATCTTATTTCATTTAATTCTTTTTTGTTTGACATTTACTACATCCTTTCCTATACAAATTTATTTTCTATAATCCATTATGCCGTCTATTAGCCCATACTCTAAAGCTTCTTGAGCTGTCATATAGTGGTCTCTTTCGGTATCTTTTTCTATTTGTTCTAAACTTTGGCCTGTTTTTTCACTTAATAATTTATTTAATTTTTCTCTTGTCTTTACCATATGATCTGCATGTATTTTTATTTCTGTTGTTTGACCTGCTAATCCTCCTGAAATTAATGGTTGATGTATTAATACTTCTGCATTTGGAGTTGCAAATCTTTTTCCTTTTGTTCCACATGCCAATAGTACAGATCCCATACTGGCAGCTAATCCTACACATATTGTTGAAACTGGGCATTTGATATAGTTCATTGTGTCTACTATTGCCATTCCATCTGTTATAGACCCTCCTGGGCTATTAATATAAAATGAAATTTCTTTGTCTGGATCTTCAGACTCTAAAAATAACATTTGTGCTACAACTAAACTTGCAGTAACATGATTTACATCTTCACTTAAAAATATTATTCTATCTTTTAAAAGTCTTGAGAATATATCATATGATCTTTCTCCTCTACTTGTTTGTTCTATTACATAAGGTACTAAACTATTTTTTTCCATAATAAAATTCTTCCTTTCCTTAACTTTTATTTTATGTAAAACTAGGGGCTAACACAAAAGGTGGTAGCCCCTTGTAAATTCTGCCTATTTTATTTTAGCATTATCTACAATATAATGAATTGTTTTTTCTGTTTTTAAAGTTTCTTCTACATATCTTGTTAGTTGCACATTGTTTTTAACTGCTTCTTCTTTTTGTCCATACATTTCTGCCATTTCTTTAATTTTTGCTTCAATTTCTTCTTTTGTAACTTCTATTTTTTCTTCTTTCATTATTGCTTCTAATACTAAATTTGTTTTCACTTGTTTTTCTGCTTCTTCTTTATATTCATCTCTGAATTCTTTTTTTGTTTTTCCAATCATTTGTAGATATTGGTCTAAATTCATTCCTTGATAACTTAATCTTGATGCTATGTCTTGTTCCATATTGTCAATTTGTGTTTCTATCATACCACTTGGTATATCTACTGTTGCATTTTTGCAAGCTTCTGCAATTGCTTCTTCTTCCATTTCAAATTTTGCTTTTGAGCTATTTTCTTTTTCTTGTTTTTCCTTTATAGATTTTTTCCATTCTTCTAATGTATCGAATTCGCTTGCATCTTTTGCAAATTCATCATTTATTTCTGGTAGTTCTTTTTTCTTTATTTCATGTAATTTAATTTTAAATGTTGCATCTTTTCCTGCTAAATCTTTAGATGGATAATCTTCTGGGAATTTTACATTTATATCTTTTTCTTCATCGATTTTCATTCCAATTATTTGGTCTTCAAATCCTGGGATAAATCTTCCACTTCCTATTTCTAATTCGTAGTTTTCTGCTTTTCCACCTTCGAATGCTTTACCATCTGTAAATCCTTCAAAGTCTATAATTGTTGTATCTCCTTTTTCTACTGGTCTATCTTCTACTGCTACTAGTCTTGCATTGTGTTCTGCAATATGAGACAATTCGTGTTCAACGTCTTCGTCAGATACATTATACTCTACTTTTTTAATTTCTATACCTTTATATTTTCCTAATTTTACTTCTGGTTTTGTTTGAACAACTGCTGTAAATATTAAGTCTTTTCCAGATTCTATTTGTACTATATCAATTTCTGGTTTACTTACTGCTTCTATTTTGTTATCTTCTAGCCCTTTGCTATATACTTCTCCTGCTATTTCATTGAAAGCATCTTCATAAAATATTTGTATTCCATATGCTTTTTCTACCATTTTAAAAGGTGCTTTTCCTTTTCTAAATCCTGGTATATTAAAATATTTAGCATTTTTCTTATAAACATTTTGTATAGCTTCATTAAATTTTTCAGCCTCTACTGTAAATTCTATTTTTACCTCATTTGCTTTATTTTCAACATTTTCTACTTTTACTTTCATTGTTTAAATTCAATCCTTTCTATCCATATGTTAACCTTAAACTACATTATTATATCATAAAATTCGTTTTTTGCAATAGCTATAGCACAATTTCCTCTATTTAATAGGTTAGTTTCTTTCACATTCCCATATTATGTCTGCACATCTTTTTGATGCCATTTCTATGAATTCGTTAAAATCAATATGGTTTTTACCGTTTGGTTTGTCTGATATTGAGCGTATTACAATAAATGGTATATTATTTAGTTTACATATTTGTGCAATTGCAGCTCCTTCCATTTCTACACAGTCTGCATTAAATTTACTACGTATTTTTTCTTTCATCCATTGTTCTGTGCAGAATATGTCTCCTGAAGCTATTGTTCCAATTATTACATTGCATTTTTTTATGTTTTGTTCAACATAGGATTTATATTTTGATATAAGTGCCATATCACTTTTAAATATTTTTCCTGTTCCTGTTATATATCCTTTTTCATCTCCAAAAGCTGTTGTATCAAAATCGTGTTGAACTAAATTTTCTCCAATTACTATATCTCCAATTTCTAGATTTTCGTTTGTTGCTCCTGCTGTTCCAATATTTATTATGTAGTCTAAATCAAATTTATCTATTAGCATTTGTGTTATTCTTGCAGCATTTACCTTCCCTATACCACTTCTTATTAGTATTACTTCTTTATCGTTTAGTCTTCCAACATAATATTTTAAATCTCTTAAAGTCTTTTCCTCTATTTTTGTAAATTTATTTTTTATTGCTGATAATTCTTGTTCCATTGCTGCAATTATTGCAATTTTTTTCATTTTTCTCCTCCAATTATATTATCCCTCAAATATCGGTATTGAATTTGTTTTATGCATATTTTTTTTAATCTTATCACGTATTTTATTATCAATTTCAGTATCCCCTGATGTCCCTGTTAGAATAAATTCATCTATTTGTTCGTATTTTATTCCAAGTTCTGCTTCATCTGTTTGTCCATTCCAAAGGTCTGCTGATGGTTTTTTATTTATTATACTATCAGGCACTTGTAAATGTTTTGCTACAATATATACTTCTTTTTTTGTAAGCTTTGCTATTGGGTTGAAGTCATTAGCACCATCTCCCCACTTAGTAAAATATCCTACTGTACGTTCTGATAAATTTCCTGTTCCAATTACCAATAAATTATTTATTCCGTGCATATTCATAAAGGTATGTCATTCTTATACGAGGTTTTAAGTTCGCTACTGCTAATTTAATGTTTTTACCATTTGTTTCATCTGAATTAATTGTTAAATCATCTACTGCTTTTTTTATATCGAATATATGATATTCAAAATTATATTTGTCTATTAATTCCATTGCATGCTCATAGCTTTTTGAATTATTCATATTTTCTCCATATGGCATTAAAACTAAGTGAATGTTAATTTCTGCTTTTTGGCATAATCTGGCGACAGTGCTACAATCTACTCCTCCACTCATTCCTAGTACTACTCCACTTGCTCCTGAAGTTTGCACTTGTTCTTTTATCCATTTAGCTATGCTATCTGTATAATATTCTACATTTTCATTATTAATTATAAATTTTTTATTTATCATAATAATTACTCCTTTTTTTCTATTCTACCCGCAAAAGTTATTGAATTATAGCCATATTTTTCTTTTAAATTATCCATCACACTATCTATTTTATCTAACTTTTCTTTATCTTTATTTTCAAATAATGATAATTGTCTTTGTTCTTTATCTTCTAGCTTGTCTACTCTTACTCCCACAAGTCTTATAAAAGTTCCTTCATTGTACATTTCTCTTAATAAAGCTTTTGCTTTAGTATATATTTGTTGTGTACTAGATGTCGCTATATCTAGTTTTCCTTGATGAGACGTATCTATAAAGTCTTTAGTTCTTAGTTGTACATTTACACTATTTGCTACTAAGTTACTTTTTCTTAATCTATATGTTACTTGTTCTGTAAGACCTAATAGTACTTTTTCTAATTTTTCTATATTACATATATCCATAGGTAAAGTAATAGAATTACCTATGCATTTTGGTTTTTCATACTTGTAGTTTACTTCTGAGTTATCTATCCCATTAGCATATTCCCACATCATATTGCCATGTTTTCCAAAAGTTTTTATTAATAGTTGTCTATCTTTTTTTGCTAAATCTCCTATTGTTTTTATTCCCATTTTATATAATTTAGGAACACTCTTTTTCCCAAGCATAAATAATTCTGATACTGGTAAATTCCACATTTTGGTTTGTATCTCGCTTGTATATAAAGTATGTATCTTGTCTGGTTTTTCAAAATCTGATGCCATTTTTGCTAACAATTTATTATTAGATATTCCTATATTTACCGTAAATCCTAATTCTTGTTTTACTCTTTTATGTATTTCTTTAGCTTTATTTTCTAATGTATCTTTCATTAAATATTCTGTCATATCTAAAAAACATTCGTCTATGCTAAATCTTTCTATTTTATCTGTATATTCTAATAATAGTTTGTATAGTTTGTTTGAATATTCTCTATATATATCAAGATTACCTTTAAATACTTGTATTTGTGGACATTTCTTCTTAGCTTGATATATGGGTTCTCCTGTTATTATTCCAAACTCTTTAGCTTTCATGCTTTTAGCTAAAACTACACCTTTTCTTGCTTCTTCATCTCCACCTATGATTGCTGGAATATTTCTTATATCTAATGTTTCTCCACATTTTAACTTATATACTGCTAACCAACTTAAAAATGCATTATTAACATCTATATGTAGTATTTTTTTATCCATTTAGCATCACCTATAACAATTATAGAACTTTTGTTTGTATATGTCAATATTATTCACAATATTTATTGTATAGCTTCTTTAAGTTTGCTTTATTTATTGTCTTATCTATACCATTTTTGCTTACTTCTGTATAAACTGCTTCTAGAAAATCTGCTGTTTTCAAATTAATATATTCTAAGTCTTTTGTTCTAAGCCAATATGCTAGCTGACTATTATTGTTCCAATTTTTTCCTAGATATATTTTTCCAGCTGCTAGAGTATCACAAACCATCTCTACTGCATATTTATATGGAATTACTGGCGTTTTATCTGGTGCTTTTGCATCATACCAATACTCATAATGATGTTTGTTTCTTCCTTTATGGTGTAACCATGCTTTGGAATATCCATTTGCTTTTTTAGCCTCTGTTATTGGGCTATGATCTCCTACATAAAATTTAGCAGATTCTATGAATTCTGTTGGAGAATATTTTGATAAATCATGCATTAGTCCTCTAAATGGAATTCCTGCCTTCAAACATAATTTGAAAACTATCCATTTATGTTTTGTTATTAAATTAAAGTGTTTAATTGCTTTCATTTCGTTTTTATTCTCCCTTTATTTTAGCTCTATAATTCCAATTTCTAGTCCATTGTGTTTATTTGAGCCTCTGTATGAATGTATTAGATTAGAATTACAAACAGTACATATTTTTGAATCTACTATGTTTTCTTCTTTCAGCCCTTTGCTTTTTAACATTTCTATATTTAATTTCACTGTATCAATATACCATTTTTCTTGTTTTTTTATTATTTCATCTGCCATTGTTGTAAAAGTTTCTTCAAATATATTTTTTACATCTTCTCCTACTTCGAAATGACAGTTTCTTATACTTGGGCTTATACAACATATTATATCTTTAGGATTGCAGTTATACAACTCTTCCATTTTGCATATAGTTTTTTCTGCTACTTTTTGAACTGTGCCTCTCCAACCTGAATGAACATTTGCTACAACTTTTTTCTTTTTATCATACATCATCATAATTATGCAATCTGCACATGTTGCACATATTGCAAGTTTCTTTTTATTTGTTATTAATCCATCTGTTTCTGCATATTCTTTTTCGCAAAAGTCTGGGCTACCTATATTTATTTTTTTATCTATATTTTTTATAATATCTTTATGTACTTGATTTGTTTTTACAATATCGTTATATTCTATTCCTATAGTTTTGCAAATTTTTTTATAATTATTTTTATTTTCTTCTATTTGTTCTTTTGTTAATCTGTTTTGAGTAGAATTGTATAAAGGCATTCTATAATCTTTATCTATTCCTATTGTAAAAGCATGTGTTATATTATCTTTATATTCTAGTAGTTTTCTAAACTGGAGATATTCTATCCCTGCTTCTTTTTTGTGAATAACATTTTCATTAGATAAATCCATTTTTAGTCCTCCCTAAAATATAATACAATATTTTCCATATTAATTCAATAACCTCTAACTAACTTTTCTTAATTCTTTTGCATTTTCTAGTGCCACATCTGTTATATCTCCATTAGCGATACGAGCTATTTCATATATTGTTTCTTGTTCATTTAATTGTTTTATGTTTGTTCTTGTTTTTTCTTCATCTACTTCTTTATATATATAATAATTATTATCTCCTTGTGCTGCTATTGCTGCTAAATGTGTTATGCATATTGTTTGATGTTTTTTTGATATTACTTTCATTTTTTCTGCTACTGATTTTGCGGCTTTCCCACTTATTCCTGTATCTATTTCATCAAATATTAATATTGGTACTTCATCAACATCTGCAAGTACAGTTTTAATTGCTAGCATTATTCTAGACATTTCTCCACCTGATGCTATTTTTATAAGTTCTTTATATTCTTCACCTACATTCGTACATATTACAAATTCTACTTTATCATATCCATTTAAATTATATATCTCCTGCTTTTCAACTTTTATATTAAACTTAGCATTTGGCATATTTAAGTCTTTTAATTCTTCATTTATTTTATTTGATAATATAATTCCATATCTATTTCTTATTTCATTCATTCTTTCTGACAATAAATTCATTTTATCTTCAGTTTGTTTTAGTTCTATTCTAAGTTTTTTATTTATTTGTTCCGAATTTTCGATTTGTTCTATTTCTAATTCAAGTTTTTCTTTATATTCTAGTATTCCTTCTATAGTATCTCCATATTTTCTTTTTAAAGAAGTTATTGTATCTAGTCTTCTTTCTACTTCATCTCTTTGACTTTCATCAAAATTGGCTTCTTCTTTTAAATTAGATAAATCTCTTGCAGTTTCTTGTAACTCATAATATATGCTTTTCATTTCTGTTAATTTTTCCTTATATATTTCTCCATAATCTTCTATTTTTTCTAAACATCTAATTGAATTTGATATATATTCTATTGCATTTTCATTTATATTTACATCTATTACATTTAAGTTCTCTTTTAGCTTTTCACTATTTACCATTATGTTATGTTTTTCTTTAAGTTCCTCGTCTTCTCCTGTTTTTAAATTCGCTGTGTCTATTTCATTATATTGATATCTTAATAAATCTAGTCTTCTTTCCCTTTCTGTTGCATCACCATAATTGTTTTTTAATTTATTTTTTATTTCATTATATTCGCTAAAATATTTTTGGTATTCATTTTTTATATTTTGTAATTCTTCACCTATAAAACTATCTAGGTAATTAATATGTTTCATACTATCTAGCAAATTTTGATTATCGTGCTGTCCATGAATATCAATTATTTGACTCATAAAGTTTTTTAGTTCTGATACAGTTACAAGTTTTCCATTTATTTTACAAGTGTTTCTTCCATTTGAATAAATTTCTCTTGAAATTATAATATTTCCATCTTCGGCTAATTCACTTTGTGGGTAAAAAATGCTTGCTTCTATTAAAGAATACTCTTCACCTTTTCTTATCATTTCTTTTGAAAATCTACCACCTGCTAAAATTCCTAAAGAACCTATAATAAGTGTTTTTCCTGCTCCTGTTTCTCCTGTTAGAACATTAAATCCTTCATTAAAATCTATTGACAAATCATCTATAATCCCTATATTTTTTATATGCAATGTAGATAACATATCTTTACCTCCTACCAAATTTCTGTTTGTATTTTATATCTTTTACTCTAAATTGTCAATAGTTTTTAGAAAATTTGTTCGTATTTTGCATATTGTTTTTCATTAATTTTTCTATGTAATTTAAAGGACGAGTATTAGTCGTCCTTTATAATTATGTCTTTATTAGTTTTTGTTTTTCTGTGTTTTCTTCTTGCTCTATTTCCTTTCTTTTTTCTTTTAATTTAATGTTATCCTTTGCTATTGTTATTAATAGTTTTATTCTATTTATTTGGTTACTCTCACTTGCTCCTGGGTCATAGTCTATTGCTGCAATATTTGCTTCTGGATATTTGTTTCGTATTGTTTTTATTACTCCTTTTCCAACTACATGATTTGGCAGACACGCAAATGGTTGTAAACATACTATGTTTTGTATTCCATTTTGCATAAATTCTAGCATTTCTGCTGTTAGTATCCATCCTTCTCCTGTTTGATTTCCTGTTGATAAAATGTCTTCTACCATTTCTGCTAGTTCTTCAATATTGCATGGTGGCAAATATCCTTTTGATGAGCCTTCTAATGCTTTTTTATAATCTTTTTCTATTCTGTTTACAATCTTTATTGCGACTCTATATATTTTTGATGTAAAGTTTATTTTTCCTAGTATTTTTTCTTTTACTATACCATTCATCATTACATATTTTACAAAGCCCATTAAATCTGGCATAATAACTTCCGCTCCTTCTTTATCTAGAAGGTCATTGCAATAGTTATTTCCAAATGGATGGTATTTAATTAGAATTTCTCCTACTATTCCTACTTTTGGTTTTTCTATTGATGTGTCTAATTCAATCTTTTCAAAATCATTTACCATATCATATAGGCTTTGATTGAATTCTTTTACTGTTGCTTCTACTGATAGTTTTTTACATTTTTCTAGCCATTCATGATATAACTTTTCTGTTTCTCCTTTGTTTACTTCATAAGCTCTGTTTTTATAAAGTAATTTTTGTAACAAGTCCCCATATATTACAGCTTTTATTAGCTTATTAACTAATGGTAAAGTTATTTTAAAACCTGAGTTTTTTTCTAGTCCAACAAAGTTGAATGATATTACTGGTATGTTTGGATAGCCTGCATCTCTTAATGCTTTCCTTATAAATCCTATATAATTTGTTGCTCTACATCCACCACCTGTTTGAGACATCATTAATGCTAATTTATTTGTATCATATTCCCCTGATTCAACTTCTTCTAGTAGCTGACCTATTGTTAAAATAGATGGGTAACATGCATCATTATTTACATATTTTAAGCCTGTTTCTACTGTATGTGGTGTACATTCTCTTAATAGTTTTACTTTATATCCTTCTGATTGTAAAACTTTTTCAAATATTTCAAAATGTATTGGAGCCATTTGTGGAACTAATATTGTGTAATCTTTTTTCATTTCTTTTGTAAATTCTACTTTCTGTATTTCATATTTGCCTATACATTTTGGTTGTATTTTACTTCTTTTATTCATACTTGCAATTAATGAACGAATTCTTATTCTTATTGCTCCTAGATTGTTTACTTCATCTATTTTTATTAATGTATACATTTTTCCAAAACTTGCCAAAATTTCTTCTACTTGATCTGTTGTAACTGCATCTACTCCACAGCCAAATGAGTTTAATTGAACAAGCTCTAAGTTTTTATTATTTCCAACAACATCAGCTGCTCTGTATAATCTTGAATGATATACCCATTGGTCTACTACCCTTATTGGTCTTTTTACTGTTGATAGATGTGCTATGCTATCTTCTGATAAAACACATAAACCAAGTGTTGTTATCATTGTATCTATCCCGTGGTTTATTTCTGGGTCGATATGGTATGGTCTTCCTGCAAGTACAATTCCTTTAATATTATGTTCTTTTATGTATGCTAGTGTTTCTTCTCCTTTTTTTCTAACATCTGCTTTATATCTTTGATATTCTTGCTCTGCTTTTTCTACAGCTTGTTTTAATTCTTTTTTAGTAAACTTATATTCTTTAAATTCTTCCAATTCATATAGTCTTTTTACTAACCCTTGTCTATCAAATGGTAAGAATGGGTTTAAGAACTTAATTCCTTGTGATTTTAGTTCTTCTACATTATTTTTTAGAACCTCTGAATATGATACAACTATTGGACAATTGTATTTGTTATTCGCTTCTGGATCTTCTTTTCTTGAATACATC
This sequence comes from uncultured Clostridia bacterium, assembly GCA_944390405.1. GTDB lineage: Bacteria > Bacillota > Clostridia > TANB77 > CAG-508 > UMGS1781. The sequence goes on along the minus strand of CALXPS010000020.1, from coordinate 2,693 downwards.
ATACAAGGATAAAATATTGTCTTTACTCCTTGGTTTATTAAGCTTACAATATGCCCATGGCTTAGTTTTGCAGGATAGCAAACAGATTCTGAAGGCATTGATTCCATTCCTTTTTCATATGTTTTTCTATCACTCTTTTCTGATAATACTACTCTAAATCCTAAATTTGTAAATAGGGTAAACCAGAAAGGATAGTCTTCATATATATTTAAAACTCTTGGAATTCCTATTGTTCCTCTTTTTGCATTTTCTTCTTCTAATGGTCTATATTGGAATAATCTTTGGTATTTATATTTATAAAGATTTGGTATTTGTGTTTTGCTTTTTTCTATTCCTGCTCCTCTTTCACATCTATTTCCTGATATGAAACGTTTTCCACTAGAAAATTCATTTATTGTAAGTAAACAGTTATTTTCACAACCATGGCATCTTGTATGTACAACTGTTACCTGCAAATTATCTAATTCTTCATTTTTTGATATTCTTGAAACATACTTTTTATCATTATTTAAATCAAATTCATCTTTAGCAAGGCAAGCTATTCCATATGCTCCCATAAGTCCTGCTATATCTGGTCTTATAACTTCTTTTCCCACTATTAATTCAAATGCTCTTAATACTGCATCATTATAGAAGGTTCCTCCTTGTACTACAATTGAATCTCCTAATGTTTCAACATCTCTTATTTTCATTACTTTTTGAATCGCATTTTTTATAACTGAATATGAAAGTCCTGCTGATATGTCTCCTACTGTATATCCTTCTTTTTGTGCTTGTTTTATTTTCGAATTCATAAATACAGTACATCTTGAACCTAAATCTACTGGTCGGTTTGATTTTATTGCTTCTTCTACAAATTCTTCTATACTTAAGTTTAAGCTTTTTGCGAATGTTTCTATAAATGAACCACAACCTGATGAGCATGCTTCATTTAGCATTATATTATCAACAGCTCCATTTTTTATTTTTATATATTTCATATCTTGACCACCAATATCTACAATACTTGTAGCATTTGGCATGAATTTTTTTGCTGCTGTATAATGTGCTATTGTTTCAATCTCCCCAATTTCTAGGTTTAGTGCTGTTTGTATTAGCTTTTCTCCATATCCTGTTGAACCAGCATATCTTATAACTGCTTTTTTAGGAAGAACACTATATAATTCTTTTAACATTCCTATAACTGTTTGTAATGGTTTTCCTTCATTATTTTTATATGAAGAATATAGTAAATTTGCTTCTTCATCTATTAATACTATCTTACTTGTTGTTGAGCCTGCATCTATACCTATAAAACAGTCTCCTGAAAATTTTTCTAAATCTCTTTTAGGCACATTATGTTTGCTATGTCTTTCTTTAAATTCTTTATATTCGTTTTCTATTGTAAATAGAGGTTTTAGAGAATCTGAAGCTGTATCATGATAATTTTTCAAAAGTTCTATTTTACTTTTTAATTTTTCTATTGATATTGGATTATATTGTACAGAATCTAGTGTTGCACCTTTTGCAACTAAAAGATGAGCATCTTCTGGAACTATTATTTCATCATCTGTTAAAGATAATGTTTCTATAAATCTTTTTCTAAGTTCTGATAAATAGCTAAGTGGCCCTCCTAAAAATGCTACTTTACCTCTTATTGGCCTACCACATGCCAAACCACTTATTGTTTGATTTACAACCGCTTGGAAAATTGAAGCAGCAATGTCTTCTTTAGCTGCCCCTTCATTTAAAAGTGGTTGTATGTCAGTTTTAGCAAAAACTCCACATCTTGAAGCTATTGGGTAAATTGTATTATAATTTTTTGCAAGTTCATTTAGACCTGGTGTTGTTGTATTTAGTAATGTAGCCATTTGATCTAAAAATGCTCCTGTTCCACCTGCACAAGTTCCATTCATTCTTTGCTCTATTGATTTTCCAAAATATATAATTTTTGCATCTTCTCCACCTAGTTCTATTACTACGTCTGTTTGTGGAATATATTTTTCTACTGTTCTCTTGCAAGCCACAACTTCTTGTATAAATGGTAATCCTAAAAATTCTGATACAGATAAAGCTCCTGAGCCTGTTAGTGCAATTGTCATATCATAATCTGCAAATTTTTTAACTAATTCCTCTAAACATTCACATACTGTATTTTTTGTATCTGAAAAATGTCTTTTATATGTACTATATAAAACTTCTAAATCTTGGTTCATTACCACTATCTTTACAGTAGTAGAACCTACGTCAATTCCTACATGAATAATTTCTTTCATACTTTTCCTCTTTCTGTTTTTTATTATATGTTAAATTCACATATCTTTATTATAACATACTTTTGTCGATTTTTGATACTTTTTTTGTTATTTTTTTATATAAAAATCTGTTACTGTACAGACCAAATTAATTAATAGCACTTTGTAGCCCAACGCAGGATTTTTATATTTAGAATAAATTGAGGACCCCCGAAAAACTTCGTAGGCGTTTCCGTCGTGGGCTCGATTTATTCTAAATATAAAACTCTGATAAGATTGGGCGGATTTTATAGTAGTAATTCTGAATGATAACTAAAATCCCATGTAAAAACTTACATAGGATTTTGTGAATTATTTTTTAACATCTATCTTTATGTGTATATCCGTAGTTTGACATTTTTTTGAATATATTAAGTAACTTAAAGCTTAGAACCATAAGCTTTTAATTTTGTCAACTTT